>NZ_CAXSXW010000020.1:0-116866 GCF_964241505.1 Klebsiella sp. Q11
CGGAATTGGTAGACGCGCTAGCTTCAGGTGTTAGTGTCCTTACGGACGTGGGGGTTCAAGTCCCCCCCCTCGCACCAATATTCTTACCCTTCCGTTTTATCCCATCAGCTTCAAATTCATTATTACCAGCATCATCCCACTGACCAGCGCCACGCATGATGGCAGCAGAATAAAGTGCCTTAGCTGACGGTGCCAAATCATCACCGCTGACATGAGCATTCCCAGCGTCACCAATCCGCGCCAGGCATCTACCGACAAATCGGCAAACCCGAGGACGGCAATCAGTACGCCAGGGATCAACACGCCCCATCCACTCCCTAAAGTTCGCTGCAACATGTTTTCGCCTCTCACAACGATAATGATAACCAATATCATATGGTAATTTTTATCATTTGTCATCCCGGGAAAATAGCGCGTCCTTATTCTTTACGTTTGTGGTAATGACATACATTCATGAAGGTGATAAATTAAGCGGCAAAAAATAATATATTAAATTATCTGATTATTTCGTAAAAACCTTATTTTGCGCACTGTTTTTTATTATTCACTTCAAACTAACATCACATTGAATTTTAACGATTAATAATGACAACTCCGACATGACTGCACAATCCTGGCGCTCCCATTACGAACAGAAATATCAGTATTCCTTACGGCTATTTTTACTGCTTAATTTAGTTTCATCCGTCTTATCCCTTGTCAGCCCGCTCTTTACCGTCATCACTTTTACATTACCCTGTTTTCTGATAGTTGCCTGCAGCACGGTCCTGCTGCTATGGCACTGTAAATTCTCTCAGCACAAAATAAATATTCCGGTTATTTCTCTGCTATTTGGCCTGCTTTGGGCGTGGCACGTTGCGCTAAAAGCAATGGTGATGGGGCCGCCGCATTTTAACTACCTGGTGATCGCCTTATTAAGCGTGTTATTTATTGGCACCATTGCTTTTTCCAGCAATATCATTGGCTTTACTTTGCACTCTTTACCCACATACCTTATCTGCCTGATTCTTGGCGGAGGAGAACAATGGCTGCGCATGTCCTGGTGCTTTCTGTTGCCTATTGCCGGTATCACCCTGCAAAGCCTTATTCAGAAACGCAGCGATGTATTCACGCAGGGGCTCATGGATAAGCTGCTGAAGGAACGCAATACCCTTAACGATCTCAGTATGTTGGATCCGCTTACCGGTTTGTATAATCGGCGGGGCTTACAAAACCGGCTGGACACCATTCTTTCTCTCGACGGCGACGGGCATTACGTTCTGCTACTGGACATTGATCATTTCAAAGCCTACAACGACCACTACGGGCATATGATGGGCGACCAGGCTTTGATTCAGGTCTCCGCCGCCATTCGTAACGCCGTGCGCTCGCGCGACATCGTTGCCCGCTTTGGCGGCGAGGAGTTTATGGTGCTGTTGACCAGCAGCAGTGCGGAAAACGCCCTTCAGGCCGCAGAGCGCATCCGCCAGCGGGTCTACGATCTAAAAATCCCGCATATGTTTAATGAAAGCGTCGCGACCAACGTGACCATCAGTATCGGCATGACGCCGCTGATGGATGCGGATATCGACAGCGCGCTGAAACGGGCGGACAACGCGCTCTACGAAGCCAAAAATATGGGACGTAACATTATTCTCACCAGCTAGGCCTTTACCGCGCGGCAGGCGTCGCCGCGCGGACAAATCTCTTGCCAAGCCGGTGCCGCGGCATTAGTATCAGAAATCATTATCATTTAGATTTGTATCTGGCACCGATGGCTTACCGTTCACTTGCATTCAACAATGAGATCATCTGGCGGGCTCCGCTCCCTTCGGCTGAGCGTGAACTGGCGAACGCAATACGGGACAAGATTACCGCGTTACGTCCGCATCTGCTGGATTTTATCCGTCTGAATGAAGAAGCCCCTCACCATGCCCTCACCCTGGCTGAGTGGTCGCAGCCCGCGACGCTGAGTTCGTTAATCGCGACGTATTCTGACCATATTTATCGCAACCAGCCCGGGCAAGCCCGTGAGCAAAAACCGCTGCTATCCCTCTGGGCACAATGGTACATCGGTTTACTGGTGCCCCCTTTAATGCTGGCGCTGTTGAGTGAAGAACGCGCCGTTAGCCTGGCGCCGGAGCATTTTCGCGTCGAGTTTCATGAAACAGGCCGTGCCGCCTGTTTCTGGATTGATATCCATTCAGCAGGTACTTCCTCGGCAGAATCCGCGCAGTCCCGGATGGAAAAGCTGGTCACCACCGCTTTGCAACCCGTGGTGCAGGCGCTTGAAGCCACTGGCGATATCAATGGCAAACTTATCTGGAGCAATACGGGTTATTTGATTAACTGGTATCTCGGGGAAATGAGAACCCTGGTCGGAGATGAAAAAGTGGCCGCGCTGCGTCAGCTCTTCTTCTTCAACAAACAGCTATCAGGCGGTGAGGATAACCCGCTGTGGCGTACGGTGGTTTTACGTGAAGGGCAGCTCGTGCGCCGCACCTGTTGCCAGCGCTATCGCCTGCCGGACGTACAGCAGTGCGGGGACTGTACGCTGAAATAATCGATGGTGAAAACAAACGGGCGGCTATTCAGCCGCCCGTTTGTTTTTATGCCGTTTGCTGACTCTCTTCCGCCATGCGCTGCGCCTCTTCGGCCTCCTGCGCGAGCAGCTGTTTCTCGTACACCTTGAAGAACGGGAAGTAGATAATCGCCGAAACGCAGGCCAGGACGACCACCAGAATCGCCGCCCGGAAATCCCACCCCAGCGCCCACGCGCCGCCAATCGGCGCCGGAGCAGTCCACGGAACAACCGAAATCACCCGGCCGATAAGATCCAGCTTCATTGCCGCCCAGGCCAGTACGGCGTTAACCATCGGCGCCAGCAGGAAGGGAATAAAGAACACCGGGTTCATCACGATAGGGGTGCCAAAAATAACCGGCTCGTTAATGTTAAACAGGCTTGGCACCACGCTCAGACGGCCAATCGAACGCAGATGCGCGGAGCGGCTGCGCAGATAGCAGAATACCAGCCCCATCGTCGCCCCTGAACCGCCAATCACAATAAAGAATGTCCAGAACGCTTCCATAAAGATATGCGGCAGCGGAGCCCCCTGAGCCAGGGCCTGCTGGTTCATGCCGAGGTTAGTGAGCCAGAACATTTGCAGCATGCCGGAAACAATGGCCGCACCGTGGATCCCCGCAAACCACAGCAGGTGGCCCACCAGAACCGCCAACAAAATTGCGGGTAAGGAGTCCGCTGCGGAAACCAGCGGCTTAAAGATAGCCATAATCGCCTGAGGGATTAGCATATCGAAATGATGCTGAATAAGCAGGCTCAGGGGATAGAGCGTCAGGACGACAACCAGTACCGGGATCAACAGATCAAACGAGTTTTTGATCATCGGCGGCACCTGATCCGGCAGGCGAATACCGATATTATGCGCCTTCAGGAAGCGCATCATTTCAACGCAGTAGACCGCCACCAGAATCGCCGTAAATATGCCCGTTCCTCCCAGGCTATCTACCGGCAGGTTGCCGTTCGTTTTTGGCGCCGCCACCAGCAGGAAGGCCATGATCGACAGCATGGCGCACATAAAGGGGTCGAGCTGATTGGTTTTTTCGTAATGCTTGCCGAGGTTATAGGCGATCGCGGCGCAAATGTAGATCGACATAATGCCCATCGTCATATCGAACGGCGTCAGAATTCGTCCTTCAAACTCTTTTGCCAGATCCAGCCAGGCGCGGGCAAATCCCCATGTGGTATCCGGTGAAAACGGCGGATACGCAAATACCAGCAGAAAAGAGCCGACAATCATAAACGGCATGGCGGAGATAAAACCGTCGCGGATTGCCATAACGTGGCGCTGAGACGAGATGCGTCCAGCGACAGGGCTGATGTAATTTTCTACGAAGCGAAATATCAGATTAAATGCAGCATGGTTAGCAGACATAGCAGCCCTCCTGACAGGCTAGATGAACAGGCCCAACAACGATTATCTTGCCGTTATGATGAACCCGCTTCGGCGAGGGGGTTACCCAATCGGGTAGCCTGCTGGCCCGACTGCTCAACCAGGTTCGATTCATCTTCGGCTCTTTGTTATAGGTGACGCAGGGAAGTTACCTTGTCAGTATTCCTGTCTCCGTGAATAACCGCAACCGGTTACAGTAACCGGTTGCGGTGAATGTGAAGGAGATCCAGAAATTAAAAAGAATCTTGATTCTCTACCATGGATATTTACACTTTGCGAAGCTTGTGACAGATTTTTAACAAGCCTTAATCAGGAGATTCCAATGAGTCTGCAGTCCGTGCGGCAGTTTTTTACTGACCACGCCCCCGATATCGAAATCATCGAACTTACTCAGAGCACGGCCACGGTAGCGTTAGCCGCAGCGGCGCATAACGTTGAACCCGGGCAAATCGCCAAGACCCTGTCTTTAAAAATAAAAGAAAGGGTTGTTCTCGTTGTCGCGAAAGGCGATGCGCGCCTGGATAATAAAAAGCTAAAGGAAGCCTTTGGCGCTAAAGCCCGTATGCTAAGCAGCGATGAGGTCATTACGCTAACGGGACACCCCATTGGCGGCGTCTGCCCATTTGGCCTGGAAGTTCCGCTGGCTGTGTACTGCGATATCTCACTGAGGCAGTACCCGGAAGTGCTGCCAGCAGCAGGTTCAATATATAGCGCCGTTCGTATTTCACCTGAACGGTTGGCGCAGCTGACTGATGCTAAGTGGATTGACGTGTGTCTTTAACAGACCGCTGAGGTTACTGAGCAAGGCGCATCACCGTGGCATCATCATTATTCGCCGACAGGCGCATGAGTATGTCTGCCGCGCTCAGTAGTCCCATATCAGAACTGACGCCGAGCTTGGTCATGGCGTTAAACTTATGGGCCCGAATCGTTTTGATATTGCGTTCCAGCTGCGTCGCTATTTCCGGCAACGAGTAGCCATAAGACATATATCGCAGGATGGTATGTTCCGTTGGGCTCAAAAGTTGGCTATAGATACTCTGCTTTTGGCTTAACGAGCTCTCATTCGCCGGATAGCTACGATCGAGAAGCTGAAGCAAGCACTCCTGCAGCTGTAGCCGACAGGCCGATTTATTCAAAATACCGTGTAAGCGAGAAGGCGTCAGATGGCTGACCAAACGCATTTCCGCTTCATCATTAGCTAAGATAATTCTTTGCGTGTCGGGACAATAACGCGCGATCTCATGGAGAAAGAGCAAGCTTTCAAGTCGGGATCTGCGGTTACCTGAAAGTGAAAAAATAATCGCAGAAAAATCTCTCGCCTGAAACTCCCGTTTTAATGCCATCGTATCTTTAAAGAACTGAATACGATAATTCTTACCACTTTCATTAATTAATATGTGGCGAAGCGCCACTTCTGTCATCGCACATTTCTCTACGATAGCGACATATCTTGTTGTGAGGTCTTTTTCCATTCTGTTTGATCTCCATAGGCTGAATAAATATTCAGCTCCTTCATTCCCTGTGCACTATTAATCCAGGCATACATCTCTGCATTACTACGCAAAGATAAGCGGCGCATAGCACTATTTTTCTGCGCACTTATGGTTTTATTGCTCTTCTTCAATAAAGCAGCAATTTGATTAATTCCCCATCCTTTTGCAAGAAGCCTCAACACCTTACGCTCAGAAAGAGTCAGAATAACCAGCTTTTGCGGTTCTTCATCGATGCGTTCTACCTCAGGAGAGAACAACGTCTGGCTAATTCGTTCAGCGGCAAGTCCACCCGCGCGCACAACCTCAATGAGACGTTTTACCGGCTCGCTGTCCGAAATTAATGTACTTTCAGGACGCATTAATAATTGAACAGCTAACGGAAAACAGGCGTTGCCTACCATAAAGACCCAGTGTATATCCCTGTATTGAGTCATTAAAGAGTAGTAATGTTCGCAAATATTTCTTGGATGCTCTATTTCACCGGACAAGTCAGCAATGACTAACACTGCACGACGCAGCTGCAGCAAGGTTAGCTCATCCTGAGAACGACAAAAACTCAATTCATAATCAGGGAGATGCTCCCCAACGATGGCTTTTAAGCCGGACTGCATAACCGGTATTCTGCTGATAATAATGCCGAACTTACCTTGTCCTGGTAACATAAACCCTCCGCTTCCTGTCGAAGACTCACCGCCGGCGGAAAAACAATTGGATGCATAATTTAATAGTCATCGTAATTATTTTGCCCAAATGAATCTTTATCATCCCTGGCGGGTGCGCGATATCGCACCCTAAAGCCAACTTAATAATGAGGAGTAACATATTGCTGTTATCCATACCAATGATTAACATTAACACAGGTAGTTGTCATCAATAAATTAGAAATGGTTAACATCGTCGTTAGATACGCTAACTTAAGATATATTAAATAAAGATTTATTTATTTTATTTTTTTCCTAAATACTTTTGGTGATTCACCGCTATAGCGACGAAAGAAGCGAGAAAAATAGGCCGCATCAGTAAACCCTAAGTAATCAGAAAGTTGAGCGATAGTCATGCTGGTGTACTGCAGGTTGCGACGCGCCTCAAGCATCAACCTTTGATGTAAAACTCCCAGTGCGCTGCAGCCATAAAATTCATGACACAAATAATTCAAATGAGTCGCAGACACCCCCACCTCCCTGGCATACCCGGCTAATGGCATATGTTCACGATAGTGGCTTTCGATAAGGCGCGAGAAATGACGCATGACGCTCCGCTTACGTTCCGCTTTGTCCTCCGTTATGAGCTGCGGTTGATATTGCCGATTCAGCCAGACCAACAGCGCTCCCAGCAGTGAATGAAGCATCATTTCGCGCGCATCGTAATCTTCGCGGTACTCCTCTTGCAAAGCGGTAAACAGCGCCCGGATATGGCCCCGGGAGCTCTTCACCGGCACGCAACGCGGGTGGCCGAGCACATCCAGCTGACTGCCAAACTGATTTTCAAGGCTTCCGAGCAGCGGCAGCGCCAGCGACAAAACGTAGCCCTCCGTACCCGGCGAAAAGCGAAATCCATGAATACATAGCGCCGGAACCACCTGAATACAGGACTCCGTCATCACGGTCGTCGCGCCTTCGATTTCAATCTCCGCCTGCCCTTTATGCAGATACAGTAGCTGCACCAGCTCTGCGTGCTGATGCACGCGGATATGCCATTCATAAAGATGGCTGCGCTGGAGTATGGACTCACAGTGCAGAAGATCGGGCGTTGGCCAGCCCTGATCTTCGCCATACAGTTTGAAAACGGGAATGGTACTCGCTGCCTGCATCACGACTCCAGAGCCTTTTCTATTACGCCACGCGTTCCATCGGCAGACCCACATAGTTTTCAGCGATAGTGGTTAACCCGGCGCGTGATTCAAGATAGTAGCGACGATCCGCCGCCTGCATTTTTCTGTCGAACTCGCTTTGTTGCGGAAAATCATGCAGCAGACGCGTCATAAACCAGCTGAATCGCTCACCTTTCCACACCCGATCCAGCGCCAAACGCGAGTAGCTTGCTAAAAGGTCAATACGGCCATGGTGATAATACTCACGCAGGATCCGCCAAAGATAGTTCACATCGGACGCCGCGAGATTCAGCCCCTTCGCCCCGGTAGGCGGTACGATATGCGCCGCATCTCCCAGCAGAAATAGCCTCCCGTACTGCATCGGCTCCACTACATAGCTGCGCAGCGGCGCGATACTCTTCTCAAGTGAGTGACCGGTTACTAACTTATTGGTCAGCTCATCAGGGAGACGCCGCTTGAGCTCAGTCCAGAAGCGTTCATCAGACCACTCCTCCACCTTTTCGCTAAGCGGTACCTGCAGATAATAGCGGCTTCGAGTTAGTGAGCGCTGACTACAGAGCACAAACCCCCGCTCGTGGTGGGCGTAAATCAGCTCCGGGTTCACCGGTGGCGTATCGGCCAGCAGCCCGAGCCAGCCAAACGGCCAGACGCTCTCGTACTCTTTCAGCACCCCTGCCGGGATGCTCTGGCGGGACACGCCGTGAAAGCCGTCGCAGCCGGCAATAAAGTCGCACTCAAGGCGGCAGTTTTCGCCATTGCTGATAAAAGAGACCGACGGTCGATCGCTTTTTGCCTCATTAATGGTGACATCGCTGACGCCATAAATCGTCGCTGCCCCGCATGCCTCCCGCGCCGCCATCAAATCCCGCGTCACTTCAGTCTGGCCATACACCATCACGCTTTTGCCTGCCGTCAGTTCCGTCAGCGGAACCGGTACGCGCTTGCCCTCAAACAAAAATTCGACACCGTGATGGACCAGCCCTTCCGCATCCATTCGCCGCCCCGCCCCGGCTTCGCGCAGCAGTTCTACCGTTCCGCTTTCCAGAATTCCCGCGCGGATCCTCCCCAGCACATACTCAGACGTCTGTCGCTCAAGGATGACGGTCTGAATCCCGGCGTGATGTAATAACTGCCCCAGCAGGAGTCCCGACGGACCCGCTCCGATAATCGCCACCTGTGTTTTCATCGCATCGCCTCAGCATGGTTAATTATTTGTTTGTTTTTTGTTTATTAAAAGTTTGAATTTGCATTTTTGATAACTCTGATGGGAAAAAGAAGGGAGAAACGGGTGCAAAAATTGGACTTTTCACCAATCTTGCGGAAGTGTGGCAGAGTTCAAATTTGAGGGTTCCCGTAGAGCGGGTGGTTTTTTACACATTGTTTGATCCTGACCGCTCAGCTAAAACAAGACTTCAGGTAAAAGTATCGCCAGACACTACGGCAACGGGCATCACGGACAGCAGGTATTTATGCAAGCAGATCGGGCAACTCAGCGCGCTATCACGCGATTGTGTATTCAATGTGGTCTTTTCTTATTACAACACGGCGCGGAAAGCGCGCTGGTTGAGGAGCTCTCAACCCGTCTGGGTCTGGCCTTAGGGATGGATAGCGTGGAAAGCGCCATCTCTTCGAATGCGATTGTTCTCACCACCATTAAGAATGGGGAGTGTCTGACCTCAACGCGAAAAAACACCGATCGCGGCATCAATATGCACGTCGTCACGGAGGTTCAGCATATTGTGATTATGGCAGAGCATAAGCTGCTGGATTATAAGGATGTCGAAAAGCGATTCGCGCAAATCAAGCCGCTGCGCTATCCGCGCTGGCTGCTGGTTTTCATGGTCGGCCTCTCCTGCGCCTGCTTTTGCAAACTTAACAACGGCGGCTGGGACGGTGCGCTGGTCACCTTCTGCGCCAGTACGGTAGCCATGTATATTCGCCAGGTACTCACCCATCGTTCAATGCATCCGCAAATCAACTTTTGCCTCACCGCCTTCGTCGCAACGACTATCTCCGGGCTGATGCTGCGCCTGCCGGCTTTCGCCAGCACGCCGACGATCGCGATGGCCGCCAGCGTGCTGCTGCTGGTACCCGGTTTTCCGCTGATCAACGCCGTTGCCGACATGTTTAAGGGGCATATCAACACCGGTCTGGCGCGCTGGGCCATTGCCAGCCTGCTGACGCTCGCCACCTGTATCGGCGTGGTGATGGCGATGACGATGTGGGGGCTACGCGGATGGGCATAATTTTCTATCTCTACGAACTGGCGCTGGATATGATGCTGGCAGCCATTCCCGCCGTCGGGTTCGCCATGGTGTTCAACGTCCCGCAGCGGGCGCTGCGCTGGTGCGCGCTGCTGGGCGCTATCGGCCACGGCTCGCGCATGGTCATGATGACGGCGGGTTTTAATATTGAGTGGGCGACGTTTATGGCGGCACTGCTGGTTGGCAGCATCGGTATCCAGTGGTCCCGCTGGTATCTGGCGCACCCGAAGATTTTTACCGTAGCGGCGGTGATCCCGATGTTCCCCGGCATCTCCGCCTATACCGCGATGATTTCAGCGGTGAAAATCAGCCATTTCGGCTACTCGGAAGAGATGATGATTATGCTGCTGAGCAACTTCCTTAAGGCTTCATCGATCGTTGGCGCATTATCCATTGGCTTGTCTATCCCCGGGCTTTGGCTGTATCGCAAGCGTCCGCGCGTCTAGCTAATCGCGCCGCCGGGTCGCCCGCGGCGCTCCTTCCTGAGCGACCTCTATGCTACTATGTGTGCAGCTACCCCTCTCTTTTTAGTTGTTCAGAGTTGAGATTGATTTATGTCTTCACGAATATTAACTACCGATTTTAGCGGTCTGGATGACTTCATGCAGGATCACGCAGCGGTACTGGCAAAATCGGCCAGCGGCGCCGTCGCCGTATTTGCCAACAACGCCCCCGCATTCTATGCGCTGACTCCGGAGCGTCTGGCGCAGCTGCTGGAGCTGGAAGCAAAACTCGCGCGTCCTAACAGCGATATTGCGCTGGACGCGCAGTTTTTTGACGAGCCGACGGCGACCCCCGTTGCGGTTCCGATGGGGAAATTTCCGATGTACGCCGACTGGCAGCCGGATGCGGATTTTCAGCGCCTGGCCGCGCTGTGGGGCATCGCCCTGAGCCAGCCCGTTACGCCGGAAGAGTTGGCGGCATTTGTCGCTTACTGGCAGGCTGAAGGTAAAGTCTTTCATCATGTCCAGTGGCAGCAGAAGCTGGCGCGCAGCGTACAGATTGGCCGGGCCAGCAACGGCGGCCAGCCGCGCCGGGACGTCAACGCGATTAGCGAACCTGATAATCACATTCCACGAGGATTCCGAGGATGAGCATGAAAAATGTCGGCGATTTAATGAAGCGCCTGCAAAAGATGATGCCAGCCCATGTCGAACCCGCGTTTAAGACAGGTGAGGAGCTGCTGGCATGGCAAAAAGAACAGGGCAAGCTGCGTTCTGAGGCGCTGGAACGCGAAAACCGGGCCATGAAAATGCAGCGAACCTTTAACCGCTCCGGCATCCGCCCGCTGCATCAGAACTGTTCGCTGGATAACTACCGGGTGGAGTGTGAGGGCCAGATGATTGCGCTGTCCCGAGCGCGCCAGTACGTCGAGGAGTTCGACGGCAATATCGCCAGCTTTATCTTCTCCGGCAAACCGGGTACCGGAAAAAACCATCTCGCCGCCGCGATCTGCAACGAACTGCTGCTTCGGGGTAAGTCGGTGTTGATTATCACCGTCGCCGATATCATGTCAGCGATGAAAGATACCTTTGGCAACCGGGAAACCAGCGAAGAGCAGTTGCTCACCGACCTGAGCAAGGTGGACCTGCTGGTGATTGACGAAATCGGCATGCAGACGGAATCACGCTACGAAAAAGTGATAATTAACCAGATCGTCGATCGCCGCTCTTCGTCAAAGCGCCCTACCGGTATGTTAACCAACAGCACCATGGACGAGATGAACAAGCTGCTCGGCGAGCGCGTGATGGACCGGATGCGGCTGGGCAATAGTCTGTGGGTTAACTTCAACTGGGACAGCTACCGCGATCGCGTAACCGGAAAAGAGTATTAAGATATTTCTGAACCCCGCCGGCGTTATAATCAGGGGATTATTCAGTCACGGCGAAGAGTACGTCTATGAAATCTGCAAAAACGTTGTTCCGCACGGCAATGGTGGCCGGCGCTTTATTGACCTTTGGCGCGCACGCCACCTCCTGGCAGGATTCGCTCTCCAGCGCCGCTAACCAACTCAGCAGTCAGAGCGGAAGCCAGCAAAGCGGCGGTATGTCCCTCTCTTCGCTGACCGGTTTGCTCAACGGCGGCAGCCAGTCGTTGACTTCCAGCAGCATGAATAATGCCGCCGGGATTATGTCTTACTGCGCGAAACAGAAGCTGGCTTCGGTTACCAATACCGAAAACGTTAAAAATCAGGTTCTGGATAAGCTGGGTCTCAGCACGCCGGAAAAACAAAAAGAGGACACCAGCTATCTTGAGGGCCTTCAGGGCTTGCTGACCAGTAAAGACGGCCAGCAGCTGAATCTGAACACCCTTGGCAGCAGCCCGCTGGCGGAAAAAGTGAAAACCAAAGCCTGCGACCTGGTCTTAAAACAGGGCGTGAGCTTCCTCTCCTGATTTTATCCTCTTAATGCCGCGTTTGGCGGGTTACCCTGGCCTGCGCGGCGGCAACGTCTGTTTTTTAACATCTTTCCCCCAAATCCCTTGGCTGACTGGATGTGAGGCAGTTCAAAAACGGCGATTTCTAAACCAATTCTGAACCACAGCACAAATTCATGACGATACAATTGCGGCAATATTGCGCTGCAATTACAGTGTAGCGTGAAAAAAGATCTATCTGGCCAGCCGACAGCTGGCGTGAATGAGGATGAGCTGTGTCAGAGTTGTTATCCATCGCCCTGTTTCTTGCTTCGGTGATGATTTACGCATTAAAAGCCGGTCGTAATACCTGGTGGTTCGCCGCCACCCTCACGGTGCTGGGCCTGTTCGTTGTTCTGAATATTACCCTCTACGCCAGCAATTACTTCACCGGCGACGGTATCAATGACGCGGTACTTTATACGTTGACCAACAGCCTGACGGGCGCTGGCGTGGGCAAATATATTCTGCCGGGCGTGGGGCTGGTCGTCGCGCTGGTCGCGGTATTTGGCGCACTCGGCTGGGTGCTCCGCCGTCGCCGGCATCATCCTCATCACTTTGGTTATAGCCTGGTGGCGCTGGTTCTGGCGCTGGCGTCAGTGGATGCCAGCCCCGCCTTCCGCCAGATTAGCGAGTTGGTTAAATCCCAGTCCCGCGATGGCGATCCTGACTTTGTGGCTTACTACAAAGAGCCGTCAAAAAGCATCGCCAACCCGAAACTGAACCTGGTGTACATTTACGGCGAAAGCCTTGAGCGCACTTATTTTGATAACGATGCGTTCCCGAACCTGACCCCAGAGCTCGGCAAACTGAAAAGCGAGGGGCTGGACTTCAGCAACACCGCCCAGCTCCCCGGTACCGACTACACGATTGCCGGAATGGTCGCCTCCCAGTGCGGGATCCCGCTGTTTGCGCCGTTTGAAGGCAACGCCTCGGCCTCGGTTTCCAGCTTTTTCCCGCAGAATATCTGCCTTGGAGATATCCTGAAAAACTCGGGTTATGAGAACTACTTTGTGCAGGGCGCTAATCTGCGCTTCGCCGGAAAAGACGTTTTCCTTAAATCTCACGGCTTCGATCATCTGTACGGCGCGGAAGAGCTAAAAACCACGGTCGCCGATCCGACCTATCGTAACGACTGGGGGTTCTACGATGATACGGTTCTTGATGAAACCTGGAAAAAATTCGAAGCGCTTTCGCAGTCAGGAAAACGCTTTTCGCTGTTTGCGCTGACGGTCGATACCCATCATCCGGATGGCTTTATCTCCCGCACCTGCCAGCGTAAAAGCTACGATATGGACGGTAAAAAGAATCTTTCGTTCAGCGCCGTCTCCTGTAGTCAGGAGCATATCGCGGCGTTAATCGAGAAGATTAAAGCTTCGCCGTGGTTCAAAAATACGGTCATCGTGGTGTCATCCGATCACCTGGCAATGAAAAACAGCGCCTGGGACTATCTGAATAAGCAGGATCGCAGCAACCTGTTTTTCGTTCTGCGCGGCGATGAGCCCCAGCAGGATACGCTGGCCATCAAGCGTAATACCATGGATAACGGCGCGACGGTGCTCGATATCCTCGGCGGCGATAACTTTATTGGCCTTGGCCGCAGCAGCCTTTCCGGCGAGTCGCTCTCCGCCGTGTTCCTCAATATGAAAGAGAAGGTGCTGGCGTGGAAGCCGGATATCATCCGCCTGTGGAATTTCCCCAAAGAGATGAAGAATTTCACCGTGGATTCACAGAAGAATATGATCTCCTTCTCCGGCAGCCATTTCCGCCTGCCGCTGCTGCTGCGTATCTCCGATAAGCGCGTTGAGCCGCTGCCGGAAAGCGAATACTCCGCGCCGCTGCGCTTCCAGCTGGCCGATTTCGCGCCGCGCGATAACTTCGTCTGGGTCGACCGCTGCTACAAGATGGGTCAGCTGTGGTCGCCGGAAGTGGCGCTCTCTACCGACTGGTGCGTCTCGCAGGGCCAACTGGGGGGCGAACAGAAAGTCCAGCGCGTCGACAAAACCCAGTGGCAAGGTAAAACCGCGTTCAAAGATACCCTTATCGACATGGAGCGTTATAAAGGCAACGTCGATACGCTGAAGATCGTCGATAACGATATTCGCTATAAAGCTGATAGCTTCCTGTTTAACGTCGCCGGCGCGCCGGAAGAGGTCAAGCAGTTCAGCGGCATCTCCCGACCGGAAACCTGGGGGCGCTGGTCTAATGCCCAGCTCGGCAGTGAAGTGAAAATTGAATATAAAGAGCCGCTGCCGGAGAAATTCGATCTGGTGATTACCGCCAAAGCCTACGGGCCGAATGCCAATAAGCCAATTCCGGTACGGGTGGGCAACAGTGAACAAACGATAACGCTGGCCAATGATGTCACCACCACCACCCTGCATTTCGATAATCCGTCGCGCAGCAATACGTTGACGATTGCGCCGCCGGACCCGCAGTCCACGAACGAGGGCAATATTCTCGGCCACTCTCCGCGTCAGCTGGGCATTGGCATGGTTGAAATCAAAGTGGTGAAAAGCGAAGGATAAGCCATCGTGCCCGGCGGCTTTTTGCGCCGGGCCGTGGTGATGATGGGTAGAAATTAGCCATGCAGCGGCTTTAGCTCATCCGCCGACAGTCCGGTAATCCGCTGTACCGTCTCGGTATCTAAACCGTTCTGCAGCATACTGCCGGCAATGCGCAGCGCTTCCCGCCGGCTCCCTTCCTGCAGGCCTTCCAGGCGCCCTTCTTGCCGGCCTTCCTGTCGGCCTTCCTGTATCCCTTCCTGCCTTCCCTCTTGCCGACCTTCCTGCTTGAGCTTTTGAGCGATAGACATCAACCTCTCCTCATAGTGTGGCAGACGGCGGGCCAACCGGCGGAGAAACACGCTCGGATCGGCGCTGTTGCCGTACTGCAGCATATAATGAAACAGCACTCTTAACTGCCTGCGGTTAGTGTATCCCAGCATCACAAGGGTCGCCAACGACTCCGTAATCCCGCTGAGATCGCGCTGACGAATATGCTTTTGCATCAGCTCCAGCAGAGCGACCCGCCGGTGCTGAACGATTTCATCGTCCGGCATCACCGTTACGTCAACCAGCGGAAACGGGCAGGCGTACAGCGTCCTCGCCATCTGCGGGTCGGCAAATTCGTCCAGCCAGTTCAGGGAAAAGGGATAAGGACTGGTCGCGCCGTGATAAAAAAGCATCGGCACCACCAGCGGCAGCGTTTTGTGCCCGGCGTCGAGGTGCCGCTGCATCGCGGCAATCGCATAGCGCATCAGGCGAAAAGCCATATGGTTATCCGGCGAACTCTGGTGCTCTATCACCACATACACATATCCCAGGCCGCAGGGGGTTTGTACCGACCACAGTACGTCCGAGTACCAGGCGCGCAGATCTTCATCAATAAAGCTCGCCGGCTCCAGCCGTAGGGTAGAAAAATCACACCGCTGGCGGATCGCTTCCGGCAGATGCAGCGTGAGAAAATCATTCGCCGTCTCCGGGTGGCGAAGAAATCGCTTAAAGACCGCATCGTGCGGCGTCGAGGTCATCCGTTTTTTCATGGCCGTCCGCTTGCCTGAAAGAGAAGGAAAGCCGGACTCTACCATCGGTTTTTACTTCGTTGGTTTTGGCGATGATTTTATGGGAAGCGCCTCGGAGAATCGCGCAGCGGCCAGCCCGGCTGGCCGCCATCAGCAAAGCTTAGTAATCAAACTGACGATAATAACGGCGGATATTAAGGTCATGCCCGGTATGGTGTTCAAAATGGGCCGCCAGCCTGTCCACCAGCAGGGTGGAAACCACGCACGGCGCCATAATCCAGCGGAAAGCCTCATCAATGCCGTTCAGCGGATAGTCGCGCGGGTCAATCACCACCAGATGGTCGGTGATCTTCTCAGCGAAGCGTTCGACGCGCTCATCCAGCGCCCGGCATTTACCCTCGCCTTTGACCAGGAACAGCGGGACCTCTTTTTCCAGCAGCTCCAGGGTGCCGTGGAAAAACTCGGCTGAACTTACCGACTTGGTCCGCTTCCACTGCATCTCTTCGAGAATACACATTGAGAACAGATAGACCTCACCCCACATTTCCGCCCCGCCGATCCACATCATATAGTCGCAGCCGTGATACTGAGCGGCGATTTTATCCGCCTGCGGATCGAACTGGCGTTTGGCCTGCAGAAGATTTTCCGGCAGCAATTCCAGCTGGCGTGCAAAACGATCGTAATTCGCGAAATCACCGTGACGATAAATGACGCGGAAGAATAACCAGTAGAGCAGCATATATTCATATTCCACGCCGTTCTTGTGGCACATCGGAATATGCCAGCTCGCCGCCTCGGCTAATGGCGAATCGGCATTACGGGTAATGGCCACCACGCGAATCCCCTGCGCTTTGCACCATTCGGCAATGGCTACCGACTCTTTGGTATCGCCGGACTTGGATAACGTCACCACCACCGCATCTTTATTTAATTTTTTATGTCCGCGATGAATTAATTCCGCCGCCTGCTCAAGGTAAACCGGCACGCTGGTTAATTCTTTTGCAAACTCATTTATTGCCATCATCGGCGCCAAAGAACCGCCCACCGAGGCGAAAAATAAGGCGCTACAGCCGCTCTGATAAATATCATCGGCAACGGTTTCCGCCTGTTTGCGCGCAGCGATGATCTCGCGAGCACTGGTCAGGTACTCGTCCTGATTAAAACCCAACATAGTTTTCTCCTGAATAATCAGATTTTACTTTTTAAGACGCGATCAAAATCGTCAAAAATACGTTTAGCCAGATCGATGCCTTTCAGGCCGGCGGTATGCCAGGCCAGCATCTGGACGGGAACAATCAGCAGCAGCGGCGCCAGGTGATGTTCACACGGGCAGCTTAGCGCCAGCGTCTGCGCATCCTCTTCATCGCTCAGCGTCAGCGTAAAGGCGCGGGCAATGGACGGCGCCATATAGTCCCGCAGCGCCCGGCTCCGCGCATCAGGCGCATCTTCAATAAACAGCATCACATGGCGAGCATTGGCTTCCAGATAGGGGCCGTGCATATAGGCCTCAAGTTCAAAACCGCTGGAAGGCACGCGTACCGTTTCGGTAAATTTGGTTTCGAACTCCTTGGCGACGCCCACCAGCGCGCCATAGCCGGTGGCGACGAAGCGCTCGCCGCCCCGCAGCGCTTCGCCATGCCTGTCGATAAACCGCGAGGTGCGGTCAATGACATCCGGGATCGCCGCCGCCAGCCGCTGCAGTTCGGCAAGATAGCGCTGCTCCTCGGCCTCGCTGGCTTTCCCCTGGGCACGGGCAATCATCAGCGCTATCAGCAGCAAATTCAGCACCGTCGCGCTAAACCCGCGGGTGACAAACCCCACGCTCTCGATACCGGTATTGATATCCAGTATCCCGTCGCAGGCCCGGGCGATCGGGCTTTGCGGATCGGAGGTCAGCGCAAAAACCGGCAGGCTCAATGCCTGCACCTTACGCATCGCCGCCAGCGTCGAGGCGCTTTTACCGCTCTGCGAAATCGCCACCACCAGATCGGTATGCGGATCGACCGCCTCGTAGTGCGTAAAGTTGTACGGCTCTTTAATCTCAACCAGGACGCCGAAGCGCTGCTCAAAGAAATAGCGCGCGCACAGGGCGGCGTTCAGCGACGAGCCGGTCGCCAACAGCAGAATGCGGCGCACCGGGTGCTGGCGGGCAAAGGTCTCAATCGCCGCCAGCTTTTGCCGGTAGTCGCGCAGGATCTGCGTCAGACAGGCCGACTCTTCGCTGATATAGGTCATCATCGTTGGTACCATTTTCGACTCCCGTTAAAATAAACCTATCCACGACCCCAGAATGCCCACCAGCGCCATTCCGCCGATAATAGAAAGCGGTTTAACCTTGCGCCCCAGCAGCCAGTAAACGATGCCAAAACTCACCAGCGGCAGCATGCAGGGCAGGATGTCGTTGATAATGTCCTGCACCTGGGTTTTCGCCTCTCCGGCGCCGAATGAGAGGGGGATGGTGATATCAATCATTGAGGCGGTCATCGCCCCGACCACCATCAGGCCGATAATCGACGCGCCGTAGGTCAGGCTCTCCATCATTCCGCTCTTCTGGATCCGCTGCAGTACCCCGGTGCCCAGCACATAGCCCCAGCGGGTAAAGAACCAGCGCACCAGGATGTGCGGCACGTTGAACACCAGTAGAAACAGAATGGGACCGAGAATGTTGCCCTTTAGCGCCAGGCTGGTGCCGATGCCGGTAGCGATCAGGCGCAGCGTGCCCCAGAAAAAGGAGTCCCCCAGCCCGGCCAGTGGCCCCATCAGCGACGCTTTGACGTTATCAATCGCGTTGGCGTCCATGTTCTTCTGCTGGCTATTCTTCTCCTCCATCGCCGTGGTGATCCCCAGCAGCAGGGTGACGATATGCGGCGTGGTATTGAAGAACACCAGATGCCGTTTCAACGCCCCGGCCAGCTCCTCTTTGCGCGGATAGAGCTTTTTCAGCACCGGAATCAGCGCGTAAACAAAGGCGAGATTCATCTGCCGCTCATAGTTCCACGAAAACTCCATCTGGAAGGAGCGCCAGAATACCCGGCGTAGATCGCGCGGCGTGATACGGGCCTCTTCCTGCGCCTGCGGTTGCAGAGTTTCTTCAGAAATCATCTTCGTCGTCATCGCTGACTCCTTGTTCTGTCGTCGTACGAGGTGAGCTCAACGCGGTGACGTTAACCATGACCACCGCCACAATAGCGCCGAGAATAGCGATGCCGGTCACCGGGATTTTCAGGTAGGCCATCAGCACAAAGCCGAGGAAAAAGTACGGCGCGACTTTCTTATTAATCAGCAGCCTGGCGAGCATTGCGAAGCCGAGTGCCGGAATAATGCCGGTAGCGACGCTGAGCCCGTGTTTGATAAATTCCGGGATGGTATCGAGCAGGGATTTCACCGCATTGCTGCCGACCAGGAATGAGATAGTCACCACCGTGGCGAGCATCAGCGACAGCCCGAAGCCAGCAATCAAATGCATACGTTCAATGCCGCGGGTATCCGCCCGCTCCGCATAGCCGTCAGCCTTCTGGCTGAGCATCGGAATAAACATCCCCAGATAGACGTTTTTCAGGATCAGCGTCAGGGTGGCGATGGGCAGGCCAAGCAGCAGCGCCGTTTCCGTTCCCGCGCCAGAGGTAATGGCGAACGCCACGCCGAGAATACCGCCGGTTACTACATCAGGCGGAATCGATGCGCCGACCGAGAAAGAGCCAATAAAAGCCAGCTCAAGCGTCGCGCCCATGATGACGCCGGTTTGTACATCCCCCAGCACCAGCCCGGTCAGCAGCCCGGTCACGATAGGCCGCGAAATCAGCGACGTTCCTAATGCATATTCCGATTGCGCGATAAACGCCACCAGCCCCAGTAAGAGAGCCTCTACCATAATCTGTCCTCCGCGGAATTAAACGCATTGCGCAAAAAGCTGTTTGCGGTCGTTAGGGACCTGGCGAATCTCAACTTCGACGCCTTTCCCGACCAGTTGCTGCAGTTGCTCTATTTCTTCCGGGAGTAAATTAATCGCCTTAGAGATATTTTTACTGCCCTCTTTGGCTTTAATTCCGCCGAGATTAATACTTTTAATTTCCTCGACGGCGCTGGCAATCCGCCAGGCATCATTTACCGATTCCACGACGATAAACAGATTATATTTGTCGGTCACGCCGCTTTTTATCGATTCAATAGCGTCGTTAATATTTTTAATCACCAGTTTGACTGAAGGGGGTTTAGCGAGCTTAATCGTCGTTTTCCGTAGCTCATCATCTGGGACATTATCGTTGGCAATTAAAATGCAATCAGCGCCGACATACTGCGTCCAGGAAAAGGCAACCTGGCCGTGAAGTAATCGATGGTCAACCCTTAATAGCGTAATCATAGTGTTCCCTCATTTCAGAAGTCTTTATCAATAGTCATCGCACAGGCAATCGTCTGATTACAGTACTGAATGCTCTCTTTGGCGCTTGTTAATGCTTCAGAAATTAATTTATCGGTATTTTCTTCGCCTGCGGAAATAAGTAAATCAATAATCAGCGGCAGGTTTAAACCGGACAATAAATGAAAATTAGGGCGCGATAAAAAACGCACAAACTCATTATTGACGCTACCGGCGAAAATATCCGTAATGACAATCAGCTCATCCTGGGCGGGGAAACGCGCCAGCAGCGTCTCCACCTGCTGCGTCAGATCGGCCTCCTCTTCGACGTAGGCGCAGAGAGTATGAATATCCGGCTGCTTACCGAGGATCAGCTCCACGGAGTTCAGCAAACCGTTAGCAAAGGTGCCATGGCTGGCAAAAATATAGTGTCGTTTCATCCTTACCTCGAAAGCGCATTCCACTGCTTTCTTAATTGCAACCGGCGTGCCAGAAACAGTGGCGTGCCGGTTAGCGCAAGGACGAACCGATGACGAGTCTTAAAACTCTTGATCTTCCTGAATAAATTCTGTTTCTCGCGTCAGGATATCGTGAATGTAATACAGCTCAACGGCGGGGATTTTGACACTATATCCGTTCTCAATGACACTAAAGGCCTCGCGCAGAATAACCAGCTCGCTCTCCGGACACTGTTTGCCGGAATAATGGGATGGCGAAGCGTTACGGATCAGGCGTTCTATCAGACAGCTGATATGCACGTACAGCGCCACCTTGCGATCGTTAGGCACATCGCAGCCGGCCAGATGCTCATAGCGCAGTAAAAACTGCTCGACCTGATTGATCACTTTACCGGTATCGAGGATCGTCACCGACTCGATCACCCGGCGCAGCGAGAAATTTTTCAGGATCAGGTTATTGATCTCGCTGACCTGCTCAGCGGAGGCCAGTTCGCCGAAGATACGCATCAGCGGGCGGCTTCCTTCGCCGGAAATCAGCGAATCCAGCGAGATCCACGGCAGATCGGCGAGATGCGGATCGAGGGTGCCGACGATCGCCAGCACCTCATAGCGGCTGAGCATCGGCGCCCGCCGCGCGGGATCGGCGAGGGTTTCCACATCGCATGCCACAATATCGATGCCGAGCGTCTCAGGAATGCTGGCTTTTAACAGCGCCGACAGATTCGCCGCCGCCCCCAGACCGGTGGCGCAGGTTGTAAGAATCGCCCGCGGTTTGTCCGTTTGCGGGTAATAGAGCTGATGCTCTACCGCGAGGTCATTGCCTATCTCCCGGACGATATCTTCCAGCATATCGCCCTGCAAAACCCGCTCCCCGGCGTACATCGCCATCCCGGTCGAGACGTTATTAATAATCGCCATCGGCGTGGACAGCCGGCGGTTGAAGTGGCTGTGAATGGCGTTCAGCGATCCCATATCGACCAGGATGACCAGTCCGGAGGCCAGCGCGTGGCTCTCGATCCAGGCCATCACCTGATCGGCGATAGCCTCCGGCGTCACGTCGAGCGGCATATCGAATGACTCAAACAGCTGGCTTTTCAGCAACCGGTTCGCCACGTTGGCGATGCTGCTGGCGGTGGCGTAACCGTGGGCGAGGATAACTGCCCGGGTCACCTGCTGCTGACTGATAGCGCCGTTTTTCTGTAACCACAGCACCAGCAGCAGCAGGTCAATGCGTCGGGGTTCAATATCCAGCTTCAGCGCCAGCGCGGCGAGGATCTCTTCACAAAAGCGATACAGCAACGGGTATTTCTGCGCCAGGAAATCCTCCAGCTGGCGGCTTTTCTCATTGCTCATCGTCGACTGCGCCTGGCGAGAACGATGAATCAGGTAGTGGCTCAGGGCGTAGATACAGTTGCCGTTAAACTGAATATTGAAGCGCTTTTCAAGGCGATAAAACTCCTCCCGCACCTGATGGGTTATCAGCAGCAGCAGATGCGAGCTGTTGGCATCATGATTATCGAAAATCAGCCGATCGAAGAGGGTTTCCATCTCCTCGCCCATGCTTTTTTGCGCCTCTTCCCAGACCGTTTTTTTACTCAGCACCGCCTCATACAGCGCGAGAACGCGGCACTGAGCATCATAGATCAGCCCCTGAACCGGGTCGCGCGCGCGCAGCAGCCAGACCAGGCTGGTCTGCGGTTCAATAAGCAGCGGCTCCTGCTGGCCCATCGGTTCGCTAAGCGCCGGCGTCGCGGCCATGATATTTTCCGGCAGATCGTGCAGCGTGACGTTTAGCCTCTCGCTGCCCGGAGACCTGGCCCACGCCGACGCGACGGCGTACTTGACGACATTCTTCAGCTCACCGACGTTGCCGCGATAAACGTAGTGCGTCAGCACCTGTAAAAGCCGGGGCGTCAGCTGCAGCCGGGCGGCGAGCGTGCGGGCCTCCTGCCAGAAAAACTGCAGCGTTAACGCTTCTTTCTCGCCGCGGCTGCGGTTTTGTAAATCAGGCAGGCTAATGAGGATCGGGATACGACGAATAAAGGTGGTCAGAAACGTGCTGTGAATATCTTCGGTGGTGGCAAACACCAGCCGCAGCGAAATCGGCATCCCCTGCGCCGTCTCTCCCACCCGATAGATCTCTTTGCGGTCCAGCCAGGTGAAGAGCTTCTCCTGGCCCTGCGCATCGAGGCGGTGGACTTCATCGAGAAACAGCACGCCGCCGTTTGCCGCCTCAAACGCCCCGGCTTTATCGCCCTGCGCGCCGGTAAACGCGCCTTTGACGTAGCCAAACAGGTTGGCGGCCAGCAGCTCCGGGTTGCTGGCGTACTGGGCGCAGTTGAGGCAGACAAAGGGCGCATCGGGCGCCAGCAGTCCCTGGGCGATAGCAAACTCGTGCATCAGCTCCGCCATATAGCTTTTGCCGGTTCCGCTGTCGCCGACGATCAGCAGCGGCAGGCCACCGTTGGGATAAAACAGCGCGGTTTTCATCTGTTCGATAGGCTTGCGCAGGCTACCGTCATGGCCGGTAAGCAATGAAAAATGATCCGCCTGTTCCGGCTGCCGGTCGCTCTCCGCGAGCAGCTCCGCCATACTGGCGTACTCGCTGCGGGAAAGGGGGAAAAACTGCTGGCAGAAGGCGGCCTTATGCAGGAAATAGACCGGACGGGTATTAATCTTCACCAGCACATCCTGGGCCACCAGCTGATTCAGATAGTGGCTGGCGGTGTTTCTTTGCATCGCAAAACGCCGGGCCAGGTAGCCGGCGGTGAAGACCTCGCTCAGGTTATCCGGATCAAAAAAATCGGTCTGATTTTGCAGAAAAGCCAACAGTTCCGTTTTACGCATCGCATCCCCCATCAATGCCATCATAGGTACTTAGAGCCTCTTCCAGTAGGCGTTATTGGCGCAGGCAGTTTGAACACGGCCAGCGCGGAAGAACCGGAGCGTACACGTAGTACGTGAGGATTATTCGCTACGCTCCCCCTCCAGGCCGCCCTGAGGGCGTTCAAAACTCTGCGAGTTTTGTCTGAGCACTGCCCAGGTTCAAAATGGCAAGCAAAATAGCCCTAATGGGATAGGCTCTTATGATGCGGGAAATCCACCAACCATTGGCGCTTAATTTATTTTTTGCGGTTCAGAGCACAAAAAAAAACGACGCCCAAATCCGCGGGCGCCGCACAACAAACCGATTACAGCCGCGACAGGGCCTCCCGCATCCCCGCGCTCAAAATGACTTCCAGATACCGCGTGACCTGTTCGGCAAGCCCCGGTATTGCCGTCAGATCTTCACCCCAGTGCCCGGTATCCTGCAGGACTTCGGTGACCAGTTCATGCAGCGGGCGGCCTTGCGCCACCTGCGCCCATCCTGCGGCAAAACGGCTTAGCCAGACGTCATCATCCTGCAGCGGATACGCCTGCCCGTCGCGCTGCCCGCGATAGAAGGCGATGAGCGCCGCCAGGGCGAACGTTAGCCGCGGCGGGATTGCGCCGTGCTGGCGGATATGCGTCAGCAGCTGCGGCAGGATCCGGGTGCGAAATTTGGTCATGCCGTTCAGGGCGATAGAGAGCAACTGATGGCGAATCCAGGGATTAAGAAAGCGCCCGGTCACGGCATCGGCAAACTGCCTCAGCTCATCGGCCGGTAAATCCAGCGCCGGAATAATCTCCTCGTCGATAGTTTGCTGCACATAATGGCGAATGGTTTCGTCCTGCATCGCTTCGCCAACGGTATCGACGCCGCACAGCCACGCCACCGGCACCAGCGCGGTGTGCGCGCCGTTAAGAATGGCGACTTTGCGCTCTTTATAGGGCCGGATATCCTCTACGAGACGGATATTGAGCGGGTAACGTTCGAGCCGCAGCGTCTTCGCCAGCGCCTGCGGCCCCTGGATAACGAACAGCCAGAAGTATTCGGCGGTATCCAGGAAAGCATCATGGTAGCCCAGCTCCGCTTCGAGCTTTTCCGCTTCCTCGCGCGGGTAGCCGGTGACGATGCGATCAACCAGCGTTGAACAAAACGTATTGGCGGTCTCAACCCAGTCGCGAAAAGCCGCGGGCAATTGCCACTCTTCGGCATAGCGCAGCACCAGCGCCTTCAGCGCTTCGCCGTTGTAGTCGATCAGCTCACACGGAATCATCGTCCATCCCTTATCCGCTGCGCCGTTGAAATGGCGGAACCGTTCGAACAGCAGCTGGGTCAGCTTCGCCGGAAAGCTGACCGGCGGCTTATCGTCAGGCCGGTCTCCGGCGTGATAGCTGATGCCCGCTTCGGTGGTATTTGAAAATACGAACGCGATCGCCGGATTACGAGCCAGCGCCAGATAGCCGGCAAAATCCTGCCACGGGTTGATCTCGTTATTCACCGATCGAATAATCCGCGCCTCGCTCACCGCCTCGCCGCGTTCGTCCAGCCCGCGGATCGCCGTGGTGTAGAGTCCGTCCTGGATATTAAGCGACGGCGGAAACTCGGTATTGATCGGGCGAATGATGGTCACGCCTGCCGCCAGATCGGTTTGCTCATTCAGCAGGTCCAGCTGCCAGTCGATAAACGCCCGCAGGAAGTTGCCTTCGCCGAACTGAATCACGCGCGTCGGGTACCGCGGCCCGGGAAAATCTTTTCTGTTTAACGATTTCATAGCCTTACCTGCTAAAAATGAATGACACCTTTGATAAGCTGGCGATTGTTAATCACATCGCTTTCGTAAATCTCAGCCAGCGACCTGAAATCGTAGCGGTGGGTCAGCATCATCCCGGCGGTCACTTTCCCCTCGGCCATCAGCCGCCCGACTTTGGCAAAATCCTCTTCCGTCGCATTACGGCTGCCCATCATGGTCGTCTCTTTCTTATGAAACTCCGGGTCCGGGATCTGCAGCTCACCTTTAAACAGGCCAACAAAGATGATGCTGCCGCCGTGGCGGATTAAATTCACCGTATTGTTCATCGCCTGCTGATTCCCCGTGGCGTCGATCACCTTCTGCGCCAGCGAACCACCAAACGCGGCACACAGCTGTTCGGTGAACTGCGGGTCGGAAGGGTCGAGCGTGGCCAGACCAAGGTGCTGCGCCACGTGGTCGCGCCGCGCCGGGCTGGTATCCGCCACCACCACCTGCGCCCCGTCGGCTTTGGCGATCGCCGCCGCCCCGAGACCAATGGGGCCCGCGCCGACCACCAGCACCTGCTCTCCCGGCTGGATAGCGGCGCGACGCACCGCATGTGCGCTGATAGCAAAAGGCTCAATCAGCGCCGCGGCTTCCGGCTCGACGTCATCCACCACCAGCAGATTTTTTACCGGCACGCAGAGGTACTCGCTAAACCCGCCGTCCCGATGTACGCCGATCACGGAAATTTTCTCGCAGCAGTTTGTCCGGCCGCTCAGGCAGGCCGGACACTGACCGCAGGCGACGTAGGGTATGACGGCAACCTGCTGTCCGCTTTTCAGATTAAGAATATTTTTACCCAGACCGATAATCTCACCGCATATTTCATGACCGAGCACGCGCGGATAGCTAAAAAAAGGTTGATTCCCTCCCCAGGCATGAATATCCGTACCACAAATCCCCACCGTTTTTATTTTAATAAGCACTTCATCATCGCCGGGAATGGGAATCTGGCGTTTTTCCCAGCGCAATATTTTGGGTTCCTGACACACTAATGTATTCATCGACGTCATAATAATTTCCTCCGTATTTGTTGGTTTAGATATCGATGAAAAACAGAGGTGAGAATAAATTCATTGCAAAAATTGTGAAATCTCGCGCACAAAACTGTTTTAAATCCGGCTTTAATAGCTAAAAAAATGGAGATGCATAATGAGCCGCTCGCAAAACCTTCGTCACAACGTCATTAACCAGGTCATTAACGATATGGCGCGCGGCTTTCTTCCGTCGCCGCTGCCCTCACAAAGCGCACTGGCGGAGATGTACAACATCAGCCGCACCACCGTGCGCCATATCCTCAGCCACCTGTGCGAGCGCGGCGTGCTGCGCCAGAGCGGTCAGGACTACCAGATCCTTCGCCAGCCGGAGATGCAGGACGGCTTCGATGGCTCCAGCGCCTCGCTGGCCGAGCAGAACCGTCTCTTCGAGCAGGCATTTTACACCATGATTAACCAGCGCCAGCTGCGCGCCGGAGAGATATTTTCCGAGCTACAGCTGGCGCGTGCTGCCGGCGTCAGCCCGGTCGTGGTCAGGGAGTTTTTGTTGAAATTCAGCCGCTACAACCTGATTGAAAGCGAAAAGCGCGGCCAGTGGAATATGAAGAAGTTTGAGCAATCCTGGGCCGAGCAGCTGTTCGAACTGCGGGAAATGCTGGAAACCCACGCCCTACAGCACTTCCTCAACCTCCCGGACAACGACGCCCGCTGGCTGCAGGCGAAAACCCTGCTTGAACGCCATCGCGCCCTGCGTGACAGCATCGGCGACAGCTTTCGTATGTTTTCCCAGCTCGATCGCGACTTTCATTCTCTGCTCCTGTCCGCGGCTGAGAATATATTTTTTAATCAATCACTTGAGATTATTTCCGTGATTTTTCACTTTCACTATCAGTGGGATGAGAGCGACCTTAAACAGCGCAATATCATCGCCATTGATGAACATATGACTATCCTGAGCGCGCTTATCTGCCGCAGCGATCTGGACGCCAACCTGGCGCTGCGTAACCACCTGAACTCGGCGAAGCAATCAATGATTAACTCGCTCAGGCAGAGCGAATCCCAGGCTTATTAAGTACCGATTAAAAACAGAAAATGATAATCAGCAGCACAGATCTCAAAATATAAACCAGCGCCAGAAAAAAGGTTATTTATGCTGAAAACAAGTCGACTTACTTTACTGTGAAATAGGTGGGTGGGTTTAAACCATTCGATGTCACTTGTCGTTCAAATAGAATAACCAGGAGTCAGGCGTGGAATCACGAAATATCACTATCGACCCGCAGACAACCTTTGATAAAGGAAAGGCGGAGACGATGACTGTTCCGTTAGATAATACGTTAACGCGTAGCACTCGCATTAAAAAAATTCAGACAACGGCAATGATCCTGTTATTTCTGGCGGCGGTGATTAATTACCTCGACAGAAGTTCATTGTCCGTCGCGAACTTAACGATTCGCGAGGATCTGGGGCTCAGCGCCACCGAAATCGGGGCGCTGCTGTCCGTTTTCTCGCTGGCCTACGGCATCGCCCAGCTCCCCTGCGGGCCGCTGCTGGACCGTAAAGGTCCGCGCATCATGCTGGGGCTGGGGATGTTTTTCTGGTCGCTGTTTCAGGCGGTCTCGGGGATGGTGCACAGCTTTACCCAGTTCGTGCTGGTGCGTATTGGCATGGGGATCGGCGAAGCGCCGATGAACCCCTGCGGCGTCAAGGTGATCAACGACTGGTTTAATATCAAAGAGCGCGGCCGCCCGATGGGCTTCTTTAACGCCGCCTCGACGATTGGCGTCGCGATCAGCCCGCCGATCCTTGCCGCCATGATGCTGATGATGGGCTGGCGCGGGATGTTTATCACCATCGGCGTGCTGGGGATCTTCGTCGCTATCGGCTGGTATATGCTATATCGCAACCGGGAAGATATCTCTCTCACCGCCGACGAGCAGGCCTACCTTAACGCCGGAAGCGTCAACGTTCGCCGCGACCCGCTGAGCTTTGCCGAATGGCGCAGCCTGTTTAAAAACAAAACCATGTGGGGAATGATGCTGGGCTTCAGCGGCATCAACTATACCGCGTGGCTGTATCTGGCCTGGCTGCCGGGTTACCTGCAAACGGCGTATAGCCTCGATCTGAAAAGTACCGGTTTTATGGCCGCCATTCCTTTCCTGTTCGGCGCCGCCGGTATGCTTATCAACGGCTACGTCACCGACTGGCTGGTTAAAGGCGGCATGGCGCCGATCAAAAGCCGTAAAATTTGCATTATTGCCGGGATGTTCTGCTCCGCCGCGTTTACGTTAATTGTGCCGCAGGCCACTACCTCTATCGCCGCGGTGCTGTTAATCGGTATGGCGCTGTTCTGCATCCACTTTGCCGGCACCTCCTGCTGGGGGTTGATTCATGTCGCGGTGGCCTCGAGAATGACCGCATCCGTCGGCAGCATCCAGAACTTCGCCAGCTTTATCTGCGCCTCCTTCGCGCCGGTGGTGACCGGGTTTATCGTCGATACCACCCACTCATTCCAGCTGGCGCTGATTATCTGCGGCTGCGTGACCGCCCTCGGCGCGCTGGCCTATATTTTCCTGGTTCGTCAGCCGATTAGCGACCCGCGTAACGGCTGAATCTCAACGCCCTGCTGGCGGCGGGGCGCTCAACGTTGCGCTCATTTCATACTGTTTTAATGCCATGGGCGTATAGCCGGCGGCGTGAAACAGCGGCGTAAAGCGCTCCGGGATGGTCACCGAGGTCCCGAGCCCCGGAAAGCGTTGGGCGAGCGCCATCAGCATTTCCCGCCCCAGCCCGCGCCCGCGGGCGGCGGGATCGACCCATAAAAACTGCAGCTGCGGCCTGCTGGATAAGGTCGCCAGCACGGCGAAAGCCTGCTGATGGAGGCTCAGCGCCCGGCACGGCAGGGTGCTGAAGGTGAGCGGGTCCATCAGCCACGGCAGCTGGCCGTTAATCTCGGCGCCTGCCCTGCGCGTCAGCGCCAGCACGTCAACATCCTCTAATATGGAGGGCCCGTCACTTCCGGCCTGCGCGCTTAAATAGCCGCACAGCCCGTGCCGCACCTCGAAGCCCAGCGATTGATACAGCGCCACCGCGGCGTGGTTGTCGCGGATAACCTCCAGCCACATCCGCCGTACGCCCTGCTCGCGCAGCGCGTCGATAAGCGGCGACATCAGCCGGCGGCCAACGCCCTTTCCGCGATACGCAGGCCGCACCGCGAACGCCGCCAGCCGGGCTTCATCGCCGCGGCGGGCGACGACCGCCATCGCCGCGGGGACATCTCCATCCAGCCAGACGCAGGAATCCAGCAGGCTCAGCCCTTCGGCGCTAAAACGCTGGACAAAAACCTCTACCGATAGCGTGACGGGAACCAGGTAATCTTCGAAACAGTCGCAGAGGATCGTCGTCAGCTGCGCGACGCTGAACTGGGTGGCGGAAACGGCGGTAAGCTCCATACATTTCTCCCGGAGGCTGCTATGCTGAGGTGATGAAAACTAACACTATAACCGCCGCCGCGACGTTACGCCTGACTGAGGAGCGAGACATCCCTCTTCTGCCCGCCATTGAGCGCTCGGCGGCCCAGGCTTTTCGCCAGATCCCGGCGCTGGCCTGGCTGGCGGAAAGCGAAGTGATAAGCCCCGAGCGCCACCGGCTGTTTCTTGAAACTGACCACAGCCTGCTGGCCGTGGCCGATGACCAACCGATAGGCTTCCTGCTGAGCGAACCGCTGGATGATGCGCTGTTTATCGTGGAGATCGCCGTTCATCAGGCGTGGCAGGGGCGAGGCGTTGGCCGCATGATGCTGGAGCAGGTCATTGAGACAGCCCGCCAGGCGGCGTATCCGGCGGTCACGCTCACCACCTTCCGCGACGTGCCGTGGAACGCGCCGTTTTACACGCGCCTGGGGTTTTCAATGTTAAGCGAGCTAAGGCTACCGGCGGGACTGGCGGCGAAAAGGGAGCTGGAAACGGAACACGGTCTGCCGCCGGAAACGCGCTGCGCCATGCGCTTAGCGCTGTAGCCTCTGGCGCTGATTTCAGCGGCGGAATATGGTACAAAGTACCATTCAAAACTTACCCGTTGATACCCGTATGTCCTGGTCAATCGATATCATTTCCTGCATTACCGATCGCTTTGTGGAACTCACGGCGACCGAAAAACGCATCGCGCAGTTTATTCTCGATGATGTCGCGGCGGCGGCGGAGCTGCCCATCGCGGAGATGGCGCGCCTGACCCACACCAGCCAGGCCTCGGTCACCCGCTTTGCCCGGGCGCTCGGCTGCAAAGACGTCCGCGAGCTGAAGATGAAGCTCGCGCAATCCCTGGCAGTCGGGCAGCGATTTATCCTCGATGTTCCGGATCTTGAGGGCGTGCAGGGGATCTACGAGTCGATCATCGGCGTGCTGGAGACCAACCGCCGGGCGCTGGATATTGAGGCGCTTAAGCGCGCGGTGAGCTGGCTGAGCGACGCGCGGCAGATCCTGGCCCTCGGGATGGGCGGCGGCTCCACCATCTGCGCCCAGGAGATCCAGTACCGTCTGTTTCGCCTCGGTCTGCCGGTGGTCAGCCAGAACGACGGCCTGCTGGTGCGCATGATGAGCTCGGCGGTGACGCCAAAGGATGTGGTTATCGTGCTGTCGCTGGGCGGCTATACCCAGGAAATTATTGAGAGCGCGGCGATTGCCAGGCAGTACGGCGCAAAGGTCATTGCCATCACCCCCGCCGGAACGCCGCTGGCGGAGCAGGCGGATCTGGTGCTGCCGCTGCTGGTGCGCGAAAACGACTATATCTTCAAGCCCAGCACTTCACGCTATGCGATGCTGGCGATGGTTGACGTGCTGGCCACCGAACTGGCGATGGCCAACAAAACCCAGGCAAAGGGCAGGCTGCGCCGGATTAAGCTGGCGCTCGACAGCCATCGCGGCGGCGTCGACAGGCAGCCGCTGGGCGATTAACCGCAGCGGGCGGCGGCGATAAACCTCTCCGCCTGCTGACGGGTACGCTCCACGGCCTGCCCGGCGCGATACAGATCGCTTCCCAGACCGGCGCCGGCGCATCCCGCCTCGACCCAGCTCGCCAGATTCTCCGGCGTCACGCCGCCGACCGCCAGCACCGGCACCTCCGGCGGCAGCACCGCTTTCAGCGCCCGAATATAGTCCGGGCCGAAGGAGGAAGACGGGAAAATCTTCAGCCACTGCGCCCCGGCGTCCAGCGCGCTGAACGCCTCGGTCGCGGTAGCGCACCCGGCGCAGACCCGCATTCCGCGCGCCACCGCCCGGCGGATGGTCGCCGGCTGAGTATTCGGCGTCACGATAAGCTTCGCCCCGGCATCGGCCAGAAAATCGACCTGCTCTACCTTAAGCACCGTTCCCGCGCCAATCACCGCCTGCTCGCCAAAGCGCGCGGCCATCTGCGGAATACTCTGCTGCCAGTCCGGTGAGTTGAGCGGAATTTCGATATAGCGAAATCCAGCATTTATCAGCGTCTCAATATGCTCCGCCGCCTCAGCGGGGCGAATACCGCGTAAAATCGCTACCAGTTTAATCTTGTCCATGCATTATCCTCGCCATGCCGCCCAGCAGCGCCTCATCGCCGCTGCAGCTGTTAACCGTCATTCCGCGCGCCCCCATCGCCCGGCTGTAGCGGGCATTCAGCGCCGGGTCGCCAACCAGCGTGACGCCAGAGGTACGGTAACGCTGCCCGAGGGTCGCCACCTCCGCGCCAATCAGCAGCCCGGAGAGATAGTCGCTGACCGAGGTTACCGCCAGCGCCCCGAGTACCCGGGCGGCTCTGGCAACAAACAGTTCGCTAATCAGCGACGGCTGCGCCAGCCCTTTTTCCAGCCCCTGTTCAAACGCCGCCTCGTCCGCCTGCTGGGCCGGCAGCCCTTTGCCGATAAGCGATTGCGTCATCAGCAGATGGTGCAGTTCGCCAGTCATCGCCGTGGTAAAATGACGCACCATGCCGTCCGTCACCTGTACCCATTTGCAGTGGGTGCCCGGCAGCACGTAGCACTCCGCCGGCGCCAGCTCCATAGCCCCCAGCAGCTGCGTCTCTTCGCCGCGCATCACGTTGAACTCCCCGCCCTGGGCAATCTTGAGCCCGGGAATAATCCACACGCCTTCAGCCACGGCGCATCGCTGCTGCCCCGGCGCGTCGATCGCCGCCGGGCAGGCCACATACGGCACCGCTTGCCAGCCCGCATCGCTGCCGATCATCCCTGCCATCAGCACCGGCAGCGCCTCCGCGCCGCGCCAGAGGGCCAAATGCTCCGCGAATACGTCGGCAGGCGCTCGTCCGTTCAGGCGGGTGATACCCAGTGGCAGCTGCTTTGTTTCGACGCACTGGCCATTGCGAATCAGCCAGCCGCGCAGCTGGGTAGAGCCCCAGTCGACGGCAATATAGTCCTTCATTGTGCTTCTCCTGAGACCTGCACCGTCGTTTTCGCCGGCATCGCCTGCCCTTCCCGCTCCTGCGTGATCATTTCCAGCGCCTGCTCACGGCTGACTTTGCTGGCTGGCGTCAAGAGGGTGACAAAAATCGCGAAAACAAAGCTGCCGACGACCGACGGAATGCACGGGTTCCCCCAGTAAGCCAGCCAGTCGGCTTTCATCAAAACCACAAGAGAAACCAGCATGCCGCTCAGCAGCGCGGTAAACGCGCCCTGCCAGTTGAAGCGCAGCCAGAAGCGGCCGAGAATCGAACAGACGAACAGCCCGGACATCAGCATGGAGATCATTTTGGTGATATAGCTGATGATATCGTTCGAGGTCAGGGCGAAGATCATCGCCAGGCCGATAACGAACGCCAGCATCCAGCGGGAGAGCGTTATTGCTTTATCCGCCGGGGGCATTTTCCCGGTGATGAGGGTATAAACATCACGCATCATGATGGCCACGGCGGCTATCGCATCGGAGCTGGCCGAGGACATGGTGGCCGAAAGCCCGGCAATCAGCACCACCAGCCCGAGGATGGCCGGTAAGAAGCTGGTGGCGAACAGGAAGGCGTAATTACTGTTCTCGAGATTGGGGTTCATGGTCCATGCCGCCATGCCGATAATCGCCGGCAGCACCGAGAAAAACAGATACAGCACGCCGGTATAGACAAACGAGCGGCGCACCGAAGAGACATCTTTCCCCGAGTAAATACGCTGGCGATAGGAAGGGGTCGCCAGCACGCCGACGCCGATGACCATCGCCAGCGATAGCGCCGGAATGGCCCCCAGTTTATCGACCGCAAACAGGCTCATCGCCCTGGGATCCATCGCCTGGACGATGGCATCCCATCCGCCGACGTGAACCACCGCCAGAATCGCCATCAGGATAAAGCCGAAAAAGAGAATTAATGCCTGAATGGTATCCGTCCATACCACCGCAGAATAACCGCCGATGATAACGTAAATCGCAAAGGCCAGGGCAATAATAATTTTAGCCACCGTCAGATTTATCCCCGTCGCCCAGGATAAATACATGCTGCCGCCAAGAATATGCGCCCCCAGCCAGCCAATCGAGGCAACAAATATCATTATGCCAACGATATTTTTAATTAAATGGCTGCCGCCCGTATAATAAGATAGCTCTTCGCTCATGGTCATAAAGCGCAGTTTACGCACCGGGGCAAACAGCCAGGCCACCAGCAAAATACCGATGGCTCCGCCCACGCCGTAGAGCATTCCGGCCCAGCCGTTGCTGTAGCCGAAGCCTACGGCGCCCATGCTTGAACCGGTCCCCACCATGGTCGCCACGGTGGAGCCCAGCGTCAGGAACAGCGGTAAGGAACGGCCGCCGAGTAAAAAATCTTCACCGCTTTTTTGATTACGCGACACGTACCAGCCAAGCCAAATCATGGCCAGCGCGTAAATAATAAAGCCGACTAAAAAGATATGACTATTCATTATTCACATCCTGCCAGTTGAGTATGTAAAAGGTAAAAGGCTACGAAGCGCTGAATGAATTCAGCGCTCAAAAATCCTGTTTATATTTCTGGTTAATAAATTTTTATACGCGAGTCGCGTTATAACAGGTCACATCTACTTCGACTTTACAATCCACCACCAGGTCCGCGACGCAGCAGATACGGGCAGGCGGGTTGTCGCCAAAGAACTCGCGGAACACTTTATTGAAAGACTGGAAATAGCGCGCATCGGTGAGGATCACCTTGACATGCACCACGTCGGCCAGGGTGTAGCCCGCTTCGGTCATGATATCCACGCAGTTCTGAATCGCCAGACGCGCCTGGTCGACAATCCCGCCTTCCACCACTTCACCATCCTTCATCGGCGTCTGGCCGGAAACGTACAGCCAGCCCCCCGCCTCCACCGCGCGCGCGAACGGCAGATGCTGCCCGCCGGTGCCGGTACCGCCTTCTACGCCATAACGTTTAATACTCATTTTGCACTCCTTAGTTCATTTGGCGGCGCAGGAAACGCCCCGCGCGCCCGATAATCTTTTTGTCGCTGCCGTAGCTCATCACGCCGTTGACCATCACCGCCTCGATCCCCTCCGCCGGTTGTTTCGGGTCGGAGAAGCTGGCGACATCGCGCACCGTCTGCGGATCGAACAGCACCAGATCGGCAAAATAGCCCACTTTCACCAGCCCACGCTCTGCCAGCTGGAAACGCGCCGCCGACAGACCGGTCATTTTGTGGATAGCGGTGGTCAGCGGAAACAGCCGTTCATCTCGGCAGTAGTGGCCCAGGACCCGCGGGAACGCGCCCCATAGCCGCGGGTGCGGCATCGGGTCGTTCGGCAGACCGTCTGAGCCGATCATGGTCACCGGATAACGCAGTACCCGCCGCACGTCCTGCTCGTCCATGTTGTAGTAGATGGCACCTGCGGGCATCAGCCGCGCCGCCGCCTCGTGCAGGCTAACCTGCCAGCCGTCAGCAATCTGCTGCAGGGTTTTTCCGGCCTGCTCGGGCTGCGCCTCCGACCAGGTAATGACGATATCGAACTCATCGGTGACCTGCTTCATATCCAGCGTCGACGAGCTGGCAGAATAGGGGTAGCAGTCGCAGGCGATCTCCTGGCGCTGGCGCATCTCATCGAAGAAAGCCAGCGTCTCCTTCGTGCGACCCCAGTTTTTCGCGCCGGCGCACTTATGGTGCGATACCACCACCGGTACGTTACCGTGGCGGCCAATGCGGAACGCCTCGTCGAGCGCATCCAGAATCGGTTCGAACTCCGAACGCAGGTGGGTGGTATAAATTCCCCCTTCTGCCGCCAGCTCCTCGGCCAGCGCCATCACTTCTTCAGTGGTGGACTGAAACGCGCTGGCGTAGGCCAGCCCGCTGCTCAGCCCCAGCGCCCCCTGACGCAGCGCGTCGCGCAGCTGCACCCGCATTCCGGCAATCTCGGTTTCCGTCGCCGGGCGGAACAGATCGTCCATATGGTTATTACGCAGCGCGGTATGGCCAATCAGCGTGCCGACGTTCAATGACGGCTTCGCCGCCTCCACCGCCTGGGCGTAAGCGTCAACGGTGGGGTAAACAAAGTGCTCCTGCTCGCCCAGCAGGTTCATCGGGTCAGGCACGCCGTCGCGCAGGGTCGCCGTCGCCGCGCTGATCCCGCAGTTGCCGACAATCACCGTCGTCACCCCCTGGCTCAGCTTGGGCAAATAGGCCGGCATACGAATGACGTTGATGTCGTCATGGGTATGCACATCGATAAACCCGGGCGCCAGCACGCGCCCCTGCCCGTCAATCACCTGCTCCGCCGGCAGGTTCAGCGCCGGGGCCATATCTACAATCCGATCGCCCTTCACCGCCACGTCGCCGCGAAACTGCGGTCCGCCGCTGCCGTCAATGACCGTGACGTTTTTGAAAAGCCAGTTAACTTTCATCGCAATGACTCCCTTTCAACTCTGTCGACAAGTTAACCATTTACAAGGCGGAAAAACAGTGGAAAACTACGCAAAAACCAGATCAAATTGTGATACTTTTATTCACAAAAAATAAAAATCACATATTAAATTTATATTTTTCAATTAATTAAAATTGATACTCAGCTTTATTCCGAGCATAAACCCTAAAAGGATAGTGTTATGAAATACCACTCCGATACGCTTATTCCGCACAAAGCCGCCGTGATGGCCGCTCCGGCAAATCTGCTGGCGGAGGAGGTCTGCCTCCCCGCCGCGCTGCTGAAAAAAACGGCGCTGGAAAATAACATCGCCTGGATGCAGCGCTACGCCGACGCGCGCGGCGTCTCGCTGGCGCCGCACGGTAAAACAACGATGACGCCGTGGATTTTTCAGGCCCAGCAGCGGGCGGGCGCATGGGGAATCGGCGTGGGCAGCGCCTGGCAGGCCAGCGCGGCGATGGCCAGCGGCGTTGAGCGCGTTCTGATGGTCAATCAGCTGGTCGGCAGGGCGAATATGCAGGCGGTATCGCGCCTGAAAGCGCATTACCGGGCGGCGGAGTTTATCTGCTGCATCGATAGCCTCGCCAACGCCCGCGCGCTGTCGGCCTTTTTCAGCGAACGGCGGCAAACGCTGGACGTGCTGATTGAGCTGGGCGTGGCCGGCGGGCGCTGCGGCTGCCGCAGCGTTGAGGATGCACAGGTTCTGGCGGAGGCCGTCGCGGACCTTCCGGGCCTTAAGCTGCGCGGACTTGAGCTGTATGAAGGGGTGTTGCACGGCGACGATCCGCAGCCGCAGGTGGAGGCTCTGCTGCGCCAGGCCGCCGATTTGGCCTGCCGGATGGAACATCTGGTTGAGGGGGAGTTTGTGCTGACCGGCGCCGGTACCGTCTGGTATGACGTGGTGTGCAATATCTGGCTGGCGGCGAAGAAACCGGCGCGGTGCCGGATCGTTATCCGCCCCGGCTGCTATATCACCCACGATCGGGGGATCTACGATATCGCGCAGAAAGCGCTGGTGGCGCGCGATCCGATCGCCTGCGATCTGGGCGGTGATTTAACCTCGGCGCTGGAACTGATGGCGATGGTCCAGTCGGTGCCGGAAGCGGATCGCGCGGTGGTCAACTTCGGCAAACGCGACTGCGCCTTCGACGCCGGACTGCCGCAGCCGATCGCTCGCTATCGCAACGGCGAGCAGATCTCCGCGGCGGGGATCGAGAGCGTGGGGATCATGGATCAGCACTGTATGCTGCGCCTCGCGCCAGGCAGCGACGTGCAGGTCGGCGATATTCTGGTGTTCGGCACCTCGCATCCGTGCCTGACGTTTGATAAATGGAAAACCCTACTGCTGGTGGACGAGCAGTATAACGTGCTGGAAGAGCTCGATACCCTGTTCTGAGTGGCAGGGAACTCCCCGGATGGCGGCTGGCGCCTTATCCGGGCTACGGGATGGCACCGGCCCGTAGCCCCGGTAAGCACAGTGCGACCGGGGGAATATTTCTAGCTTCACGGAAGGAAAATTACGCTTCTTCCTCTCCACCCACCCCATTCCCCAGGGCGATAAACTCCTCCAGCAGCGCGGTAAGCTGACGCATTTTTTCGACGGTAAATTGGGCTTCTATCTGGCGATAGGCTTCTTCGACCTGGGCCTGGGCGCTTTCATACAGCTTCAGGCCCGCAGGCGTCAGCGAAACGTACAGCTTGCGCTGATCGTTAACCGGTTTTAAACGCAGCACCAGGCCGTCGCGCTCCATGCGGGTCAGAATACCGGTCAGGCTCGGACGTAAAATACAGGCGCGAAAGGCCAGATCGTGAAAATCCATCGACGGATTTTCGGCGAGGATGCGCACGATACGCCACTGCTGCTCGGTCAGATTGTGGCGTTTAACGATGGGCCGAAAGTGGGCCATCGCCGCTTCCCGCGCCTGCAGCAGCGCGATAGTTAACGAATCATGCATCACATACCTCTGATATAAATCCCCAATCTGTTAATAAGTTAATAATTAGCGCTAATTCCTTCTGAAGGCAACCGGTTTCTGCCTCTGAAAAGTACCAGAAGGTACAAGAAAATTAATTATCTAATTGATTAACAACAAATAAAAAATATAACTGTAAATTTATTGTTAATCCGATCACAAAACATTCACTTCTGTTTGCCAAACCTTTCCGCAAAGCATAAAAGATGATCATTAACATATTAATGAATTAACTAGCTTCCTAATTCCGTAGCAGAGGAGTGGTCAATGAAAGGTACCATCTTCGCCGTGGCGCTTAACCACCGCAGCCAGCTCGACGCCTGGCGCGAAGCGTTCCAGCAGGCCCCGTATAAAACCCCGCCGAAGACCGCGGTCTGGTTTATCAAACCGCGCAACACCGTTATCGGCGACGGCGAGAGCATTCCCTACCCGCAAGGCGAAACCGTGCAGAGCGGCGCCACCGTGGCGCTAATCGTCGGTAAAACCGCACGCAAAATCGCCGCGGAAGACGCCGCGGCTTATATTGCCGGGTACGCGCTGGCGAACGACGTCAGCCTGCCGGAAGAGAGCTTCTATCGTCCGGCCATCAAAGCCAAATGCCGCGACGGCTTCTGCCCGCTTGGCGCGCTCGCGCCGCTCAGCAACGTCGATAACCTGACCATCATCACCGAAATCAACGGTCGCGAGGCGGACAGCTGGAATACCGTCGATCTCCAGCGCTCCGCCGCCGAGCTGCTGAGCGCCCTGAGCGAATTCGCCACCCTCAATCCCGGCGATGCGATTCTGATCGGTACGCCCCACTCCCGCGTTACGCTGCGCCCCGGCGATCGCGTACGCATTCTCGCCGAGGGCTTCCCGGCGCTGGAAAACCCGGTGATTGATGAAGGAGAGCTGGCATGAGGCAAGCACGTATTGAGTGGCAGGGACAGCGGCACGATGTCCCGGTGAATGAACGCGGTCAGGTCCAGCTCGCCAACGGCAGGTTACTTCAGGAAGGCGAGTTTCGCTGGCTGCCGCCCGCCGACGGCACCCTGTTCGCGCTGGGCCTGAACTACGCCGATCACGCCAGCGAGCTGGCGTTTACGCCGCCAACCGAACCGCTGGTGTTTATCAAAGCGCCCAACACCTTTATCGGCCATAGGCAAGAGTCGGTGCGCCCGGATAACGTCGAGTACATGCACTACGAGGCTGAACTGGTGGTGGTGATCGGCAAAACCGCGCGTAAGGTCGCCGAAGCCGACGCCATGGAGTACGTAGCCGGGTACACCGTCTGCAACGACTACGCCATCCGCGACTACCTGGAAAACTACTATCGTCCCAACCTGCGGGTCAAAAGCCGCGACACCCTGACGCCGATAGGCCCGTGGATCGTCAGCAAAGAGGCGATCCCCGATCCGCACAACCTGGCGCTGTGCACCTGGGTCAACGGCGAACTGCGCCAGCAGGGCACCACCGCCGATCTGATCTTCAGCATTCCGTTCCTGATCGCTTACCTCAGCGAATTTATGACCCTGCAGCCGGGCGACATGATCGCCACCGGCACGCCGAAGGGGCTGTCGGACGTGGTGCCGGGCGATGAAGTGATCGTCGAAGTGGAAGGCGTCGGCCGCCTGGTCAACCACATCATTAGCCAGCAGGCATATGAGGAGAAGCTGTCATGAAAAAAATTAACCACTGGATCAACGGCAAAAACGTCGCCGCCGCGGAATATTTCCATACCACTAACCCGGCCACCGGCGAAGTGCTGGCGGAAGTCGCCTCCGGCGGCGCCGACGAGGTGAATCAGGCGGTGGCGGCGGCGAAAGAGGCGTTTCCGAAATGGGCCAATCTACCGATGAAAGAGCGCGCGCGTCTGATGCGCCGGCTGGGAGATCTGATCGACCAGAACGTCCCCGAGATCGCCGCCATGGAGACCGCCGATACCGGCCTGCCGATCCACCAGACCAAAAACGTGCTGATCCCGCGCGCCTCGCACAACTTCGAATTCTTCGCCGAAGTGTGCCAGCAGATGAACGGCAAGACCTACCCGGTTGACGACAAGATGCTCAACTACACCCTCGTGCAGCCGGTCGGCGTCTGCGCGCTGGTGTCGCCGTGGAACGTGCCGTTTATGACCGCCACCTGGAAAGTGGCGCCGTGCCTGGCGCTGGGGAATACCGCGGTGCTGAAGATGTCCGAACTGTCGCCGCTAACCGCCGACCGTCTTGGCGAGCTGGCGCTGGAAGCGGGCATTCCAGCGGGGGTGCTGAACGTGGTTCAGGGCTATGGCGCGACGGCGGGCGATGCGCTGGTACGCCACCATGACGTACGCGCGGTATCGTTTACCGGCGGTACCGCCACCGGGCGCAACATCATGAAAAACGCCGGGCTGAAAAAGTACTCCATGGAGCTGGGCGGCAAATCGCCGGTGTTGATTTTCGAAGACGCCGATATTGAGCGCGCTCTCGACGCCGCGCTGTTCACCATTTTCTCGATCAACGGCGAACGCTGCACCGCCGGCTCGCGCATCTTCATTCAGCAGAGCATCTACCCCGAGTTCGTTAAACGCTTTGCCGAACGCGCGAATCGCCTGCGCGTCGGCGACCCTACCGACCCGAACACTCAGGTGGGCGCGCTGATTAGCCAGCAGCACTGGGAGAAAGTCTCCGGCTATATCCGCCTCGGCATTGAAGAAGGAGCGACCCTGCTGGCCGGCGGCGCGGATAAGCCCGCCGATCTGCCCGCCCATCTGAGAAACGGCAACTTCCTGCGGCCAACGGTGCTGGCGGACGTCGATAACCGCATGCGCGTGGCGCAGGAAGAGATTTTTGGCCCGGTAGCCTGTCTGCTGCCGTTTAAAGACGAGGCGGAAGGTCTGCGCCTGGCCAACGACGTGGAGTACGGCCTCGCCTCTTATATCTGGACCCAGGACGTCAGCAAAGTGCTGCGCCTGGCGCGCGGCATCGAAGCCGGAATGGTGTTCGTCAACACCCAGAACGTCCGCGACCTGCGTCAGCCGTTCGGCGGCGTGAAGGCCTCCGGTACCGGCCGCGAAGGCGGCGAATACAGCTTTGAAGTGTTCGCTGAAATGAAAAACGTCTGCATCTCGATGGGCGACCATCCGATCCCAAAATGGGGAGTCTGATATGGGAAAGTTAGCGTTAGCAGCAAAAATTACTCACGTACCGTCGATGTATCTCTCTGAACTGCCGGGTAAAAACCACGGCTGCCGCCAGGGAGCCATCGATGGGCATAAAGAAATCGGCAAGCGGTGTCGCGAGCTGGGTGTGGATACCATCATCGTCTTTGATACCCACTGGCTGGTCAACAGCGCCTACCACATCAACTGTGCCGACCATTTCCAGGGCGTCTACACAAGCAACGAGCTGCCGCATTTTATTCGCGACATGACCTATGACTATGACGGTAATCCGGAGCTCGGCCACCTGATCGCCGACGAAGCGGTCAAACTCGGGGTCCGCGCCAAAGCGCACAACATTCCAAGCCTGAAGCTGGAGTACGGCACCCTGGTGCCGATGCGCTACATGAACAGCGATAAGCATTTCAAAGTGGTCTCTATCTCGGCGTTCTGTACCGTTCATGATTTTGCCGACAGCCGCAGGCTGGGCGAAGCCATTCTTAAGGCTATCGAGAAATATGACGGCACCGTGGCGGTCTTTGCCAGCGGCTCGCTGTCGCACCGTTTTATCGACGACCAGCGCGCCGAAGAGGGGATGAACAGCTATACCCGCGAGTTCGATCACCAGATGGACGAACGGGTCGTGAAGCTGTGGCGCGAAGGCAAATTCAAAGAGTTCTGCACCATGCTGCCGGAGTACGCCGACTACTGCTTCGGCGAAGGCAATATGCACGACACGGTGATGCTGCTGGGCCTGCTGGGCTGGGACAAATACGACGGCAAAGTAGAGTTTATTACCGAGCTGTTCGCCAGCTCCGGCACCGGTCAGGTCAACGCCGTCTTCCCGCTGCCGGAAACGGCGTAAGGAGCACGCAGAATGCCGCATTTTATCGCTGAATGTACCGACAACATCCGCGAGCAGGCTGATTTACCGGGCCTGTTCGGCAAAGTGAACGCCGCGCTGGCGGCCACCGGCATCTTCCCCATCGGCGGCATTCGCAGCCGCGCCATCTGGCTGGATACCAGGCAGATGGCCGACGGCCAGCACGATTACGCCTTTGTGCATATGACGCTGAAAATTGGCGCCGGACGCAGCCTGGAGAGCCGCCAGGACGTGGGCGATATGCTGTTCACGCTGATCAAAGCCCATTTCGCCGCGCTGATGGAGAGCCGCTATCTGGCGCTGTCGTTTGAGATTGATGAACTGCACCCGACGCTGAACTACAAGCAGAACAACGTGCACGCCTTGTTTAAATAGCGTGCGGCCGGTCAGGCCCTCTCCCGCCGGGAGAGGGCGAAACGACGCCGGCTTTTATTTCCGGCGCAGCAGCACCGAATGACGTAACAGGAAGCAACTATGCTCGATAAACATACCCATACCCTGATCGCCCAGCGGCTAAACCAGGCGGAAAAACAGCGTGAACAGATCCGCGCTATTTCGCTGGATCACCCGACGATCACTATCGAAGACGCCTACGCGGTACAGCGCGAATGGGTAAATATGAAAATCGCCGAAGGCCGCGTGCTGAAAGGACATAAAATCGGCCTGACCTCAAAAGCAATGCAGGCCAGTTCGCAAATCAGCGAACCGGATTACGGCGCGCTGCTGGACGATATGTTTTTCCACGACGGCGGCGATATTCCTACCGACCGCTTTATCGTCCCGCGTATCGAAGTGGAGCTGGCCTTCGTGCTGGCCAAACCGCTGCGCGGCCCCCACTGCACCCTGTTCGACGTCTACAACGCCACCGACTACGTGATCCCGGCGCTGGAGCTGATTGACGCCCGCTGCCACAACATCGACCCGGAAACCCAGCGCCCGCGCAAAGTCTTCGACACCATCTCCGATAACGCCGCCAACGCCGGGGTGATCCTCGGCGGCCGTCCGATTAAACCCGACGAGCTGGATCTGCGCTGGATCGCCGCCCTGCTCTATCGCAACGGCGTGATTGAAGAGACCGGCGTCGCCGCGGGGGTGCTGAATCACCCAGCCAACGGCGTGGCCTGGCTGGCGAACAAGCTGGCGCCGTACGACGTCCAGCTGGAAGCCGGGCAGATTATTCTCGGCGGCTCCTTTACCCGGCCGGTACCGGCGCGCAAAGGCGACACCTTCCACGTCGACTACGGCAACATGGGCGCGATTAGCTGTCGCTTTGTCTAGGAGAAACTTGATGCATAACGCCTTTAAAGACGCCTTAAAAACGGGTCGTCCGCAGATTGGCCTGTGGCTGGGGCTGACCAGCAGCTACAGCGCCGAGCTGCTGGCCGGGGCCGGGTTCGACTGGCTGCTGATCGACGGCGAGCATGCGCCAAACAGCGTGCAGACGATCCTGACCCAGCTACAGGCGATCGCTCCCTACCCCAGCCAGCCGGTGGTGCGGCCGTCGTGGAACGACCCGGTACAGATTAAACAGCTGCTGGATATCGGCGCGCAAACCCTGCTGGTGCCGATGGTGCAGAACGCCGACGAAGCGCGGCTGGCGGTGAAAGCCACCCGCTACCCGCCAGCGGGCATTCGCGGCGTCGGCAGCGCGCTGGCCCGCGCCTCGCGCTGGAACCGCGTCCCGGATTATCTCCATCAGGCCAACGACGCGATGTGCGTGCTGGTGCAGATCGAAACCCGCGAAGCGCTCAACAATCTGCCGCAGATCCTCGATGTCGAGGGCGTGGACGGCGTGTTTATTGGCCCGGCGGATCTGAGCGCCGATATGGGCTTCAGCGGCAACCCGCAGCATCCGGAAGTGCAGGCCGCCATTGAGCACGCCATCAGGCAAATTCGCGCGGCGGGCAAAGCGCCGGGGATCCTGATGGCCAGCGAGCCGCTGGCGAAGCGCTACCTGGAACTCGGCGCGCTGTTTGTCGCCGTCGGCGTCGATACCACCCTGCTGGCCCGCGGCGCGGAAGCGCTGGCGGCGCGATTTGGCGCGGAAAAAACCGCCCAGGGTTCGTCAGGCGTCTATTAATACCCGCAGTACCCTACAAAATTCCCATTAGAGGAAAATGATAATGAGCGATACATCATCTGCCATCCCGGAAAAGTTCGATCCGGCTAATCAGCACAAGCAGCTGACGGCGCAGCAGCAGTCGGTTATCAACAAGCTCTTTCGCCGCCTGATCGTCTTTTTGTTTGTGCTGTTTATCTTTTCGTTTTTAGATCGCATCAATATCGGCTTTGCCGGGCTGACCATGGGGCAGGATCTGGGCCTTAACGCCACCATGTTCGGTCTTGCCACCACCCTGTTTTACGCCACATACGTGATATTCGGCATTCCCAGCAACGTGATGCTCAGCATCGTTGGCGCTCGCCGCTGGATCGCCACCATCATGGTGTTGTGGGGCATCGCCTCCACCGCCACCATGTTCGCGACCGGGCCGAACAGCCTCTATATCCTGCGGATGCTGGTGGGCATCACCGAGGCCGGTTTTCTGCCCGGCATTCTGCTCTATCTGACCTACTGGTTCCCGGCCTTTTTCCGCGCCCGCGCCAACGCGCTGTTTATGATCGCGATGCCGGTGACCACCGCGCTGGGGTCGATCGTCTCCGGCTATATCCTGTCGATGGACGGCCTGCTGAACCTGCACGGTTGGCAGTGGCTGTTCCTGCTGGAAGGCTTCCCGTCGGTGCTGCTCGGTATTATGGTCTGGTTCTGGCTTGATGATTCGCCGTCGAAGGCGAAATGGCTGACCGCGGACGATAAAAAATGCCTGCAGGAGATGATGGATAACGACCGCCTGACGCTGGTCCAGCCGGAAGGGGCGATCAGCCATCACGCCATGCAGCAGCGCAGCCTGTGGCGGGAAGTGTTCACGCCGATCGTGCTGATGTACACCCTGGCCTACTTCTGCCTGACCAATACGCTCAGCGCGATCAGCATCTGGACGCCGCAGATCCTCAAAAGCTTTAACGAAAGCAGCAGCAATATCACCATCGGCCTGCTGGCGGCGATCCCGCAGATTTGTACCATTCTGGGGATGATCTACTGGAGCCGCCACTCCGATAAGCATCAGGAGCGTAAGCACCACACCGCCCTGCCGTTCCTGTTCGCCGCCGCGGGCTGGCTGCTGGCGTCGGCCACCGATCACAACCTGATCCAGCTGCTCGGGATCGTGATGGCCTCCACCGGATCGTTTAGCGCAATGGCCATTTTCTGGACCACGCCGGATCAGTCGATCAGCCTGCGCGCCAGAGCGATCGGCATCGCGGTGATCAACGCGACGGGTAATATCGGATCGGCGCTCAGCCCCTTTATGATCGGCTGGCTGAAGGATATTACCGGCAGCTTCAGCAGCGGCCTGTGGTTCGTCGCCGCCCTGCTGGTCATCGGCGCGATGATTATCTGGGCGATTCCGATGAAAGGAACGCGTCCGCGCGCGACGCCGTAAGGAGCCGCCATGTGCCAGAGCCCGATAGCCAATATCGATATTAATAAAGAGTACGATGAGAGCCTGGGAACGGAGGAGGTACATTACCAATCCTTTGCCCGGATGGCGGAGTTCTTTGGCCGCGATATGCAGGCGCACCGTCACGACCAGTATTTTCAGATGCACTTTCTCGATACCGGGCAGATTGAGCTGCAGCTCGACGATCATCGCTATTCGGTGCAGGCGCCGCTGTTTGTCCTGACACCGCCCTCGGTGCCGCACGCTTTTATCACCGAGTCCGATAGCGACGGTCACGTGCTGACGGTGCGCGAGGATTTGGTCTGGCCGCTGCTGGAGGTGCTCTATCCCGGCACGCGGGAGGCTTTCGGTCTGCCGGGCATCTGCCTGTCGCTGGCCGACAGGCCCGAGGAGCTGGCGGCGCTGGCGCACTACTGGCGGCTGATTGAACGGGAATCGACGTCGCAACTGCCGGGGCGGGAACATACCCTGACGCTGCTGGCGCAGGCGGTGTTCACCCTACTGCTGCGCAACGCGAAGCTTGACGATCACGCGGCCAGCGGGATACGCGGCGAGCTCAAGCTGTTCCAGCGGTTTAACCAGCTGATCGACGGCCACTACCATCAGCACTGGACGGTGCCGGATTACGCCAGCGAGCTGCATCTGACCGAATCCCGGTTAACCGATATCTGCCGCCGCTTCGCCAACCGGCCGCCCAAGCGGCTGATTTTCGACAGGCAGCTGCGCGAAGCCAAGAGGCTACTGCTCTTTTCCGACAGCGCGGTCAACGAGATAGCCTGGCAGCTGGGCTTTAAGGATCCGGCCTATTTTGCCCGCTTTTTTAACCGCTTAGTCGGCTGCTCGCCGAGCGCGTTCAGAACGCAAAAAGTACCGGTATCATAAGACCTTACCGGGGACGGCGCGGCGAGTTCGCAGCCGTCTGAGAGGCGGTATCCCGGGCAAGGCGCATCAAGCGCCCCCCGGAGCAGAGCGCAGAGTCGCTGCATTTCCCGGAGGCGATGCTGCGCATCTGTCCGGGCTACAAATTCAAAACCCGCCCTGGCTTGTCGTCGGATCATCGGGGAGCCAGGCCGGAAAATAGAAAAACCAACCCCCGATCACATAACCCAACCCTGCCTGAAAAGTACCGACCGTTGACCTAAAAGTCTCTTCACGAAAGCCGCGTTAACCGCTTCAATTGAACAACAAAAACAAAACATAAATTTAACATCGCATTCCGATTAATACTGAAGAGGTCACCAATGAAACCTGAAAATTTCCGTGCCGACGCTAAACGCCCGTTAACCGGTGAAGAGTACCTGAAGAGCCTGCAGGACGGCCGAGAAATCTATATCTACGGCGAACGCGTTAAGGACGTGACCACCCACCCGGCGTTCCGCAACGCCGCCGCCTCCGTCGCCCAGATGTACGATGCGCTGCATAAACCCGAGCTACAGGATACCCTGTGCTGGGGCACCGATACCGGCAGCGGCGGCTATACCCACAAGTTCTTCCGCGTCGCGAAAAGCGCCGACGATCTGCGCCAGCAGCGCGACGCTATCGCCGAATGGTCGCGCCTGAGCTACGGCTGGATGGGACGTACCCCGGACTACAAAGCCGCGTTCGGCTGCGCGCTCGGCGCAAACCCGGCGTTTTATGGTCAGTTTGAACAGAACGCCCGCAACTGGTACACCCGCATCCAGGAAACAGGCCTCTACTTTAACCACGCCATCGTCAACCCGCCCATCGACCGCCATAAGCCAGCCGACGAAGTGAAAGACGTCTATATCAAGCTGGAAAAAGAGACCGATGCCGGGATCATCGTCAGCGGCGCGAAAGTGGTAGCCACCAACTCGGCGCTCACCCACTACAACATGATTGGCTTCGGCTCGGCGCAGGTGATGGGCGAAAACCCGGACTTCGCGCTGATGTTCGTCGCGCCGATGGACGCCGAAGGGGTCAAGCTTATCTCCCGCGCCTCCTATGAGCTGGTCGCCGGAGCAACCGGATCGCCCTACGATTATCCGCTCTCCAGCCGCTTCGACGAAAACGATGCGATCCTGGTGATGGATAATGTGCTGATCCCATGGGAAAACGTGCTGATCTATCGCGACTTCGATCGCTGCCGCCGCTGGACGATGGAGGGCGGTTTCGCCCGCATGTATCCGCTGCAGGCCTGCGTGCGTCTGGCCGTGAAGCTCGACTTTATCACCGCCCTGCTCAAGCGCTCGCTGGAGTGCACCGGCACCCTTGAATTCCGCGGCGTGCAGGCGGATCTCGGCGAAGTGGTGGCCTGGCGCAATATGTTCTGGGCGCTGAGCGATTCGATGTGCGCCGAAGCCACGCCGTGGGTTAACGGCGCGTATCTGCCGGATCACGCCGCGCTGCAAACCTATCGCGTGATGGCGCCGATGGCCTACGCCAAAATCAAAAACATTATTGAACGCAACGTCACCAGCGGCCTGATCTATCTGCCGTCCAGCGCCCGCGATCTCAATAATCCGCAGATCAACGAATACCTGGCGAAATACGTGCGCGGATCGAACGGCATGGATCACGTCGAGCGTATCAAGATCCTCAAACTGATGTGGGACGCCATCGGCAGCGAGTTTGGCGGCCGTCATGAACTGTACGAAATCAACTACTCCGGTAGCCAGGATGAGATTCGCCTGCAGTGCCTGCGTCAGGCGCAGAGCTCCGGCAACATGGACAAAATGATGGCGATGGTGGATCGCTGCCTGTCCGAGTACGACCAGAACGGCTGGACGGTGCCGCATCTGCACAACAATACCGATATCAACATGCTGGATAAGCTGCTGAAGTAACCGGCAGCGGGAGGTCACAATGCAATTAGATGAACAACGTCTGCGTTTTCGCGATGCCATGGCCAGTCTGTCGGCCGCCGTTAACGTCATCACCACCGAAGGCGAGGCGGGCCGCTGCGGTATCACCGCCACCGCGGTCTGTTCGGTGACCGATACGCCGCCGTCGGTAATGGTCTGCATCAACGCTAACAGCGCGATGAATCCGGTGTTCCAGGGCAACGGCAAGCTGTGCATCAACGTGCTGAACCACGAGCAAGAGGAGATGGCCCGCCACTTCGCCGGCATGACCGGGATGACGATGGACGACCGTTTCGGCCTCAGCGGCTGGCAAAAAGGCGCGCTGGGCCAGCCGGTGCTAAAAGGCGCGCTGGCGAGCCTCGAAGGCGAGATTAGCCAGGTGCAGACCATCGGCAGCCACCTGGTCTATCTGGTGGAAATCAGCAACATTACCCTGAGCCAGCAGGGCCACGGGCTGATCTACTTTAAGCGCCGCTTCCATCCGGTGATGATGGAGATGGACGTCGTGGCGTAGTTTTGCCTTCCCCTCTCTCGCGGGAGAGGGGATTACCTCGCTTCCCCCCATCGTCACGGCGGGAATATTCCTGTGATCTCAATCACATATTTAAACCTACCGGGATTCCTGCCCAACCGCTTACCCTTGCAAGTGACCGCTTAACCCCGGATATAACCACTCACAGATTTACCCAACTTTACGCGCGCGACGTTCTGGCAAGATGGTCCCCAGCATAGCTAATCAATGCCTCCTCAAACACTAACTAAACCCAGACGGCTTCGGCCCATTATTCATCTTATTAAGCCAGGTTTTACTATGGATACTAAAAAGTTATTCAAGCACATACCCTGGGTGATTCTTGGAATCATCGGGGCATTTTGCCTCTCGGTCGTCGCTCTGCGCCGCGGCGAGCACGTCAGTGCGCTGTGGATCGTGGTGGCCTCGGTTTCCGTCTACCTCGTCGCCTACCGTTATTACAGCCTGTACATTGCGCAAAAGGTCATGAAGCTCGACCCTACGCGCTCCACGCCTGCGGTGATTAATAACGATGGCCTGAACTACGTTCCGACCAACCGCTACGTGCTGTTCGGCCACCACTTTGCCGCGATTGCCGGCGCCGGTCCGCTGGTGGGCCCGGTGCTCGCCGCGCAGATGGGCTACCTGCCGGGTACCCTGTGGCTGCTGGCGGGCGTCGTGCTGGCAGGGGCGGTGCAGGACTTTATGGTGCTGTTCATCTCCTCGCGCCGTAACGGTGCCTCGCTGGGGGAAATGATCAAGCAGGAGATGGGTCCGGTGCCGGGTTCCATCGCGCTGTTCGGCTGCTTCCTGATAATGATCATCATCCTTGCGGTGCTGGCGTTAATCGTGGTGAAAGCGCTGGCGGAAAGCCCGTGGGGCGTCTTCACCGTCTGCTCGACCGTGCCGATCGCCCTGTTTATGGGGATCTACATGCGCTTCCTGCGCCCGGGCCGCGTAGGCGAAGTATCGGTGATTGGTATCGTCCTGCTGGTAGCGTCGATTTACTTCGGCGGCGTGATTGCCCACGACCCGTACTGGGGCCCGGCGCTGACCTTTAAAGACACCACCATTACCTTTACCCTGATTGGCTACGCGTTTATCTCGGCGCTGCTGCCGGTCTGGCTGATTCTGGCGCCGCGCGACTACCTGGCGACCTTCCTGAAAATTGGCGTTATCGTCGGCCTGGCGCTGGGCATTGTTATCCTCAACCCGGACCTGAAAATGCCGGCGGTGACCCAGTACATTGACGGTACCGGTCCGCTGTGGAAAGGCGCGCTGTTCCCGTTCCTGTTTATCACTATCGCCTGCGGCGCGGTCTCCGGCTTCCACGCCCTGATCGCCTCCGGCACCACGCCGAAGCTGCTGGCTAACGAAACCGACGCCCGCTTTATCGGCTACGGCGCAATGCTGATGGAGTCCTTCGTGGCGGTGATGGCGCTGGTAGCGGCCTCAATTATCGAACCGGGCCTCTACTTCGCGATGAACACCCCGCCGGCGGGTCTGGGCATCACCATGCCGAACCTGCACGAAATGGGCGGTGAGAACGCCGCGCTGATTGCCGCGCAGCTGAGGGATGTCACCGCACACGCGGCGGCGACCGTCAGCTCCTGGGGCTTCGTGATCTCACCTGAGCAAATCCTGCAAACCGCGAAAGATATCGGCGAACCGTCGGTACTGAACCGCGCGGGCGGCGCGCCGACGCTGGCCGTGGGTATCGCTCACGTGTTCCACAAAATCATCCCGATGGCGGATATGGGCTTCTGGTACCACTTCGGTATTCTGTTTGAAGCGCTGTTTATCCTTACCGCGCTGGATGCCGGTACCCGTGCAGGCCGCTTTATGCTGCAGGATCTGCTGGGCAACTTCGTGCCGTTCCTCAAGAAAACCGACTCGCTGGTGGCCGGTGTTATCGGTACCGCGGGCTGCGTCGGCCTGTGGGGCTACCTGCTGTATCAGGGCGTGGTCGACCCGCTGGGCGGCGTGAAGAGCCTGTGGCCGCTGTTCGGTATCTCTAACCAGATGCTGGCCGCCGTGGCGCTGGTGCTCGGCACCGTGGTGCTGGTCAAAATGCAGCGCACCAAATATATCTGGGTCACCGTGATCCCGGCCGCATGGCTGCTGCTGTGCACCACCTGGGCGCTGGGCCTGAAACTGTTCAGCACCAACCCGCAGATGGAAGGCTTCTTCTTCATGGCGCAGCAGTATAAAGAGAAGATCGCCGCTGGCGGCGAACTGACCGCGCAGCAGATTGCCAACATGAACCATATCGTGGTGAACAACTACACCAACGCGGGTCTGAGCATTCTGTTCCTGGTAGTGGTTTACAGCATCATCTTCTACGGCATCAAAACCTGGCTCAACGTGCGCAACAATAAAGTGCGTACCGACAAAGAGACCCCGTACGTGCCGGTACCGGAAGGCGGCGTGAAGACCTCTTCGCATCACTAAACCTTAATGCCGGATGGCGCTACGCTTATCCGGTCTACACAAACGAATGTTTGTAGGCCGGATGAGGCGCTAGCCGCCATCCGGCTTTATTCGTTCTCTGGGACTCACAATGTTTGGTAACTTAGGTCAGGCAAAAAAATACCTCGGTCAGGCAGCGAAAATGCTGATTGGCATTCCGGATTACGATAATTACGTCGAGCATATGCAGACTAACCATCCGGACAAGCCGTACATGACCTACGATGAATTCTTTCGCGAACGCCAGCAGGCCCGCTATGGCGGCGACGGCAAAGGCGGCGTACGCTGCTGCTAATGGAGACAAACATGGCACCGATTGCAGTCACCCTGCTCACCGGTTTTCTTGGCGCGGGTAAAACCACCCTGCTGCGCCATATCCTGAACGAACGGCACGGCTTTAAAATTGCCGTTATCGAAAACGAATTTGGCGAAGTCGCCGTCGATGACCAGCTTATCGGCGATCGCGCCACGCAGATTAAAACCCTGACCAACGGCTGCATCTGCTGTACCCGTTCCAACGAACTGGAAGACGCCCTGCTCGATCTGCTCGACAGCCGCGATCGCGGAGAAATTGATTTTGACTGGCTGGTGATCGAATGCACCGGCATGGCCGACCCCGGCCCGATCATCCAGACCTTTTTCTCTCACGATGTGCTGTGTGAACGCTATCTGCTGGATGGCGTGATTGCGCTGGTTGACGCGGTGCATGCCGACCAGCAGATGAATCAGTTCACCATTGCCCAGTCGCAGGTGGGCTACGCCGATCGTATCCTGCTCACCAAAACTGACGTGGCGGGCGACAGCGACAAGCTCCGCGAACGGCTGATGCGTATTAACGCCCGCGCGCCGATTTACAACGTCACCCACGGCGATATCGACCTGAATCTGCTGTTTAACACCAGCGGCTTTATGCTGGAAGAGAACGTGGTCAGCAGCAAACCGCGCTTCCACTTTATGGCCGATAAGCAGAACGACGTGTCGTCTATCGTGGTGGAGCTGGATTATCCGGTGGATATCAGCGACGTGTCGCGGGTGATGGAAAACCTGCTGCTCACCTATGCTGAACAGCTGATGCGCTATAAAGGGATGCTGTGGATCGACGGCGAGCCCAACCGCCTGCTGTTCCAGGGCGTTCAACGGCTATACAGCGCCGACTGGGACCGGCCGTGGGGCGATGAGCGGCCGCACAGTACCCTGGTGTTTATTGGGATACAGCTTCCGGAAGATGAGATTCGCAGCGCATTTGCAAGCCTGCGCAAGTAGTCATGTCGCTCGCCCCCCTCTTCTGGAGGGGGAATGCGCGAATGAAATGTAAAATTTTGTTCTTATATGTAACAATAGAAATGTTTTTGGAAATAATTAGAAAGCCAATTATTGCGTCCACAACCGCTTTTTCGCGCCTGTTCAGCGAATATTTAGCCAAAAGATTCAACTCACGCTCAACGGCTAAAGATTACCCATTGACTCCACAGTAAAAACAACTAACAAACAACACAAATAAATATATCTAATAACAAAATTAGCATAAAACAGCCATCACTCGCTGATTTGCAGTCATAAAAATCGATTGTTAAGGTGCCCTCCGCGTAATGTAATGATGAGGCATAAAACATGAAAAAGCTGAATATCCTTCTTCTCTCGGCGTTGGCTGCCGTCTCGGGGTCCGCACTCGCGATGGGCGGCACCGTTGAGCAGGGCAAGAACTTCACCAACCTGAATCTGGAAATGGGGAAATCCTCTTCTGGCCTGTATGTGGAAAGCAACTGGCTCAAAAATACCGATGACGGTACCCAGACAGGCGGCGTAGGCGCGGGTTATAACCTGGAACTCGGCCCGGTGATGTTCAATGCCGGCGCGAAAGCCATCTACCTCGGCCCTAAAAAAGGCGATAACGGCGTGGCCTTCCCCATCGGCGGCGGCGTCAACGTGGCCCTGACCGACAGCATCCATCTCTATGGTGAGGGCTATGCCGCACCGGAGGGCCTGAACAATAGCGTCAAAAACTACGTTGAAGCCAACGGCGGCGTAAGCTGGACGCCAATCACCCCGGTCACGCTGAAAGTGGGCTATCGCCATGTCAGCGTCGACGGCAAGGATGGCCGTCCGGGCCACACGCTGATTGACGGCGCCTATGTCGGCGGCGGGGTTACCTTCTGATGAACGGCCGCTTCGCCGCGCTTTGCGTTCTGAGCTTCACCGTGCTGCTGTCAGGCTGCGTCCAGTACAAATGGGTGAAGCCGGGAGTCAGCGATACGGAGATGAATAAAAAGCTCACGGAGTGCGAAGCGCAGGCGCTGATCGATCTCCCCCCGGATAACGTCGTCACCGGTTCAAGCTCGGAAAAAACGGACAAAAAGAACAAGAAAAAGGATATTTCCACCAGCTATACGGTTGAGGACGCCAATGAGGGGCGCAGGGATACGCTCGTCGACAGCTGCATGTTTAAGAGCGGCTGGGATAAGATTGAAGTTCAGTGAACGCCAAAAAAACCTGCCAGATGGCAGGTTTTTGTCTTTACGCCGTTATTTATGCACCACCACCAGCTTCTGATTCACAAACTCTTTAATCCCGAGATCGGAAAGCTCGCGGCCGAACCCGGAGCGTTTAACGCCGCCAAACGGCAGCTCCGGCGCGGTATCGGTTAGCCAGTTGATATAGACCATACCGGTTTCAATCCGCGACGCCATGCGTTTCGCCCTTTCGATATCCTGGCTGAATACGGCTCCGCCAAGGCCATAGTGCGAATCGTTGGCCAGCTTCACCGCCTCATCGTCATCTTTCACCACGTAGATTTGCGCGACCGGGCCGAAGAACTCTTCGAAATAGGCCGGGTTATCGCGGGTAATGCCGGTCAGTATAGTGGGTTCGAAAAAGCTGCCTTCCCGCTGCGCAGGTTTGCCGCCCAGATGCAGCTTCGCGCCGTTTTTCACCGCCTCGTCAACCTGTTTGGTCAACGTTTCCAGCGCGTCTTTTGAGGAGAGCGGGCCCAGCGTGGTACTTTCGTCCAGCGGATCGCCGATTTTCACCTGACGGAAGGCCTCGGTAAACTGGCTCAGGAACGCGTCGGCAATTTTTTCATGCAGGATAAAGCGCTTCGCCGCGGTGCACACCTGGCCTGCGTTGTTGAGCCGCGCCTGCACGCCGATCTTCACCGCCTTCTCCAGATCGGCGTCGTCCAGGACCACAAAGACATCGTTGCCGCCCAGTTCAAGCGTCGCTTTCTTGATGTGTTTAGCCGCCTGCGCCGCCACCACGCTACCGGCTTTTTCCGAGCCGGTCAGGGCCGCACCCTGTACGCGATCGTCGGCGATAATCTTCGCCACCTGATCCTGAGAAATAAACAGGTTAGTCCACGCGCCCTCCGGCGCACCGGCTTCGCGTACCAGGTTGCCGAAGGTTTCCGCGCAGTGCGGGACGATGCTGGCATGTTTGGCGATAACCGGGTTCCCCGCCGCCAGGTTCGGCGCCAGTACGCGCATAAGCTGATAATAAGGGAAGTTCCACGGTTCTACCGCCATCAGTACGCCGATGGGATGGTGTTCGACCCAGGCTTCACCCAGCTCGGACGGATACTTTACCGGCGCCAAAAACTGTTTGGCGTTGTCGGCGTAGTAGCGGGCAATTTGCGCGCACAGCTTCACTTCACCGCGGCTTTGCTCAATGAGTTTGCCCATTTCCTGGCTGGCGATTTTCGCCAGCTCGTCAACACGGCCGTCGATCAGATCCGCCAGCTTGTGCAGCACCGATAGCCGCTGCGCTATGTCGCCTTTCGACCACGACGAATGATATAGCGCATCCGCCTTCTGCAGAGCCGCTTCCACGTCCGCGTCGCTGTGTGCCGGGTACGCTTTGATAAGCTGATTGTTTGCAGGATTCACCGTCTGATAAGCCATATCGCATGTCTCCTTGTTATCGCTGTTAACGCAGTCATAAATACCGCACAGGATATTAAGGGTAGTCGAGATAACTGAGGATGCGGCCAAACTCAGAGAGATACGGAATTTTCCCGAAATGGAACGGAGCGCGCTATCGGCATAAATCGCCCATAAACAACACCGTAATATCAATAATTTAGTGAGTAACCGCCCGGATATCCGCCTCCGACAAACCGGTAATTCTCAGCACCGTTTCCAGGGCCATACCTTCGGCGAGCATCGTTTGAGCAATACGCCGCGCTTCGGCGCGCTGCCCCTCCTCAACGCCCTCAAGTCGTCCCTTTTCGAGACCTTCCTGGCGACCTTCCCGCTTCCCCTGCCTGCGCCCCACTTCACGTAACCTTTCGGCGATAGTCATGAGCTTCTCCTTATGCTGCGGAACACGCTGAGCCACTTCGCGGATAAATTTCCCCAACCGAAGCGCTTTGCCCGAGTGAATCAGGTAATTAAACAGCGTTTTTAGCTGCCTGTCATTAGCGTATCCGCTAAGCAAAATGGCCGTCAGATGTTCCACAATGCCCAGCAAATCGCGCTGACGAATATGTTTTTGCATCAGCTCCAGTAAGGCGACTCTTCGATGCTGGACAATTTCGTCATCAGGCACGACGGTAATATCCACCAGCGGAAACGGCATGGTATAAACAGCTATCCCCCTCAGCTAAGGAGCCCACCGTGAGCCATACGCGCGATATTCAGCAAACCTTCTGGCGCGACGAACAGCTGCCCTGGCTGGAGCTGCGCAGCACCTGGCAAAGCCGTCAGGCCTATAAACGTCACCGCCATCCGCAGCTCTCCGTAGGGGCGATTATCGAGGGGGAAACGCGCTGTATCTGCAACGGGCAGGAGTATCTGCTGCGGCCGGGCGATCTGATTATTATCCCCGCCCAGGCGCCCCACAGCTGCAATCCGCGCGACGGCCAGCCGCGCAGCTACCATATGCTCTATCTCGAGCTAAGCTGGTGCTGGCGACAGCTGGCAAACGATGCGCATCACGAGCGGCTGATAACCTCCCGGCCGGTGATTCGCGATGCCGGGCTCTTTGCCCGGTATCTGCAGATCGTGGCGTTGATGACTCAGCAAAACACCGCCGCGTTACCCGTCAGCGTCGCCCGGTTCCTGCGCGACCTGCCGCTGCGCCCGCTCGCGCCTGTGGCGCTTAGCCAGACCAGCGCGCGTTTGTTCAGTCGTCTGGCAACCAATCTGCAGGCGCCGCCGACGCTGGATAGCCTCGCCGATGAGTTTGCGCTGCGCAAAGAGACGCTGATCCGCGCCTTCAAGCAGGATACCGGCCTGACGCCCGCCAGCTTTATCAATATCGCGCGGATTGAGTTCGCCAAAACGCGCCTGCGCGCCGGGGATACTATCGCCGATGTCGGCTACCAGGCCGGGTTTGCCGACCAGAGCCACTTTCATAAAACCTTTGTCAGCTATACCGCCGCCACGCCGCGCCAGTATGCGCAGTCCCGATCAATAACAGACAATAATTAGCGTTTACGCTGGCGTAAGGTGACCTCAGATTAATACTGAGGTTGCTATGGACATACTCGCTACGCTCTTTCCCTCCGCCTTCCCCGCGCTGGCGCTCTCCCATTTTGTCGCCCTGCTGAGCCCCGGGCCGGATTTTTTTCTGCTGGTGGGCTACGCCATCCGCTATCGCCTGCGCGGCAGCGTCGGCCTGTGTATCGGCATTGCCGCCGGAAACGGTCTGTATATTCTTCTGGCCATTATCGGCTGGGGGATCCTGCGCCAGGCGCCGCTGCTGTTTACGGTGATTGAGCTGCTGGGCGCGGCGTATTTACTGTGGATTGGCAGCCTGCTGCTCAGAAGCCGTCCGACCACGCTGGCGCTGCACGGCGCCTCGGCTTCGCGCCCGCCGCTGGTGAAACAGCTTTTTCTCGGGCTGGGTTCTTCGCTGCTCAATCCGAAAAACGCGCTGTTCTACCTCGCGCTGATGACCTCCCTGCTGGGCCCGAACGTCACGCTGGTGCAGCAGGCCGTCAGCGGAGCCTGGATGACCAGCGTGGTGTTGATATGGGATCTGTTGCTGGTCACGCTGATTGCGCTACCGTCGGTGCAGCGCCGCCTTTCCGCCGTCGTCTGGCGAGTCGAGCGCACGGCCGGCGGCGTATTGATGGCTTTTGGTTGTTGGATTGTGTGGCAGTTTTTGCACGAGTTCGCCGTCAGGCTATATGCTTAAGCTTATGGAAAAACTCGCTGAACTGAAACGCGCCAAGCTGCTGGCGCTCTCGCTGCTGCTGATTGCAGCCGCCATTTTTATCACTACCCTCATGCTGCCGCCAACGCCATGGGTCGGTGCGCTAAAGGCTATTTCCGAAGCGGCAATGGTCGGCGCGCTGGCGGACTGGTTTGCGGTCGTGGCGCTGTTTCGCCGTATTCCGCTGCCGTTCGTTGCGCGGCATACGGCGATTATTCCGCGTAATAAGGACCGGATTGCCGATAATCTCGGCTATTTCGTGCAGGAAAAATTTCTCGATACGCCCTCTCTGGTCGCGCTGATCCGGCGCTATGAACCGGCGCTGATGCTCGGTAACTGGTTCAGCCAGCCGGAAAACGCGCGTCGGGTCGGCCAGCATCTGCTGCAGGTGATGAGCGGCTTCCTGGAGCTAACCGACGACGCGCGCATTCAGCGCCTGCTGCGTCGGGCGGTACATAAAGCGATTGATAAGGTCGATTTAACCCAAACCAGCGCGATGATGCTGGAAGGGCTGACGCGCGATAACCGCCACCAGAAGCTGCTGGATTCGCTGATTAGCCAGCTGATCGCCCTGCTCCAGCGCGACAGCTCGCGGGCGTTTATTGCCCGCGGTATCGTGCACTGGCTGGAGACCGAGCATCCGCTTAAAGCCAGGCTGCTGCCTACCGAATGGCTCGGTGAGCACAGCGCTGAAATGGTTACCGATGCGGTTAACACGCTGCTCGACGAAGTGAGTCAGGATCGCGCCCATCAGATCCGCCAGGCCTTCGATCGCGCGGCGCTGAAGCTGATCGACAACCTGAAGTCCGATCCGCTGATGACGGAAAAAGCGGACAATATCAAAGCGTATCTGAAAAACGATGAGACCTTTAACCGCTATCTGGGCGAGGTATGGGCCGATCTGCGCGGCTGGGTTAAAAACGATGTTAATAGCGACGATTCACGCATTAAGCAGCGCATTGCCGAAGCCGGTCAGTGGTTTGGCGAAACGCTGCTCCACGATGAGGCGCTGCGCGAATCCCTGAACGAACATCTTGAGCAGGCGGCGCACCGGGTGGCCCCGGAGTTTGCCGCCTTCCTGACGCGCCATATCAGCGATACGGTCAAAAGCTGGGACTCCCGCGATATGTCGCGACAAATCGAGCTGAACATTGGTAAGGATCTGCAGTTTATCCGCATCAACGGCACGCTGGTTGGCGGCACTATCGGTCTGCTGCTGTGGCTGTTTTCACAAATTCCTTCGCTGCTGCATTTACATATTTAATTCAACTTTTTGTTTTTAATGTATTTCTTATATGAATACATATTAACCATTAAAAACACATGGATATTTAGGTTGACCCTAAATTTATTGCAGTGTGAAGTGCTGAAATAGTGCGCGCATAAACGGCTATTTATGGCGTAGAGACTCAACAAGGAGCCCACCGATGTTGCAATGGATGACCCGTTTTTTCGCCCGCCATTCCACCACGCTGTTCTTCCCGGCGGCGCTGATCCTGTATGACTTTGCCGCCTATCTGACCACCGATCTTATCCAGCCGGGGATTATTCACGTGGTGCGCGACTTTGACGCCGACGTGGCGCTGGCTCCCGCCTCGGTCAGCCTGTATATGGCCGGCGGCATGGCGCTACAGTGGCTGCTCGGGCCGCTCTCCGATCGTATCGGCCGCCGTCCGGTGCTGCTCACCGGCGCGCTGATCTTTACCCTGGCCTGCTTCGCGACCCTGTTCACCACCTCAATGGAGCAGTTCCTCGCCGCGCGCTTTGTTCAGGGCACCAGCATCTGCTTTATCGCTACGGTCGGCTACGTCACCGTGCAGGAGGCGTTCGGCCAGACAAAAGCCATTAAGCTGATGGCGATTATTACCTCGATCGTGCTGATCGCGCCAATAATTGGCCCGCTCTCCGGCGCGGCGCTGATGCACTTCGTGCACTGGAAAGTGCTGTTCGGGATTATTGCCGTCATGGGCTTTATCGCCTGGCTGGGGCTACTGCTGAATATGCCGGAGACCGTCCGGCGCGGCGACGTCCCCTTCAGCGCCAGCGGCGTGCTGCGCGATTTCCGCGATGTTTTCCGCAACCGCGTTTTTCTGTTCGGCGCCGCCACGCTCTCGCTCAGCTATATTCCACTGATGAGCTGGGTTGCGGTCTCGCCGGTTATCCTGATTGACGACGGCGGGCTGACCACTGCCGAGTTCGCCTGGACCCAGGTGCCGGTCTTCAGCGCGGTGATTATTGCCAACCTGTCGGTGGCGCGCTGGGTAAAAGACCCGACGCGTCCGCGCTTTATCTGGCGCGCGGTGCCCATCCAGATGACCGGGCTGGCGATCCTGATCCTCGGCAACCTGCTGTGGCCGCACGTCTGGCTGTGGTCGGTGCTCGGCACCTGCTTCTACGCCTTCGGCATCGGGCTGATCTTCCCGACGCTGTTCCGCTTTACCCTCTTTTCTAACGATCTGCCAAAAGGTACGGTTTCCGCTTCGCTAAATATCGTGATCCTTAGCGTCAGCGCGCTCTCTATCGAAGCGGCGCGCTGGCTGTGGTTTAACGGCGGCAGGCTGCCTTTTCATCTGCTGGGGGTGGCGGCGGGGATCGCGGCCGCGTGCTGTCTGGCGGGTTTATTAAGCCGGATACGCCAGCAGCCGGAAGCCGAGCTGGCGCAGGAGTAGCGCACATTGGCTACTCCACGGTCCAGGCTTCACTAAAGCTCTCGTCGGCGAACAGCTCCGTCAGGCCGCTGATCTGTTTCAGGCGCAGCACCTCGTCCGCATCCATACCGAGCTCTTCGCCGATGCGCCGATCGTCCCAGCCCTGGCGATGTAAATCGCGGACGATGTCGGACATTGCCGCGATCTGATGTTTGCCCCTGGCGCGATTATGGCGAATGGTGGCGGCGATGCGCTCTTTCTGCCCTTCGCGTTCGGCATTGATGAGCGTCACCGGAAGATAACCATGCAGGCGCCGGTTCAGCTCCGGGCGACTCTTACCAATCAGATGGCGATGAAAACCGTCCACGACCAGGTGCCGTCGCTGCTGGCGAGCCACCACTACCGGTTGGGTAAAACCATCCAGTTCGATAGAGCGTTCCAGCAGTTTTTTTTCCACCGTCGCCATCACGTTGGGGTTGTAGTCATTCGCCTCAACCGTTTTGGCCTCGACCCACAGCACGCAGTCCACCGGCTCGCGGCAGAAGGGACTGTGCTGGTGGATCAGGCTCTTCAGCTCGTTAATCGCTTTGATTTTCAGGTCAACATCATCAAACGACTCGAGATATTCAATCACTGTCTTAGCCACATCCGGCGACATCAAAGCGTCCTCCACTCTTTACGTTTGTTACTCACCAGCCGACAGTAGCGCTCATAGTGCTTTGGCTGCGTCGGGCTGAACGACAGCATCCGGCACCAGAAATCGTTTTTCAGCAGCGTTTTGCAGATGCGGCGCCATGAGGGAACATCGCGATAGCCGAGATCTTTTTCCTGCTCGTCGGGAATATCGACAGGGAAACCGCGGGTCTGGTACCAGTGCAGATAAATAGCGATTTTATTACGGTAATGCTCGGCGGTTTTTGCCGGCATGCTGTCGAGCAGAAAGAGCGCATACTCGCGCCAGCTAAAATGCGCCGGTTTGCGGATTTTGGTCTTCAGCGCAAAGTAGTCGCCGCTGGCGTTGGCGTAAATCGCGCCGCTGTGCGCGCCGCATACCCGACGGCACATCCGCTCCCAGGTCTCCGGCTCAAGAATGTGATAGAGCCACAGCCCGCGCCGCTGCTCGGGGCCGAAGGGCTCGCAGACGCGCATATTTTTCAGCGGTACGCCGGCGCGGTGCATCAGGTCATAGAGCGGATTGTAGGGGAGGCGCGACTTATGATTAAAGATCCAGATGTCGCGGGTCCGCCAGTCATAGAGGGGATAGCAGGTATAGCTGAACCCTTCCGGCGAGGCGGTGGTCCAGGGTTTATCTTCCTCAAAGCGCAGTTTGGTCGGCGAGGTGAGCGCCATATAGCGATGCAGCGACTCGTCGGTGCGGATGCCGATCAGCGAAGCGAGACTGCGCCCCGCAGCCAGCCAGTGGGAAAAGGCCGGTATAAACGCTTCAAAGGTCATTTCCGGCTGATAAAAAGGGAAAAAACCGGCATCGGTGATGGCGTCATCCGGCGGTTGCCTCACCCATTCTTCCCCGGCCCGCCAGGCGACCCATTCCGGCTCATGCTGCGATACGCCGCTCACCGTGGTCATCGGCAGCGCCACCCAGTAAAAGCGGCTTACCACGTCCTGATAGCGCTCTTTCATATTTTGTACGTGCTGGATGGTTAATAAATATTGCGCTTCCCAGTCCACGAACAATACCGCAAACTTTTTCCCTTTTTTACGCGCAACGGCTGCCGCCAGATGAAATAATACCGTCGAGTCTTTACCACCCGAAAAAGATAAACAGACCTGCTCGAAAGTATCAAATACCCAATCCAGGCGCATCAGAGCAGCGTCAAAAACATTCATATTCAGTTTTACGCGTTTCATCCTTCACCCCTGATAAATGAATCGCCGTCAGAATGTACTTATAGAAAAATTCCGTAAGCCAGATAACCTGAAATCAGGTTCATAGATTATTCATCCAGATACCGAACATGCTGAAAAAAGGCGAGCGCGACTAAATGTTATTCACACCATAAAAATCATGTTATCTCATTTAAATTCATAAAGTTACGAGAATAACTCCTATTATCTTCGTTTTCTCGGGAGTACTGTGATCTCAGTCACAATTCTCCGCCGAGCGAGGTCATCAATATCCTTTATTGCGGCCAAAAACATCACGCCATATCGCAACTGACTCTCCGCAATCGGATATAATCAGCAGCCCCGATCCACCGTAACAATATTGATTAAGGAACGCCATGAGCGATATCGATCTCAGCCCGCCGCAACGCGATCTGCTGCGCGAGAAGCTGTCTAAATACTGCGAAGAGAATTTTGAGCTGGAACTGGAGCAATTTGACGCGGAATTCTTTGTCGACTTTATTGCGAAAGAGCTGGGTCCAATGTTTTATAACGCCGGGATTGATGCGGCCATCGCCACCCACCTTGCGTGGGGCGATCGGATTCAGGAAGAGATGGATCTGAAAAAAGTCTACTAGCGGAAGATCAATAAATACCCACATTAAACAGGGTTATAATGCGACCTCTTTCATCATCTCCCGTGTACGGGGAAGGAAAACCATGTCGCTTATCACCGATCTACCCGCCATTTTTGACCACTTCTCCGCAGCCCGCCAGCAGGGTTTCCTCACGGTCATGGAGCTTAAAGAGCAAAACATACCGCTGGTTGGCACCTACTGCACCTTTATGCCGCAGGAAATTCCGCTGGCCGCCGGCGCGGTGGTGGTGTCGCTGTGCTCCACCTCCGACGAGACGATTGAAGAGGCGGAAAAGGATCTGCCGCGCAACCTCTGTCCGCTGATAAAAAGCAGCTACGGTTTTGGCAAGACCGACAAATGCCCCTACTTCTACTTTTCCGACCTCGTGGTGGGCGAAACCACCTGCGATGGCAAAAAGAAAATGTACGAATACATGGCCGAATTCAAAGCCGTGCACGTGATGCAGCTGCCGAACAGCGCCAGCGATGATGCCTCGCGAGCGTTGTGGAAAGCGGAAATTTTGCGCCTGCAGAAGGTGGTGGAAGATCGCTTTGGTACGCCGATTACCGAAGCCGCCCTGCGCGAGGCGATTATCCTCAAGAACCGCGAACGGCGGGCGCTGGCGAACTTTTATCGCGTCGGGCAGCTCAACCCGCCCGCGCTCAGCGGCAGCGATATCTTAAAAGTGGTTTACGGCGCGACCTTCCGCTTCGATAAAGCGGCGCTGATCGATGAGCTCAACGACATGGCCGATCGGGTACGCCTGCAGTGGCAAGAGGGCAAACGGCTGGAGGCGCGGCCGCGTATTCTGATCACCGGCTGCCCGATCGGCGGCGCGGCGGAAAAAGTGGTGAAAGCCATTGAGGACAACGGCGGCTGGGTGGTCGGTTTTGAAAACTGCACCGGCGCGAAAGCCACCGAGCGCTGCGTGGAGGAGACGGGTGACGTTTACGACGCCCTGACCGAGAAATATCTCGCCATCGGCTGCTCCTGTATTTCGCCGAACGACCAGCGCCTGTCCCTGCTCAGCCAGATGGTGGATGAATATCAGGCGGACGGCGTGGTGGATGTCATTTTGCAGGCCTGCCACACCTACGCAGTGGAATCGCTGGCGATAAAACGCCACGTGCGCCAGCAGCACGACATCCCCTATATCGCCATTGAGACCGACTATTCGACGGCGGATATCGGCCAGCTCAGCACCCGCGTGGCGGCCTTTATCGAGATGCTTTAGGAGCGCGCGTGACCATTACCGTAGGGATTGATTCCGGATCGACCGCCACCAAAGGCATCCTGCTTGAAGACGGCGTGATTCAGCGCCGCTTTCTCTGCCCGACGCCGTTTCGCCCCGCCGACGCCATCGTTGAAGCGTGGGAAACGCTCCGCGCAGGCCTGAGCGAGCGCCCCTTTTTAACCTTAACCGGCTACGGTCGCCAGCTGGTGGATTTCGCCGATAAGCAGGTCACTGAGATCTCGTGCCACGGGCTCGGCGCGCGCCTGCTGGCCCCGCAGACCCGGACGGTCATCGACATCGGCGGCCAGGACAGTAAGGTTATCCAGCTGGACGAAGCGGGTAATCTCACCGATTTCCTGATGAACGATAAATGCGCGGCGGGTACCGGGCGCTTCCTGGAGGTGATTTCGCGTACGCTGGGGGCCAGCGTCGAGCAGCTCGACAGCATCACCGACGGTATTGAACCCCATGCGATTACCAGCATGTGCACGGTATTCGCCGAATCCGAGGTCATCAGCCTGCGTTCGGCCGGGGTGCCGCCGGAGGCGATCCTCGCCGGGGTGATCAACGCCATGGCCCGACGCAGCGCCAATTTTATTGGCCGTCTGTCGGCGCAGGGGCCGCTGCTGTTTACCGGCGGCGTCAGCCACTGCGCGGCCTTCGCGCGGAGGCTGGAGTGGCACGTGGGTATGGCGGTGCAGACGCATCCCGACGCGCAGTTTGCCGGGGCGATCGGCGCGGCGCTGATCGGCTTACGTCAGAGGAGCCGCCGGTGACGGAATATCTGTTTTTATTTCACTCAACGGTGGGGGTAGTGCGGATGCGCAAAGCCCTGCAGGCGGCGGGAGCGTCCTTCCGGGTGAAGGACATTCCGCGCCAGCTGCGCGGCGGCTGCGGGCTTTGCATTTATCTGAGCTGTGAGCCGGGCGAAGAACAGAAGTGGATTCTCCCCGGCCAAACGGAAGCTCTGTTTCGCGTCGCCGGGGATGATTATCAGCTGCTGGCTCAGTTTCCGCCGCAGGCGTAACCAGGGCGCGAATCATCGCCCGGCGGCGTACAGCGAGCACAATATCCGGCTTTGTTCCCTCAGCCCAGCAGCTGGCGAACGCAGGATTTAAACACCCGCACGCCATCCGCCAGCGCGGCGCGGTCGAAGTGCATCTCCGGATGATGCAGCCCCGGCAGCAGGTCGCAGCCCAGCCCCCAGAACCCGCCCTTCACCTGTGGACGCAGGCGCAGATAGTGGAAAAAGTCCTCGCTGCCCGGCGTACTCTTCGCCGCCGTTAAGCCGGCTTCGCCAAACGTTTCCCGGATCGCCTGGCTGACGATAGCCGTAGCCTGTTCGTCGATAATCGCGGCGGGCATCTCCTTGACGATCTGGATATCGACGGTGGCGCCGTAAGCCGCCGCGCTGCTCTCTATCGCCCGCACCACCCGCTCTTTCAGCGTTGCCATGCCGTCATTTTCCGCGCTGCGCAGATCCCAGCACACGTGCGCTTTCGCCGGCACCGAGTTGGTTACCCCCGCATCGCACAGAAAGCGCGTCGCTTTAGCGCTCCAGGTCAGCGAAGGCGCCAGATGAATCCCGTTTACCGCCTGCACCGCGTGCGACGCGGCATCCAGCGCGTTAACGCCCAGGTGAGGCCGGGCGGCATGCGCGGCTTTGCCGTGGAAATCGACCATCACCGTCGCCGAGGCGGAGTAGTACATCGCCGGCACCGCCTTGCCCTTCGGACACTCCTCCAGCGGCCTGAGGTGGAAGCCGAACAGCATCTCCACGTCGTCCAGCACGCCCGCGTCCGTCAGCGCGATCGCCCCGGTGCCCAGCTCTTCGGCGGGCTGAAAGAGTATTTTCAGCTTCCCGCGCTTCACCAGCCCTTCGGCGAGGATCTCTTCCGCGGCGGTCAACACCACCGAAGAGTGACCGTCATGACCACAGGTATGGCGAGCCTCTAAGCGGCCATCGATGATATGGCCCAGCGCATCCATATCCGCCCGCAGCGCCACGACCGGCCCCGGCTTACCGCTATCCAGCAGCGCAACAATGCCGGTGGTGCCGCCGACGTTGCGCTGAACCTGAAACCCCGCGGCTTCTAATGCATCGCCGATGTATGCCGACGTTTTGTGCTCCTCAAAGCCCAGTTCAGGGATTTGATGCAGATAATTGAAATGCTCTAAAGTTCGCGACACGTCTTACTCCTTGCCTTCTATTATGCAATCACGCGCATGACCAGCATGGCGATAACGGCATTGATAATGCTCACCGCCATCAGCAGCGGCCAATATTTTTTCGGGACATCCGCCACGCCGAGCAGGCGCCCCATGTACTGAAGCTGCGAACCCATGAGGAAAATCGCCGGGATGAGAATCGTGATATCCGCCACGTTGAGGGTGCCTTTGCTCAACAGGCTCACCGCCACGCCGGTTCCCGCAGAGGCGGAAAGCCAGGAGGTCAGCAATACGGTAATAGCTTCACCCGGCAGGCCAAACAGGCCCATCAGCGGCGCGCAGACGTGGCCGATGATCTGCATCACGCCGAGCAAATTCAGCATTTCTGCGATCACGTAGGCCATTAATACATTCGGCATCAGATTGTTGATGGCGATATTAAATCCTTTGCGCGCGCCGATAACGAAAATATCGAACGGGTTACTGCCGACTTTTGCCGAATTATTCATTTTCAAAATCCCTTTTATAAGCGGTATTCAGAACCAGACGCGTGATTGCCGCGCCGACAAATTTCAGCACAAACATTAAAAGCAGCGGAATAATGATAGGAATGGTTAACGAAGCGAAAAGCGCTGAGCCAATAGAGAAGTAGTTATTAATCAGACCGGCGCCGGAATATTGCCAGGCCCCCATAATAACCAGATCCTTACGATTTATTTTGTCGCTGTCATACAGCTCTTTGGTCAGCGCCGCCCCGGCATCGGTACTCTGTAAGTCGGTAATCAGCGCCAGGCCGGTATAACCCGGGATCCCGAGCAGCGGGCGAAGCAGCGGGGTCAGCAGCTTATGCGCCGCGCGGATCGCGCCGTAGTGGGTAAATATCTCCAGCAGCCCCAGCGCCAGCATCACCGTCGGCACCAGCGACAGGGCAAACAGGAAGCCGGCCTTGGCGCTGATGCCGCCGCTGCCGATAAAGGTGTTGGTTTCCGGCGTTTTCATGGTGCCGAACGCGCCGCCGAGGGTGGTAAAGTCAAACGCCCCCAGCCAGGCCATGCCTTCAACCTTAAACAGCAACCCGGAGAAAACTAACAATACGACGATCAGTGAAATCCAGGCTCCGGGCCCGACTTTCCACTCATTTGTCGTTTCGTCGGAGGAACATTCCAACGTTTTATTTTCACTCATACCCTGTCCTCTCACATAATGAAATGTTAGTGCGGTTGTTTGCAATTTGAAATTATGTCAATTTATTGTTATTCGAATTTATTATTTTCACTGATAAGCTTTTCCATATTCCCTTAATCAGCATCATCACCATTTCTTATTCTTCAACTCCCCGAGCCTTGCCGCCTTAATAGCGCGCCGGGAATAAGCGATGAGAATTTTCCTCCCTGTCAGTTTTTGTCCGAATTACGATTATCTATAACTTGCCGGGATGATAAATACCTGTGAAAGGGTGTTATTGTTGACCACAGGTCAACAAAGGAGCGAGAAACGATGTTGCATGAGAGGCCGATGAGCTATCTGTATGAAGTCGGGATTCAGGGAGGCATTCGCCGGGCCGCCGATATGCTGGGCATCAACCCGTCAGTCATCAGCCGCCAGATAGCGCAGCTGGAACGGGCGCTGGAGCTGCCGCTGCTGGAACGCCAGGGACGAAACGTGGTGCTGACCGAAGCCGGACGTCTGCTGGCGGAGGACTACTACGAAAGCCGTCAGCGCCGGGAAAAGCTGGAAAGTCACCTGAAGGATTTACGCCATATGCGCGGCGGGACTATCTCGGTGAGGATTGGCGGCGGGCTGGTCACCACCTTTATTGAATCGGTGATGAGCACCTTTTCTCAGTCCTGGCCTAACGTGTTCGTGGATATTATTGTCGGCAGCATGCAGGAGATGCTCAACGATATCGCCAGCGGCGAAGCGGATATGGCGGTCGCCTTCGGCCCCATCGGCAACCCGGAGCTTAAACGCCACAGCTTTCAGTGGGGCCCTATCTGCGCCGTGGTCTCGCCACAGCATCCCATCGCTGCCCTGCCCGCCGTCACCATCGATGAGCTTACGCAATATCGCCTGATCGCGCTCACCGACAGCTTTGGCCTGCAGCGCCATATGAACGCCATGTTTAAAACCGCCGGACGGCAGTTTCATCCGGCCTATCGCTGCAACCTCTTTTCCACCGCCATGAGCCTGAGCCAGGCGGGATTGGGGATCTCTTTTATGACCGCATACGCCGCCCGGGAAGCAATAGCCTACGGTATTCTGACCGCGGTCCCCATCGATCATCCCATCGCCAGCAGCGCCCAGTGCCACCTGCTACGCAACTCCGACCGCCGCTTTTCCCCGGCGGCGCATCATATGTGGCGGCTGCTGCACAACGCTTTTCGCGACGCGCAGCGGGCGCTGGCGGCCTGAGCTTATTCGGTCACCACGAACCGGGTTGGCGCAAAGCAGTTCAGCAGCCGATGCATAAGGAAGACCATGGTCAGAGTGACGATCAGCGCCACGGTGACGGAAGTGATGCGGTACAGATCGCTGAACACCAGGTCCTGGTCCGGATGCAGGTTCTGGCCGAACATGATGCCGATGGTGGTAATGCTGGCGAAGCCAACGCCGGCCCCCACCTTCTCCATCACGTGCAGGCGGGCGCTAAACGCCAGGCCGAGACCAATCAGCGGCATCATCAGCACCATATGATTGCTGAAGTCGTAGATAATCAGCTGCACCACCAGGATATAAAGGCAGGCCAGCACCACCCCCACCACGCGCCAGATCGAGCTGATCACCGCGCCGCGATAGTGCATCGGGAACAGAATTAAAATTCCCGCCATCAGCGCCGACAGCGAGTCGCTCAGGTCGCAGACCTGAAAGATCACAAAAATCATTGTCGCCACGCTGCCGGAGAGCAGCGATTCGTGGCGAATACGGGCAGCATCTTTTTCAATGCGCGGCGGCGGCTTGCGCGGTTCAACGTCCGGGATGAAGTAGTTAAGCAATGCGCTGAGCGCCACCGCCATCACGCAGGCCTCCATATTGGAGAACATCAGGGTGTGCCAGTTGCTGGTGGGATAGCTCATAAAGTTGAGCATCGTGCTTTGACACACCACGCCCATCGACCCCAGCAGAAACAGCGGCCCCTGGCTCATAAAGCGAAAGCGCATAACGTACAGGCCAAACACCACCAGCGTCATAATCACCGGCCACTGCGACAGATAGCCGACGATTAACACCATTTCGACGCAGTTCACCGCTGCGCTGAACACAAACTGCCGCGCCACGTGACGGTTAAATACCGGCACCAGCGACAGCAGCATCAGCGGATAAACCACGAAAAAGACGCCGTACTGTACGTCGTAGAAGGTCGAAATGCTCAGTGCGATAGTGCCGGCCACGGCGATGCGCAGCGTCTGGCGAAAATCGTTCGCCGTGTAGACGATGTTGCCGTGCGGGGTGAAGACCCGCGCCAGGGTATTAATAGACATAGTGCAGGAAGCTCACCAGATGGATCTGCGCGCCGGCGAAGGTACGGGCGAACGGACCATCGCTGTTATAGAGCTGTACCGTCGCGCGGGCGCCGGTGGGCAGCGGCTTATCCAGCGGTTCGTCCAGGGCGACGTGAATGCGCATGCGCTGCGCGTCGCGCACCCAGCGGGTGGACTGCTCCGGCTGCGATAGCTGGCCATTGACCTCTTCCTGGCCGGCCAGAATACCGGCATCGCTGCTGGTGACGTGCGCCGGGAAGACTTTCCCCGGCAGCGCATCAAACACCACCGCGGCATCGGTGTTGACGCCGGTGTGGCGCAGGCTCTTCTCGCGGAAATCGGCGACGATATCGGTCTGATTGCTCACCAGCGCCAGCAGCGGCGTGGCGGCGGTGGCGTACAGACCGGGGTTAAGCTGCAGATTGCTCACCATCCCGTCAGTCTCCGCGCGGACCTTCGTCCAGCCGAGGTTAAGCTGCGCCTCTTCCAGCGCATTGCGGTACTTCTGCAGCGTGACGTTGCGCCCATCGTCGCGCTCGCCGCGCTGGATCAGCAGATTCTGGATACTGGCGTTGAGCGCGCTGACCGACTGCTCGCTGGTCTGCCAGGTGGTGCGCACTTTATCCAGATCCGACTGGGAAACGTTCTGCATGGTGCTCAGGCGCTGGTAGCGCTCGAAGGTCACCTTATCGTTGCGCGCGGTGTACTGGGCGGTGCGCAGGTTGGCGCGGGCAGAGGCGATCTGCGCGTCCAGCTGCTGGTTGCTCAGCTTCGCCTGTTCAAGGGCGATCTGCGCCGCTTCCACTTTATTGATAAACGGCGTCGGATCCAGTTCATAGAGCAGGTCGCCCTTCTTCACCTGGCTGTTGTTGTGCACATAGACATGGGAGACATAGCCGGAGACGCGCGACGAGACCGGCGTGACCACGCGCATCACGGTGGAGTCCGGCGTGAGCGGGATCCAGATATCGGCAACGATAAACCAGGCGAATATGGCCAGGAAGGCGGCAATACTCACCCTTACCCAGCGGGCAAATTTCTGTTCAGGGGTCATCATAGTGTTTTAGATCTTGTTATCTTCTTCGCGGATAGTCCGCAGATTGCAGGCGATTTGATTTAACGTGGCGCTAAAGGCGGCGAGCTGCGCTTCAGGGATAGTTTCGGTGACGCGCTGTTGATAGGTCTCAATCACGCGGTTCAGCTTCTCCAGAATAGCGCGGCCTTCCGCCGTCAGCGTCAGCAGGCGTATGCGTTTGTCATAAGGCGATGTAGAACGCAGCAGATAGCCCTGCTTTTCCAGCTGCGTGAGGGTGCGCATCAGCGGCGGCAGTTCAATGCCCTGCACCTCCGCCAGCTCGCTGACCGAGACGTTATCCCCCAGCTGATGCAGCTGCATTAGCACCGTCCAGCTTGACTGGGTCAGGCCGGTGTCGGTAATGGCAGAATCAATAATCGCGCGCCACTGGCGCACCACCATCGCCATGCGCATCCCCATCGGGCGGCGGGCAAACAGGTCGTCTTCGGTCATCTTTTTTCCTCACTTAACGGTGAGGAAAATAATACTTATCACGGTAAGTATCAAGAAACGAAGAGTGGATAAGCATGAATTGATAAATTCTGTGAATGTATTATCCCCGGTCGCGCTCACGCTTACCGGGGCTACGGTTCTGCACGGTCTGGTCGCCCGGCCAGGCGCGTCAAGCGCCGCCTCCGGGGAAATCCCGGTCGCGCTTGCGCTTACCGGGGCTACAGCTCTGCACGGTCTGGTCGCCCGGACAGGCGCGTCAAGCGCCGCCTCCGGGGAAATCCCCGGTTGCGCTTACCAGGGCTACGGCTCTGCGTGGTCTGGTAGCCCGGACAGGCGCGTCAAGCGCCGCCTCCGGGAAAATCCCCGGTCGCGCTTGCGCTTACCGGGGCTACAGCTCTGCGCGGTCTGGTCGCCCGGACAGGCGCGTCAAGCGCCGCTTCCGGGGAAATCCCCGGTCGCGCTTGCGCTTACCGGGGCTACGGCTCTGCGCGGTCTGGTAGCCCGGACAGGCGCGTCAAGCGCCGCCTCCGGGGAAATCCCCGTCCGCGCTTACGCTTACCGGGGCAACAGCTCTGCACGGTCTGGTCGCCCGGACAGGCGCGTCAAGCGCCACCTCCCGGGAAATCCCCGGTCGCGCTTGCGCTTACCGGGGCTACAGCTCTGCGCGGTCTGGTAGCCCGGACAGGCGCGTCAAGCGCCGCCTCCGGGGCAACAACTCTGCACGGTCTGGTAGCCCGGACAGGCGCGTCAAGCGCCGCCTCCGGGAAAATACCGGGTAACAAATCGCACTTTTTAATTGATCTGATCCCGACGCAGCCCGACATCTTTTAGCTGTTCGTCGCTCATACGCTGCAATGTTCTGCGCGTTTGTTCACGAAGCCACCATTTTTTGATTATCCGCGCCAGAAATACGAAGCCGATAAACGGCTGTCTTGCCCGATTCTCGTGAAATTCCATCCTCTACCTCCTCACCTTGCCAGAGGCTTTATCTTCACGGATCCGCGGCCAAACAATACAGATTCACAAAATACTTTTCTTTAACATACAGATTCGCTAAAACGTACAGCAGACCTCATTTTTACCGCCAATCTGTACTGGTTTATTGATCTGTATGGCGACGATCAAGGATACAGCATGACCCGCTATCAACATCTGGCCAGCCTGCTGGCAGAACGCATCGAACAAGGGCTGTATCGCCCCGGCGAAAAGCTGCCGTCGGTACGCAGCCTGAGCCAGGAACACGGCGTCAGCATCAGCACCGTTCAGCAGGCCTACCAGACGCTGGAACAGCAGCAGCTGATCGTGCCGCAGCCGCGATCCGGCTATTTCGTGGCTCCGCGTAAAGCCCAGCCGCCGGTACCGCCGATGTCGCGTCCGGTCCAGCGTCCCGTCGAGATCACCCAGTGGGATCAGGTGCTGACCATGCTCGACGCCCGCCACGATAAATCGATTATCCCCTTCGGCGGCGGCTCGCCGGACGTCACTCAGCCAAGCCTGAAGCCTATCTGGCGCGAGCTGAGCCGGGCAATTCAGCACAACCTTAGCGAAGTGCTGAACTACGACGAGCTGGCCGGGCGTCGCGAGCTGCGCGAACAGATCGCCCGCCTGATGCTCGACGGCGGATCGGTGGTCACCGCCAACGATCTGGTGCTCACCAGCGGCTGCCACAGCGCGCTGTCGCTGGCGCTGCTGTCGGTGTGCCAGCCCGGCGATATCGTCGCCGTCGAATCCCCTTGCTACTACGGCACCATGCAGATGCTGCGCGGATTAGGGCTAAAAACCATCGAGATCCCCACCGATCCGGAAACCGGGATCAGCATCGAGGCGTTAGAGCTGGCGCTCGACCAATGGCCGATCAAAGGGGTGATCCTGGTCCCCAACTGCAATAATCCGCTGGGATTTATCATGCCGGATGCCCGCAAGCGGGCGGCGCTGTGCCTCGCCCAGCGCCACGACATCGTTATCTTTGAGGATGATATCTACGGCGAGCTGGCGACCGAATACCCGCGCCCGCGCACCATCCATTCCTGGGATATCGACGGCCGGGTGATGCTCTGCAGTTCGTTTACTAAAACCATCGCTCCCGGCCTGCGCATCGGCTGGATTGCCCCCGGCCGTTATTACGATCGCCTGCTGCAGATGAAATATGCCGCCAGCGGCACCAACGTTCCCTCCACCCAACTGGCGGCCTGTAACTTTATTCGCGAAGGCCACTATCACCGCCACGTGCGGCGGATGCGGCAGATCTATCAGCGTAATATGGAAATTTACACCTGCTGGCTGCGGGAGTTTTTCCCCTGCGGGATCTGCGTTACCCGCCCGAAAGGCGGCTTTATGCTGTGGGTCGAGCTGCCGGAGCAGGTGGATATGGTCTGCGTCGCGAAGCAGCTGTGCCGCCTGAAGATCCAGGTCGCGCCGGGATCGCTGTTCTCCGCTTCGGGGAAATACCGCAACTGCTTAAGGATCAACTGCGCCCTGCCGCCGACAGATAAACATAAAGAGGTGATGGTGCAGCTGGGAATGGCGGTGAAGGTGGCGATGGAGTGGGCGCCGGGGTGAGTCTGCGCTGGCCGGTGCTACCGGTTCCCCGCCGTCTGCGGGCCGGTAGCCCGGACAGGTGCGCAAGCACCGCCTCCGGATTTTACAGTTCGTCCACTTTCCAGCGTCTGAGTCATTTATGCTGCTGTCCTCATATCCACTTTAAAAAATTAAACAGACCGCAGCATTTTAACGATGTCATGCATCTACGCGAAAGATTTATTTATTTTCTCCTACTCCCCCCTTCGATAAATCAAATTTATAGTTATTAAGAGTTCCCGGCTATCTGAAATCTCTTTCTCTAAGAATGAGATTAATTTCCCGCAAAGCATCCAGCTGTCTTTTCTCAAAAGGAGTTGGTGTATTTGAACTACAAATAGCGGTAAGACTGAAAACCCCGCCAGCTAATCCGGTCAAACCAGAGACAAGATCCCATTGACCATGAATAAAATACCATCCCCAGCAAATAGCATTAGCAGGCCGCATCCGGCCAGAATCTTCAAGAAAATAGTTGATTTTCTTTTTCTCTCTTTTCGCAAAACTTTTAGTCGATGTTGCTCCTCTGAAATCAACTCATCGTTATCACAATAAATCAACAACTTAGATGCATGCTGATTCGAATGATCGTTAATAGTGACATCACCATTGATATTGCCGGAATTAAAATCTCGCATATTATTCACCTTATGAAGGTAACTGATTATAGAATCGCCCCAAACATTCTACTTGATATATTTATCATTTAACGAAAAAATATTTTAAAATTTCATATATTTGAAAAATATTTCACACAATACAGTGATTTTTTTGATATAACATATAACTATGATAAATAGTATTGATATCAGGGAGCCCATCAAATGGTACAAGATCCGCAATCACTAGCCCCTTTCTTCAGGCAATTCGCTCTGGACAATAACAAAAAAAACGCCGAGTGGGGGCCTGGATATCGGGAACTTTTTGGGCGAGTTCAGCGTGAAAACCCAGATTTCACCGATCAAACTATCATGGATCTTTGGTATACACGCGACAACAGGGTTGCCAGTCTGCGACAAGGCGGGATGTCCCATGAAGAATTCCTTCAAACTAAAGATGATCTCCGTGCTCTCACCAGACTCATTGCCTCTGGTTGTACACTTGAGGTTTTTGAACTGGCGCATCAACGCTTACAGTCTCTTAAAGAGCAAGGAAAGCTGAAGAAGTTTTACCGAGCATTGTGCAGCCGTACCTTTGCAGCCTTCTATCCCTCGCAAATAACCAGCATTATCAATGAGGGGGCCTTCTTCCGTGTTTATAACTACTGCAACAACCGCTTCCAACTGAATTTGCCTAAAGATGGTGAATGGTCTCCATCAAAATGGTTCAAGCTTAATCTGGCCCTTAAAGAAACATTTCATCGTTACGTTAGTAACGAACCAGAAGATATTGAACTCAATATGTGCCTCTGGCATCTTTATGCATCTGAAATTGAAGAAGATAGTAATAGCTCAGAGAACATAGAATCTTCTATCTCAAGCGATGATGATCGCGGTGATGAACCGAACGACATCCTTCCTGCCAAAAACCTCATTCTCTACGGTCCACCGGGCACCGGAAAGACTTACAAAACCATCGAAATTGCCGTACGTGCTTGTGAGCCACAAGCCTATGCTCGCCTTGAAGGAAAAGAAAAAATCGAACGTCGTGCTGAGATTAAAAGCATGTATGACGCACTTATCGCCGAAAAACGTATACGCTTCATCACGTTCCATCAAAGTTTTGGCTACGAGGAGTTCATTGAGGGACTTAGAGCCGAAACCAATGATGATGGCAATGTTCGCTATGATATAAAACCCGGTGTCTTTAAACAAATTTGCGAAGATGCTGCTTTCGGTAACGCGGGGGCGCAATTAGCGCTTGATGATGCTATAGAGAAGTTCAAAACGCAGTGTGCGGAAAAAGACGTCATTGTTTTAAAGACGACCAACGGTAGTGATTTTAGAGTCACATACGCCAATAACAATACTTTTCGAGTATTTCCTTCGCAATCGAAAAATGAACAACTGGACAAAGGATATCCGGCATCGATTGAAAATATTCGTCGCCTTTATCAGGGGGAGAAAGAAAATATTTATAATATTTCCTATGTCCGCGGTATTCTTCAGTATTTGATCAAAGAATGGCATCTCCCAGAAACACCAGGAAAGCAACAGATAAAGAAAAAACAAAATTACGTCTTGATCATTGATGAAATTAATCGTGGCAATATTTCAAAAATATTTGGCGAGCTCATTACGTTGATTGAAACCTCAAAACGCGCAGGAGAAAGTGAAGCACTAAGCGTGAGCCTTCCTTACTCATCGCAGCCATTTTCAGTCCCTAGTAATCTTTACATCATAGGTACTATGAACACCGCGGATCGTTCGCTGACTGCCTTAGATACCGCCCTACGCCGCCGTTTCGAATTTCAACCTCTCATGCCTGACGTATCGCTTCTAAGCGATACATTCATCCATGGCGTTGATCTTAAAAAATTACTCACTACGCTAAATGCACGAATTCAGGCACTTTATGACAGCGAACACACTCTCGGACACGCTTTTTTTATGCCGGTTGTACAAGAGAAAGATAACCCAGCTGAAGCGCTTAAGAAATTAAAACGAGTGATGAAGAATAAAATACTCCCACTGCTGGAGGAGTATTTTTATAACGACTGGCAGAAAATTCGCCTGGTGCTTGGGGATAATCAAAAAAAAGAGGAATCGCTACATTTTGTTCGTTCAGTAGAAAATCAGAGCGATCTGGCAACGCTTTTCGGGCAAACCGCTCTTGATGATCTTCAGGAAGCCGGTATTAGCTATCAGTTATGCAAGGATGACGATCAGGTCTGGGATAATCCGTTGGCATATCAACAAATCTACGCTCCCAATACAACTACAACGGTACAAAGCTAATGGCTGGCAGTATCCACACTATTTTTGAGTATGGTTATCTTATCAGTGAAGAGGACCACGGAAAGTTGGCTGATGCTGAATCACTACCTGCAGCTTCGTTTCGCTGGTTAGAACAACGCTGCCTTAGAGATAAAGAAAGTGAGGAGGAACGTTTATTATCCCTACGTGCCATTGGCGGCGTCAAAGTGATACAGGTGAAAAATTATGTAGGTGTTATTGCCCTTCCTCAACAACGGCTTATCGAAATTTTGCCGAAAACTGGTAAGTTGCGAGATGACAAATCTCATGCCCGTCGGCGGTTGTTGATGATGCTTGAAACGCTTAATAGCTTTCGCCATATGGCAACTACAACAGCAAATATCATGACGTCAAGGATGACATTAATGGATATTTTCATCCAACAGTTTGTCACGAGCATGGAGACTATCGTTCGCAGGGGATTAAAATATGATTACTTGCGTCAACGGGACAACCTTCCATGGTTGAGAGGTAAACTGTTAACTAGCGAACAACTCAAAAAAAATAGCGTTCATCGCGATCGCTTCTATGTCGAATATGACGAGTATCGTATCGAGCGACCAGAAAACCGATTGTTAAAAACCGCCATTGATAAAGTTTACGGTTACACAACTAATCCATTGCTTCTGCAGGCTCTAAACCGCCTGCAGGAACTATTTGATACCATACCTAAAGTCGATAATGTTGATATCGCCTTCAGGCAGGTTCATCTGGATCGTCATATGCAGTATTACGAATCACCACTAAATTGGGCAAAGCTGATTCTGCAAGGCAACTCGCCGCATTGTATGCAAGGCCATGCAGAAGCCATATCTCTTTTGTTTCCAATGGAAGCGGTATTTGAAGCTTTTGTCACCGCCTGGCTACGCCAGTACTGTCATACTCACTGGCAGGTGAAGCCGCAATCAAAATCACATTATCTTGCTCAGTATGGCACCTCACCCATGTTTCAACTTCGACCAGATATCTGGCTTATCCCCCGCAACCGACCAGAGCAGTCATCCGTCATTTGCGACATGAAATGGAAGCTGATCGATACGAACAACAATAAGTTCAACCTTACACAGAGTGATTTGTATCAAATGCTGGCCTATGGTGTGAACCACATGCAGGGCTCAGGGGACATGCTTTTAATTTATCCACGCCATGAAGGATTCCTGGTCCCCCTCGAACACCCTTTTGAATTCAATCATTCAGGGGGAAAAACGCTACGCCTGTGGGTTGTGCCATTCGAAGCTGGAACCAGCCTGCAAACCTCAAGATTACTCATGCCAGCAAAGTTTAGCCTGACAGACTGCGGAACTTCACCGTTTTTACCGTTACAATAGCCAGCAAATTTTTCCAGAACGAGTTCATCATGGCCAAAGCACCAACCAAAAAAACCAAAGCAAAGAAAGGCTTTGAAGACACATTATGGGATACCGCGAACCAGCTTCGCGGCAGCGTAGAATCCTCTGAGTACAAGCACGTGGTGCTGAGCCTCGTGTTCCTCAAATTTATCAGCGATAAGTTTGAAGCCCGCCGTCAGAAAATGAAAGACGAAGGCCAGGGCGATTTCCTCGAAATGGAAGTCTTCTATCAGCAGGACAACATATTCTACCTGCCGGAGGAAGCGCGCTGGTCGTTTATCAAGCAAAACGCCAAGCAGGACGACATTGCGGTACGCATTGATACCGCCCTCTCCACCATTGAGAAGCGCAACCCGACGCTGAAAGGCGCGCTGCCGGACAACTACTTCAGCCGTCAGAATCTGGAAACCAAGAAGCTGGCGTCGCTTATCGATACCATCGATAACATCGAAACACTGGCCCACGATACCGACGTGGAAGCGCTGTCGAAAGAAGACCTGGTCGGTCGCGTGTATGAATACTTCCTCGGCAAGTTTGCCGCCACTGAGGGTAAAGGCGGCGGCGAGTTCTATACGCCAAAATGCGTGGTGACGCTGCTGACCGAAATGCTCGAACCGTTCGAGGGCAAAATCTATGACCCGTGCTGCGGCTCGGCGGGAATGTTTGTCCAGTCGGTGAAGTTTGTCGAAAGCCATCAGGGGAAAAGCCGTGATATAGCCCTGTACGGTCAGGAGCTGACGGCGACGACCTACAAACTGGCGAAGATGAACCTCGCCATTCGCGGCCTCTCCGCCAACCTCGGCGAACGCCCGGCGGACACCTTCTTCAGCGACCAGCACCCGGACCTGAAAGCCGACTATATTCTGGCCAACCCGCCGTTTAACCTGAAAGACTGGCGCAACGATGCCGAGCTGACCAAAGATCCGCGCTTTGCTGGCTACCGCACACCGCCAACCGGTAACGCCAACTACGGCTGGATTCTGCATATGCTTTCCAAGCTGTCGGCCAACGGCACCGCCGGTTTTGTGCTGGCGAACGGCTCGATGAGCTCCAACACCAGCGGCGAAGGTGAGATCCGCGCGCAGATGATCGAAAACGATCTGATCGACTGCATGATTGCCCTGCCTGGCCAGCTGTTCTTCACCACCCAGATCCCGGTGTGCCTGTGGTTTATGACTAAGTCGAAGGCGGCCGATCCGGCCAAAGGCTATCGTAACCGTCAGGGCGAAACGCTGTTTATCGATGCGCGTAACCTTGGCACCATGATCAACCGCACCATCAAAGAGCTGACGGCGGACGACATCGCCATCATCGCCGACACCTACCATGCCTGGCGCAGCACGCCGGAAGAGCTGGTCGAGCGCGTTAAGCGCGGCGACAGCAAGCTGGCGCAGTACGAAGACCAGGCCGGGTTCTGCAAGGTTGCAACCATTGCAGAGATCAAGGCTAACGATTATGTGCTGACGCCAGGACGCTACGTCGGTGCCGCCGAGCAGGAAGACGACGGCGTGGCGTTTGAAACCAAAATGCGCGAGCTGTCGCAGACGCTGTTTGCACAGATGAAGCAGGCGGAAAAACTGGATAAAGCAATTCGCCAGAACCTGGAGGCGCTGGGTTATGGGGAGTAAGTGGAAACAAACAACCTTAGGTGATCTGGCGCTGGGCTTTGATGGTGCGGTAGATGGACCTTTTGGTTCAAATTTACCAGCTTCGGCTTATACAGAAAGTGGATATCCAATTATTCGAGGAAGTAATTTATCCATCGGATTAGATGATTTCAAAGATAGTGACTTTGTATTTGTACCGGAACCCATATTCCAAAAACTTTCACGTAGCGAGTGTAGGGCAGGCGACATTATATTCACAAAAAAAGGGACATTAGGGCAAACGGGGCTTATTAGCACTAAACATCGTTTCAAAAAATATTTGCTATCATCAAATCAAATGCGTCTTCGTGTAGATCCTGAAAAGGCATTACCTGAATATGTTTATTATTATGTTTCTTCACAAAAAGCAATTAACAAACTAATTCAAGATTCAGAGTGTACCGGTGTCCCTAAAATAAATCTTGCTTACTTGAAAAGCTTCCCTATTTCGTTACCTATTTTAAGCAAACAGAAAGATATAATTTATATTTTAGGGAGCCTTAATAGAAAAATCACACTCAATCGCCAAATCAACCAAACCCTGGAACAAATGTCCCAAACCCTGTTCAAATCCTGGTTTGTGGATTTCGACCCGGTGATTGACAACGCGCTGGATGCGGGACACCCAATCCCGGAAGCGCTGCAATCTCGCGCCGAACTGCGTCAAAAAGTCCGCAATAGTGCAGATTTCAAACCACTTCCGGCGGGTATTCGTGCACTGTTCCCGGCTGAATTTGAAGAAACAGAGTTGGGCTGGGTACCGAAAGGTTGGATAACAACATCTTTCAACGATTTGATAGAACTAATTGGTGGTGGCACACCTAAAACCTCTGTAGAAGAGTACTGGAATGGAGATATTCCGTGGTTCTCTGTCGTCGATGCACCTAATGAATCCGACGTATACGTATTAACTACAGAGAAAAACATTACCACTGGAGGGCTCAACAATTCCTCAGCAAAATTATTAAGAAAAGGAACAACAATAATCAGCGCCAGAGGAACTGTTGGGAAATGCGCTATGGTTGCTGTACCGATGGCAATGAATCAGTCATGCTATGGCGTTAATGGTAAAAATAATATTTCTGATGAGTATGTTTATTTCCAATTAAAAAATGCGGTCCAGATTCTTCAACAAATGGGGCACGGCTCAGTTTTCAACACAATAACAAGAGATACATTCAAAAATATTAAAGTCCCCTTTTGCAATGAAGAATTAACAAATAGTTATTCTTTGCTTGTTAAAAATTACTTTTCACAAATACTGAATAATAATTATCAAAATATTGCATTAACCGCCCTCCGCGACACCCTGCTCCCCAAACTTATCTCCGGCGAGCTGTCCCTGGAGGATCTCCCGGATTTAGTAACCCAAACCGAACCCGCATAACGCATTTTGCCCCTGAAAAATCAGGGGCTTTCTGTTAAGGTTTTCTCTGTTACAGGAACCCTTACCAGAAAACCAGCCAGGGCCGGAGCGAGATATGCCTCTCTCATTCAGTGAAGCGAAGTTAGAACAGGCGATAATTGAACTATTACAGGATCAGGGCTATCAGCACCTGATCGGCGATAATGTACCACGTTCCAGCCTCGATCAGGTGATTATTGAAGACGATCTTAGTCATTACCTCGCCGCGCGTTATCAGGCCGACGGCATCACCAATGAAGAGATCCAGCGGCTTATTAAGCAGTTCACCACCCTGCCCGCCTCCGATCTTTACGAAAGCAATAAAACCTTCTGCGCCTGGCTGGCCAACGGTTTCCTGTTTAAACGCGACGATCGCCAGCAGAAAGATCTCTATATCGAACTACTCGATACCCGGCACCTGCCCGCCGCGCTGCGTGAACTGTTCGATACCGAAGAAGTTCCGCTGCAACAGGCCGCGGAAACGCCGGCAAGTTATCATCTTACCCAGCCGCTGAACCGGGTAAAAATCGTCAATCAGCTGACCATCACCGGCAAAGAAAACCAGCCGCGCATTCCGGATGCCATCCTGTATATCAACGGCCTGCCGTTAGTGGTGTTTGAATTTAAAAGTGCGGTGCGCGAGCAGGAAGCCAATATTGGCGATGCGTATAAGCAGCTCTGCACCCGCTACCGTCGCGATATTCCGCAGCTGTTTGTCTACAACGCGCTGTGCATTATCAGCGACGGCGTCAATAACCGCATGGGCAACCTGTTTGCGCCGTACGAGTATTTCTACTCCTGGCGCAAAATCACCGGCAATGAAAACCGCGAGCAGGACGGCATCCCTTCCCTGCACTCGATGATTCAGGGGCTGTTTCATCCGGTCCGCCTGCTGGACGTGATCAAAAACTTTATCTGCTTCCCGGATAAAGCCAAACATGAAGTGAAAATTTGCTGCCGCTACCCGCAGTACTATGCGGCGCGCAAGCTGTACTACAGCATCGAACGGGCGCGTAAACCTTTCGGCGACGGCAAGGGCGGCACCTACTTTGGCGCGACCGGCTGCGGCAAGAGCTACACCATGCAGTTCTTAACCCGTCTGCTGATGAAAAGCGTCGAGTTCGCCAGCCCGACGATCGTGCTAATCACCGACCGCACCGATCTGGACGATCAGCTCTCGGCGCAGATGTGCAATGCCAAAAACTATATTGGCGACAACACCGTAGTGCCCGTCACCAGCCGCGACGATCTGCGGGAAAAACTAGCCGGTCGCAACAGCGGCGGCGTCTTCCTGACCACCATCCACAAATTTACCGAAGACACCGAACTGCTCTCCGAACGCAGCAATATCATCTGTATTTCCGATGAAGCGCACCGCAGCCAGGTCAACCTCGATCAGAAAGTGATCGTCGATAAAGAAAACGGCAAGGTGCGGAAGACCTGGGGCTTCGCTAAATACCTGCACGACTCCCTGCCGCAGGCCACCTACGTCGGTTTTACCGGCACCCCTATCGACGCCACGATGGAAGTCTTTGGCAACATCGTCGACAGCTATACCATGACCGAATCCGTGCAGGATGAAATCACCGTGCGCATCGTCTACGAAGGCCGCGCGGCGAAGGTCATCCTCGATGCTGGTAAGCTGGAAGAGGTGGAAAAGTACTACGAAGAGTGCGCTAACGCCGGTACCAATGAATGGCAAATCGACGAAAGTAAAAAAGCCAGCGCCACCATGAACGCCATTCTCGGCGACGATGATCGCCTTGAAGCACTGGCGGAAGACTTTGCTAAACATTATGAAAAACGTGTCAACGAAGGCTCCACGGTGAAAGGCAAGGCGATGTTTGTCTGCGCCAGCCGAGAGATTGCCTGGGATTTCTATCGTCAACTGAAAGACTTTCGTCCGGCATGGTTTGAGGTTAAGCAGGCCCCGGATGGGGTTGAACTGACCGAGCAAGAGGCAAAAGAGCTGCCGCCGTCCGAAATGGTCAAGATGGTTATGACGCGTGGCAAAGATGATGACGCGAAACTATACGACCTGCTGGGCAGTAAAGAGTATCGCAAAGAGCTGGATAAACAATTCAAAAACGCGAAGTCGAATTTCAAAATCGCCATCGTGGTGGACATGTGGTTGACCGGTTTTGATGTGCCGGAGCTGGACACCATTTATATCGATAAGCCGCTGCAAAAGCACAACCTGATCCAGACCATCTCCCGCGTTAACCGCAAGCTGGAAGGCAAAAGCAAAGGGCTGGTCGTCGACTATATCGGTATTAAGCGCCAGATGAACCAAGCGCTGGCGATGTATTCCCGCATTGATGCAACGAACTTTGAAGATATCCAACAGTCAGTGATTGAGGTGAAAAATCATCTCGATCTGCTGGCGCAGGTTTTACACGATTTCGATAGCCGACCTTACTTCAGCGGAGAACCGCAGGCGCAGCTGGCGTGCCTGAATCAGGCGGCAGAGTTTGTTATGCGTACCCAGAAGACAGAGCGCCGCTTTATGGGGCTGGTGAAGCGCCTGAAAGCGGCCTATGACGTCTGCTGCGGTAGCGAAGCGTTATCTCAGGCGGAGCGCGATCGTATCCATTTTTACCTCGCGGTACGTTCGATCGTCTTCAAGCTCACTAAAGGTGACGCGCCTGATGTGACGCAGATGAACGCCCGGGTGCGAGAGATGATTGCCGATGCGTTAAAGGCCGACGGCGTGGAAGAGCTGTTTTTCCTTGGCGACAAGAAAGCGGAGTCGATCGATATCTTTGATGAAGATTACCTGGCGCGCATTAATAAGATCAAACTCCCGGCGACCAAAATTCATCTATTGCAAAAACTGCTGGAAAAAGCCATCAGCGACTTTAAAAAGATCAACCAGCTGCAGGGGATCAACTTCACCCGCCGTTTCCAGTCGATTATGGATAAATATAACGAACGCCGGGAAGATGATGTGCTCAATGGTGAGGAATTCGATTCCTTCAGCCAGGAGATGACCGATATTATCTACGATATTAAAACCGAAATGGGTACCTATGCCGAAATGGGGATTGATATCGAAGAGAAAGCTTTCTACGACATTCTGGCGCATATGCGCGATAAGTATCAGTTCACCTATGAAGACGACAAGATGCTGGCGCTGGCGAAAGAGATGAAGGCGGTGGTCGATAACACGTCAAAGTACCCGGACTGGAGCAAGCGTGATGATATTAAAGCCAAGCTGAAGGTGGAACTGATTCTGCTGCTGCACAAACATAAATTCCCACCGGTGGCGAATGATGATGTGTATATGGGCGTGCTGGCGCAGGCGGAGAATTTTAAACAGCATCATATTAACACACTGTATTAATGTCACTGCCGGATGGCGCGTTGCTTATCCGGCCTTCATTATATTTCCTGTCATTTTAATTCTCTCATCAATATTTCCAGTAGCATTTTTATTATTGTCTATTTTTAGCTGGCTTTATTTTTATTTGCTGGGTAAATTTACAGGTGTTATTTAACGCGAACTGGTCGTGCGGCAACACGGCCAGCCCGCTAATCACAATCCCTATTAACAAGGAATAGAGACCATGACTACCCCGCATTCTATTGCAGAATTCACCGATCCAGAAGTCTCCCCGGAAAATAACCGTAAAGGCACCGTCAGTTACGCGAGCCGCTTTGAAGATCGCCAGCGTATCCCGGCGATTATCATGAAGGGCCAGTGGCTGGAAGCTGCCGGTTTCGCCACCGGTACAAAAATTGATATCAAAGTAATGGAAGGCTGTATCGTGATTACCGCGAAGCAGCCGGAGCCGGAACTGGTAGAGTCTCTGCGCCAGCTGCATAAGCTGTCGGCGCGCAAGCAAAAACAAGTGCAGGCGTTAATCGGCGCGATCGCCGGGCAGAAACGTAAGCTGGCCTAAGCTAAATCCCCCGGCGGCGCTGCGCTGACCGGGGCTACCGGTTCCCCGCCGTCTGCGGGCCGGTAGCCCGGACAAGGCGCGTCAAGCGCCGCCTCCGGGATTTCTCTTCTCCCTACACCTAAGACCTTATAATGCGCTCATATCACCGCATATATAAATAATCCTACTGCCGCACGCAGCAGCGTAATATGCTGGATAATAACCCCAGGGCAGTAAACAATTAGCGAATGACCACTAAAGCCAAAATAACAAAAAGTTTTTTGCTAAATAACCAGCATATAAGAAAACCCCACCAATATAGCTAACCGCATGATTCACCAGCAAATATATACCATTTATTTTTGAAAAAACTGACCTGATTGCCTTCCCATAATAATCCCGATACATTCACTCATTCCCTATACGGGAAACTCTAAATATAAAAATCACAACAATATAACCGGGATGAATGTCATGAAAATAACCAAAGATCGGGTGGTTTACGCCATGTCGCGGGATAACGCTCCTGTCGCTACCGTCAGCAGCGGCAGTGAAGTGCTGTTCGAAACCTGCGACTGCTTCTCCGACCAAATCACCTCCGCCGATGCCGTGTTCAACGAGCTGGACTGGCAGCGCATTAACCCGGCGACCGGGCCGGTCTACGTCGAGGGCGCCGAGCCGGGCGATGCGCTCAAGGTCACCATCAAGCGCATTACCCTGACGAGCAATCAGGCAGTGATGGTCACCGCGCCGCAGCTGGGGGTGATTGGCGACGAGCTTGATGCCCCGAAGGTCACTATCGTGCCCATTGAGAATGACCATGCCGTGCTGCCCGGCAACGTTCGCGTCCCGCTCAACCCGATGGTCGGCGTGATCGGCGTCGCGCCTGCCGGGGAAGCCATCTCCTGCGGCACGCCGGATAGCCATGGCGGCAATATGGACTGCAAAATGATTACCGCCGGCAGCACCCTGTGGCTGCCGGTCAACGTCCCCGGCGCGCTGTTCGGGCTGGGGGATTTACACGCCGCGATGGGCGATGGCGAAGTCTCGGTCTGCGGTCTGGAAATCCCTGGCGAAGTGCTGGTCGAACTGACGGTGGTTAAAAACCGCCGCCTGCCGCTGCCGATGCTCGAAAACAGCGAGACCCTGTTTACCCTCGCCTCGGCGCTGACCCTCGATGATGCCGCCGCCCTGGCCACCCGCAATATGGCGCACTTTATCGCCGACAATACCTCCCTGACGCTGGCTGAAGCGATCAGTATTCTGAGCATCGCCGGCGACCTGCAAATCTGTCAGGTAGTCGATCCGCTGAAAACCTGTCGTTATGCCTTACCGAAATCAGTGGCTGAACAGCTCTCCCTGAGCATCGAAGGGGAGCAGGCATGAGCGTTGAACAATTTGGCTATAAGCAGGAGCTGCATCGGGCGCTGACCTTCCGCGATCTGCTGGTCTACGGCATGATTTTTATGGTGCCCATCGCGCCGTTTGGCGTCTTTGGCTACGTCTGGGACGGCGCGCAGGGTATGGTGGCGCTGGCCTATCTCATCGGCATGGTGGCGATGTTCTTTACCGCCATGAGCTACTGGTCGATGTCGCGCGAGTTCCCTGTTTCCGGTTCGGTATACGCCTATGCCCAACGCGGGATTCATCCCATTGTCGGCTTTTTTGCCGGCTGGCTGATCCTGCTGGACTATATTCTGGTGCCGTCGCTGCTCTATATCGTCAGCGCGGCGGCGCTGGCGCCCATGCTGCCGGGCGTGCCGGGCTGGCTGTGGATTGTCGGCTTTATCGCGATTAACAGCCTGATTAACCTGCGCGGCATTACCTTTACCGCACGCGCCAATAACACGATTCTGATCTCGGAGATCGTGGTGCTGTCGGTGTTCGTCGTCCTCGGGCTGATTGCGCTCTACTCCGGCGCCGGGGCGGGCCATCTGACCCTCGACCCGCTCTACAACGCCGATAAGTTCAGCCTGCCGCTGGTGATGGGCGCGGTCTCCATCGCCGTGCTCTCGTTCCTCGGCTTCGACGGGATCTCCACGCTGTCCGAGGAAACGAAAGGCGGCGTGGATACCGTGGGTAAGGCATCGCTGGGCGCGCTGATGCTGGTCGGTTCGCTGTTTATCCTGCAAACGTGGATTGCCGCCGACCTGGCGCAGGGCATGACGTTCAGCAGCCTCGATACCGCCTTCTACGATACCGCGAATCTGGCGGGCGGCGGCTGGCTGAAGTACGTCACCATGTGGTCGACGGTGATCTCCTGGGGGATTGCTAACGCCCTGGTGGCGCAGGCCGCCGTGTCGCGTATTCTGTTTGCGATGGCGCGCGATAAGCAGCTGCCGCAGCTGCTGGCGAAGGTGCACCCGCGGCTGAAAACGCCTTACGTCAGCACTCTGTTTGTGGCGCTGATTTCGCTGGCTTCCGGCCTCTGGTTCTACGGCGATATCGATAACCTCAGCCGGCTGGTGAACTTCGGCGCGCTGATGGGCTTCCTGGTGCTGCACATTGCCGTGATAAACCATTACATCATTCGCCAGAAATCGCGCAATCTGGTGATGCACCTGCTGTTCCCGGTGATTGGCCTGTGTATTATCGGCTTTGTTATTTATGAGATGGACGCGCAGGCGAAGGTGCTGGGGCTAAGCTGGCTGGCAGTTGGCGTGGTCTATTACCTGCTGATGCGCCTGGTGCTCAAGCGCAATGTGGAACTGAAGCTGGAAGGCTAACGCGATTTATCTCCCCGGCTCGCGCTGCGCTTAGCCGGGCTACGGGTTCCCCATCGTCTGCGAGCCCGTAGCCCGGACAAGGCGCGTCAAGCGCCGCCTCCGGGGTAATCATGAGGCAGGCTATTTCTTGTTAAGATCGCGAATCATCGCTTCTCTTAAGATCGCATTCAGTCGCGTTTGATAACCTTTCCCGGGACGTTTAAGCCACTCCATAATATCGGCATCAATACGGACAGAAGCCTGAGTTTTTAGCGGTCGGTAAAATTTACCGCGTACGGCATCTGACCACTGTGCGTCGTCTGTGGCGGGAATATCGCTATAATCGATTTCATCATCCGTTTTGTTGGCCAGCGCTTTAAGCTCATCGTCTCGCTTAGCCGTAAGCGTATCCGGATTGTCACGTTTATGTTTAACCATGTTCATAACGATTTCTCTCTTTGCTGTCCGCCTTCCGGGCGCTGATAATACGAATGACCTCTGTTCCACTTTCAAAACGGACCGAATGCGCAACCATGATAACAATGATCCCATGAACGAGGCCGAGAGTTTGCCAGCGATATTCACCATTCTCATAACGATCCTGTCGGGAAAGATGCCGGGGATCGTCAAAGACGAGCACCGCTTCTTCAAACCGGATTCCATGTTTTCTTAGATTACTTATTGCCTTGTTCGCATCCCATTCAAACTCCATTGGCATCATATTCATCCTGATTGTATATACAAAAAAGTATAGACAATTATCCAGGGATAATACTCTCAACGTTGGAAAAAACTTCACATTTTTAAAGCAGGAATTGTAAAAGATGTTCCCGGCTCACGCTGCGTTTAGCCGGGCTACAGGTTCCCAGCCGTCTGCGGGCCGGTAGCCCGGACAAGGCGCGTCAAGCGCCGCATCCGGGGAAACAACGCGCAATACAGCCTCCACTTTTCCCCGGCTCGCGCTACGCTTAGCCGGGCTACGGGTTCCCGGCCGTCGGTTCGTCCTCGCCAAAAAACACCATACCTTTATAGGGCTTCGCCCGGCACGCCGCCAGGCGCTGGGCGAGGCTGCCGACGTGCAGCTCCAGCTTGTGGCCGTCCGGGTCGAGAAAATAGTGCGATGCGCCTTCGCTTTTGTTGGTTTTCCAAACCGGAACGCCAGCCGCATTCAGGCGCCCGGCAAAAAGCGCGAAATCCGCCTCCGCAATGCTGAAAGCATAGTGGGTGTAGTCGCTCTCCTCCGGCGGGGTAACGCGCCGCTGAGGGTCCAGCGACAGGCACAGCCAGAGGTCGCCGCAGGAAAAATATGCGCCGTTATCCCAGCGGGCGCGCAGCGTCATCCCCGGAAGCTGCTGATAAAACGCCACGCTCGGCGCCAGCTGGCTAACCGCCAGGGTCAGATGATTTAATCCGCTTAACATGGCTTTTCCTCTAATGACGTTACGATTTGCTGGCGCAGCCACCGGTGCGCCGGATCGCGGTGCCAGCGCTCGTGCCACAGCATCAGCATCTCAAACCCGGCGACCGCCAGCGGCGGTTCAACCACCGTCAGGCCGCCAGCGCCACGTACCAGCCGCTCCGGCAGCACCGCCACCAGCTCGCTATTGCGCAGCGTCTCCAGCATAAACAGGAAATGTGGCACGGAAAGGACAACCCGCCGTGCCAGCCCGAGATTCGCCAGCGCGCTATCGGTCGCGGCGCTGAATCCTCCGCCGTCCGGCGAGACAATCACCTGCTCCAGCTGGCAGAACTGCGCCAGGCTTAATGGCGACCGCAGCGCCGGATGCCCGGCCCTGCCCGCCAGCACGTAGCGTTCGCGGAACAACAAACGCTGATGCAGCCCGGGCGGCGCGCCGTCTCGCGTGTGAAAAAACAGATCCACTTCGTCGCGATCCGCCTGCTGTACCAGCCGCGCGGGCTGTAGCTCAAACAGCGCCAGGCGGCTGGCCGGAGAGGCGATGCGCAGGGTACTGAGCACCGGCAGCAAAATCGCCGACGCCATATAGTCCGTCGCCGCCACCCGCCAGGTCTGCGCCGCCGTGGCCGGGTCGAAAGGCTGAACCGGCGCTACCGCCAGCTCCAGCGCCAGCAGCGCATCGTGCAGCGGCCCGCGTAGTTCATCGGCGCGGGCGGTGGGCTGCATACCGCGCGGCCCCGGCAGCAGCAGCGGGTCGGCGAAAATCTCCCGCAGTCGCGCCAGCTGCACGCTGACCGACGGCTGCGACAGGTTGAGGCGCTGCGCCGCGCGGGTGACGTTATTTTCGCTGAGCAGAACGTTCAGCGTGCGCAGCAAATTGAGATCCAGCCCCTGCAGATTAATCATCGCTATACCTGTTATTGAAGCAATTCATTTCTACTATAGCGTCGCGGACTCTACTCTGCAGCTCTCCATTGCTCAGAGGTGATTTCAATGAAAATACTACTGGTTTACGCCCATCCAGAACCGCGTTCGCTTAACGGCGCGCTGAAGGATTTTGCCGTGCAGCATCTGCAAAACGCCGGTCATGACGTGCAGGTGTCCGATCTCTACGCCATGCGCTGGAAGGCGGGATTTGATGCCGATGACAGCAGCGCCCCGCCGGTCGGTGAAAGCTGGCGGGCAACGCGGGATTCGCAGTACGCCTTCGCTAACGGCACGCAAAGCGCGGATATCGTGGGCGAACAGGAGAAGCTGCTGTGGGCCGATACGGTGATTTTTCAGTTCCCGCTGTGGTGGTTTTCGCTGCCCGCCATCATGAAGGGCTGGATTGATCGGGTCTACGCTTACGGCTTTGCCTACGGCGTCGGCGAGCACAGCGAAACCCACTGGGGCGATCGCTACGGCGAAGGCACGTTCGCGGGGAAACGGGCGATGCTGGTCGTTACCGCCGGCGGATGGGCGGAACACTTCGCGCCGCGCGGAATTAACGGGTCTATCGACGACATCCTGTTCCCCATTCAGCACGGGATGCTGTTCTATCCCGGCTTTGATGTGCTGCCGCCGGTGGTGTTCTACCGCACCGACAAACTCGATGAACAGCGCTTCGCCACGCTGCGCGAGGCGCTGGCCCGGCGGCTGGATACCCTCTCTGAAACGCCGCCCATTCCCTTCCGTCGGCAGAATCACGGCGACTATCTGATCCCCTCGCTGAACCTGCGTCCGGAGCTGGCGCCGGGAGAAAACGGCCTCGCTATCCACGTGAAGCCTGTGTGAATCTCGGCAGGTGATATTCGCGGTGCGGCGAATATCACCACAATTCATAAGGTGAACTGTGAGCCTACACGCAATAACGTCATCCCGCCCCGCTGCGCCTCTTCGCATATTGATAGCGATCAAGAATAATCATACCGTCTGGTCGGTATGATTCGGGCCATGAATATGGAAGCCCAACATCGTAAAAAAGATCCCGTCCGCCTGCATAAGCAACTGCTGGAATCCGCCGCCACTATCGCCGGCCGGGACGGCATCGCCTCGCTGTCGCTGAACGCCGTCGCGCGCGAAGCGGGCGTCAGCAAAGGCGGTTTACTGCACCATTTCCCCAACAAGCAGGCGCTGATTTTCGCCCTCTTTGCCCGCCTGCTGGCGATTATGGAAGAGGCGATTGCAGAGCTTATGGCCGCGGATAACGTCTCTTATGGCCGCTTTACCCGCGCCTATCTGCGCTATCTGTCGGCGCCGGAACTCACGGATACCCAGGAGAGCCGCCAGCTGATGGTGCTGTCGCTGGCCATGCCGGATGAACCGGTGCTGCGAAAATGCTGGCGCGACTGGATGCTGGACCATCTGGCGAAAGGCGATGAACTGGACAATAGCCATACCGGCACGCTGGTGCGCTATGCGGCAGACGGCATCTGGCTATCGGAATTAACCGAGGGGCGCACCATGAGCCCCGGGCACCGGCAGTCGCTGGTCAGCGATCTGACGAAGATGACGCTTCCTGCGTGAAGCATATATACACTAAATAATTCGCGTTGCAGGAAGGCGGCAAGGGAGCGAATCCCTGGGAGCATAGATAACTATGTGACCAAGGTGAGCGAACGCAGCCAACGCACCAGCAACGTGAAGTATGACGTGATAGATTGAGGCCACGATGCGCTATAACATCCATGGCCGTCTTATTTATGATGCAATGGACGGCACGCTAACGTTACCGGGAAGCGATGAGGCGGACAGCCAGCTGTCCATCACCGCCAACGCGCTGCTGTGGTTCTTCCTGCGCCACACCGAGGTGGTCAGCCGCGATGAGGTGCTTAAAAAAGTCTGGGATGACAATGGGTTAACCTCATCCAACAGCAATCTCAATCAGTACCTGAGCATGCTGCGCAAAACCTTTCGCCACTACGATATCGACAACATTATCGTCACCGTGTCGCGCGGACTGCTGCAGCTCAATCCGGATCTCACCATCGAGAGGCTCGACGCCAGCCCGGAGCCGGAGCCGCCGCCCGCGCCAGAAGCCGAGCCAGACCCGGCCGCAGTCCCGGAAGAACAAAAGACCGTTTCCAGCCGCCACGCGCGCGGTACCTGCTGGTATCTCGCCGGCGGCTGCCTGCTCACCATCGCCCTGCTGCTGGTGGTCTGCAGTTTTCTCGGCGGCAGCACATCGCACCCCATCACCCTGACGCAAATGCGCCACAGCCAGTGCGAGCTGCTGGCCAGCGATGAGATGCTGCGCTCCGTTGCCGGAACCGCCTACGGCAAGAATTTTGATGCTGTACGCCAGCGCCTGAAGCTGGAGTGCAAGCCCGGCGAACGCTTCGTCTTCTTCTATGGCGACCGGCTGGAAACCAACGGTCTGGGCCGGGTGTTCCTCGCCCACTGCGCGATGCATGAAGATAACCCGTTCAGCTACTGCGATAACTATTTTTATTATTCATGGAAGCCGCAATGAGAATCGCCCCGCGCCCCTTTTTCGCCCTCTCCAGCCTGGTGTTTATTGCCGCCGCCGGGTTCTGCGCCTGGAAGCTGCTGCCGGTCGAAAACGGCGGGGTAATGAGCTGTTCGACAAAAGCGATTATGCGCTTTGAGAACATGGAGAAGGAGAACGTTAACGGCAATATCCATTTCAACTTTGCCGCCAACGGCAAAGGGTCGATGGTCGTTGAAGGCTACACAGATTCCGCCGCCGGCTGGCTTTACCTCCAGCGCTACGTCAAATTCAGCTACACCAGCAAGCGCATCTCCACCACCGAGCGCCACTATCGCATCAGCAAGTGGGAATCCAGCGCTTCGTCCATCGATGAGTCGCCGGACGTGATCTTCGACTACTTTATGCGTGAGATGTCCGACAGCCACGATGGCCTGTTCCTGAACGCACAGAAGCTCAATGAGAAAGCCATTCTTCTCAGCTCTATCAACTCCCCGCTCTACGTCTGCACGCTGAAGTCCGGCAGCAAGCTTGACTAAGCTCACACCCGCTTTTCCTTCCTCGCTTTCCCGTTAGTAGAACCGCACGTTTTGCATTTAGCCTGCCGAAGAAAACACGATCCTCCCCACACTTAGCATGGGAATAAATTACCCCCGATCTGCAATAAATTAGCAACTTATTAACATCAATCCGCCTCAGGCTAAATGGTGGAAAAAGCGCCACAATCGTCACTGAATTCGCCCCGCCATCGCAGCACAAATGCATAAATCAGCGCCTTAACCAACCTAAATCACAGAGCAAAAGACTAAAAATACCACGCTAGCAGATTTAAATTTCACTTTATTCGCCATTCCCTATAGTGAACCCCGAACGCCGCATCCGCGTCCTGACGCCGTTACGCGGTCGGTTTTCCGAATCACAAAACTGTTCTGGAGGAGAAACCATGGGTGATGCATTAGGGCTTATCGAAACCAAAGGTCTGGTGGCCTGCATTGAAGCCGCGGATGCGATGTGTAAAGCCGCCAACGTCGAGCTGATTAGCTATGAAAACATCGGCTCGGGGCTGGTGACCGTCATGGTGAAGGGCGACGTCGGCGCAGTGAAAGCGGCGGTGGATTCCGGCGTCGAATCCGCGCAGCGCATCGGTGAAGTGGTGACCTCGCTGGTTATCGCTCGTCCGCATAACGACATCAACAAAATCGTCATTAAACACAAGGCCTGATGGCCAGGAGAACGCAAATGGGTGATGCATTAGGTCTGATTGAAACCAAAGGGCTGGTGGCCTGTATCGAAGCGGCGGATGCGATGTGTAAAGCCGCCAACGTGGAACTGATTGGCTATGAAAACGTCGGCTCCGGCCTCGTCACCGCGATGGTGAAGGGCGACGTGGGCGCGGTGAAAGCGGCGGTGGATTCCGGCGTCGAATCCGCGCAGCGCATCGGCGAAGTGGTGACTTCTCTGGTTATCGCCCGCCCGCATAACGACATCAACAAAATCGTCTCGCATTACAAAATCATGGATTAACCGGAGAAAAACCTGATGAAAGAAGCGCTAGGGCTTATCGAAACCAAAGGGCTGGTGGCCTGTATTGAAGCGGCGGATGCGATGTGTAAAGCCGCCAACGTGGAGCTGATTGGCTATGAAAACGTCGGCTCCGGCCTCGTCACCGCGATGGTGAAAGGCGACGTCGGCGCGGTGAATGCCGCGGTGGATTCCGGCGTGGAAGCGGCAAAACGCATCGGCGAAGTCGTCACCTCTCGCGTCATCGCGCGTCCGCATAACGACATCGAAAAAATCGCGGCGCAGCACAAAGCATGACCTGACAGGGCGCGCCCCGTCTCCACTCTTTTAGTCTGATGAAGGATAGACTCATGATTGAACTGGATAACGATTTGCAGTCCCGGCAGAACGCCCGGGAGCTGGTGCGCAATGCCAAAAAGGCGCAGGCGATTCTGGCCACCTTTTCGCAGCAGCAAATCGACGCCATCGTGAAGAACGTGGCCCAGGAAGCGGCGCATCATGCCGAAGCGCTGGCGAAAATGGCCGCGGAAGAAACCGGTTTTGGCAACTGGCAGGACAAAGTGCTGAAGAACCGCTTCGCCTCGCTGCGCGTCTACGACGCCATCAAAGATATGAAGACCGTCGGCATCATTCATGACGATCCGCTACAAAAAGTGATGGACGTGGGCGTGCCGCTGGGGGTGATTTGTGCGCTGGTGCCGTCGACCAACCCGACCTCCACCGTCATCTACAAAACGCTGATTGCCCTGAAGGCCGGCAACGCGATTATCTTCTCCCCGCATCCCGGCGCCCGCCAGTGCAGCTGGAAAGCGATTGAAATCGTGAAGCGCGCGGCAGAAGCGGCAGGGGCACCGGCCGGTAGCGTCGACGCCATTAGCCAGCTGACCCTCGAAGCCACCTCAGAGCTGATGCACAGCAAAGACGTGTCGCTGATCCTGGCAACCGGCGGCGAAGGCATGGTGCGCGCCGCCTACGCGTCCGGCACGCCGACCATTAGCGGCGGCCCGGGTAACGGCCCGGCGTTTATCGAACGCAGCGCCGATATCCCCCACGCGGTGAAAGATATCATCACCAGTAAAACCTTCGATAACGGCGTGATCTGCGCCTCCGAGCAGTCGATTATCGTCGAACGCTGTATCTACGACGAAGTGCATCGCGAACTGGAAGCTCAGGGCGCGTACTTCATGAACGAAAGCGAAGCGGCAAAAATGGCGGCCCTGCTGCTGCGCCCCAACGGCACCATCAACCCCAAAGTGGTCGGTAAAACCGCGCTCTATCTGAGCCAGATGGCCGGCTTCTGCGTCCCGGCCAGCACCCGGGTGCTGATTGCCGCGCAGACCACGGTATCGCATTCCAACCCCTACTCGCGGGAAAAACTGTGCCCGGTACTCGGCCTGTACGTCGAAGAGGACTGGAAAGCCGCCTGCCACCGCGTCGTGGAGCTGCTGACCAACGAAGGCCTCGGCCACACGCTGGTGATCCACACCCGCAACCAGGACGTCATCCGCCAGTTCTGCCTGGAAAAACCGGTTAACCGCATTCTGATCAACACCCCGGCGGCGCTGGGCGGCATCGGCGCGACCACCAATATCACCCCGGCCCTGACCCTCGGCTGCGGCGCGGTCGGCGGCGGCTCCAGCTCAGACAACGTCGGGCCGATGAACCTGCTCAACATCCGCAAAGTGGGCTACGGCGTGCGCTCCATCGATGAGCTGCGCGCGCCGGGCAGCCGCCCGGAACCGCAGCCGACCATCGTCAGCCCGGCGGCCGGCCCGAACCGCAGCATTTTCGACGATGAACGTTTTAACGCCCCGGCGACCGCAGCCCACCCGGCCAGCGCCGACGATCGCTTTGCGACTGCCGCCGTCGGCGCGGACAGCGAGATTAATGAGCAAAACGTGGAACGCGTCATCCGCCAGGTGCTGGAACGCCTTGGTAAGTAACACATTGATATAAGGCGATAAAAACAATGATTCTCGCAAAGGTAGTCGGACATGTCGTCGCCACGCAGAAGTGCGATGAGCTAAGGGGCAGCAACCTGCTGCTGATCGTCAAATTAGATGATGACCAGCAGCCGATGAAAGACCAGACCTGGGTTGCCGTTGATAGCGTCGGCGCCGGTATGCACGACATCGTGCTGGCCGAAGAGTACCTGGCGCTCAACAAAGAGCGCTACAAGGCCATGTCGGTGGTCGCCATTGTCGAGAACGTGTTTCGGGACGCTTAAGGAGTCAATAACCCAATGAGTGAATTTTTGCTGAAACCCCGGATTCGCTTTGGTCAGGATGCGCTTGCCATCCTGAACGAGCTGCCCGCCCGCAACGTACTGCTGGTCACTGACCAGGCGATGGTTAAGTTTGGCCTCGCCGATCGCGTCACGCAGATCCTCAATGCGCGCGGCATCGCTTTCCAGGTCTGGGACGACGTGGTGGCCGACCCGGATATCGCCACCGTGGTGAGCGGTATGAAGCGGATGGATAACAGCTATCCGGATCTGGTTATCGCGCTGGGCGGCGGTTCGGTGATTGATGCAGCCAAAGCGGTTATTTTCGCCCTGGCGCAAACCCGTCCGGACGCTCACCGCGAGCCGCCCTGCTTTGTGGCGATCCCCACCACCAGCGGCACCGGCTCTGAGGTCACCGCCTTTTCAGTGGTGAAAGCCCACGCCGAGAAGCTGGTGCTGGTGGACCCGTCGCTGCTGCCGGATATCGCCATTCTTGACCCGGCGCTGGTGGCCTCGGTGCCGCCGGCGATCACCGCCGATACCGGGATGGACGTGCTGTGTCACGCGCTGGAAGCCTATGTCTCCCTCGCCGCCAGCGACTTTTCCGATGCGCTGGCGGAGAAAGTGGTGCAGCAGGTATTTCGCTTTCTGCCGACCTGCTGGCGCAACGGTGGCGACCTGCTGGCGCGGGAAAAGATGCACAACGCCTCCTGCATGGCGGGCATGGCTTTCACCAACGCCTCGCTGGGCATCACCCACAGCCTCGCCCACGCGCTCGGCGGCGTGTTTCGCGTCCCCCACGGCCGCGCTAACGCCCTGCTGATGGCGGACGTGGTGGCCTGGAACGCCGATTATCACGGGCAGTGCGATACCGATGCCGCCCGCAAATACGCCCGATTAGCCCATCTGCTGGATCTGCCCGCGGCCACTACCCGCCAGGGCGTCGCCAGCCTGCTGGTCGCCATTCAGGCGCTAAAAGACGAAATGAGCATGCCGGGCGGCATTCGCGATACCGGCGTCCTTGCAGACGAGTTTGAACAACGGCTGGCGGAGATGGTCGGCCAGGCGTTACGCGACAGCTGTACCCCGACGAACCCACGCGCGCCGGATGCTCACGCACTGACCGAACTCTATCGCCGGGCATGGACCGGCAACGCCGTTCAGGGCCACTGATAACAAGATTTGGAGAACCTTACCCATGGCACACTACAGCTTAACGCCGCGCGTCAAAGTGTTGGCAGAACGTTTACTCTCACAAAAAAGCACCCTGTGCACCGAACATGCCACCACGCTCAACGCCCTTGATGGCGATATCGCCGGGGTTCCCGCCTCCGTCAAACCGGCGCGCCGCTTCTATGAACTGATGCGCCAGCTGCCGCTGTGCATCAGCGCCGACGAGCTGATCGTCGGCAACCAGACCCGCAAACCGCACGGGGCGATTTTCCACGACGAGAGCGCCGTCCGTCGCCCGTCCGCGTTCCAGTTCCTCAACCTGAATAGCGATCTCGACTCCCCGGATTACAAGCTGGTGATCGAAAAAGGCGTGCTGGCGATAAAACATCAGCTGGAAGAGAAAACCCGCGCGCTGGGCAGCGCCGTCAGCCGCAGCGGCATGGATGAAGTCAACGGCTGCCGCGCAGCCATCTACGCCTGCGATGCCCTGCTGGCGCTGGCGCAAAACCTGGCCAACAGCGCCGAACAGCTGGCCGCCGCGGAAACCAACGCTTACCGCCGGGCGGAACTACTGGACAGCGCCGCCATCCTGCACCACGTTCCGGCGCATCCGGCGCGCAGCTTCAAAGAGGCGTGCCAGGCCTTTTATCTGTTCCAGCTGGCGCTCCAGCTCGATAACGGCAGCTACGCCGTCAACCCGGAAGGCGCCGACAAAGCCCTGCTGCCTTACTACCAGCACGATATCAACAACGGCGCGCTCTCCCCGCAGCAGGCGTATGAAATCGTCGAATCGCTGTGGTTCAAGCTGGCGGAGCTGTGCGAAGTGCGCGCCGCCTGCGCGATCGACGGTTATCCGATGTTCGACGCCCTGCTCCACGGCGCAAGCCTTGAGAACGCGCGCATTAACGAACTCTCCGACATGTTCCTCAGCGCACAGCACAACCTGAGCGCCCTGCATCTGCCGGTGCGTTTGTTCAAGGGCGTCCAGCACGTTTCCGCCGCCCCGTTTGCCGCCGCCGGCGAGACGCCGGCAGCAGAAGGGCTGACCCCGCGCATGCAGCGCCTGCGTAACCACTACCTGACCGTGCGCCCGAGCGTCTCTATCTACCGCGCGCTGGCCTTTACCGAAGTGGTCAAAGCCAACCCCGGCATGCCGACGATTCTGCTGCGCGCCAAAGCCTTCCGCCACGCCTGCGAAACCGCGCCGATTCTGATTCAGGACGATGAGCTGATCGTCGGTCATCCGTGCGGCAAGCCGCGCGCGGGCGCCTTCTCGCCGGATATCGCCTGGCGCTGGGTGCGCGACGAACTCGATACCATGAGCACCCGTCCGCAGGATCCGTTTGAGATCAGCGAAGCAGATAAAAAAACCATCCGCGAAGAGATCGTGCCGTTCTGGGAAGGCCGCTCGCTGGATGAAATCTGCGAAGCCCAGTACCGCGAAGCGGGGGTGTGGGCGTTCAGCGGCGAGACCTTCGTCAGCGACCTCTCCTACCACCAGATCAACGGCGGCGGCGACACCTGCCCGGGCTACGACGTGCTGCTGTTTACCAAAGGGATGAACGGCATTAAAGCCGACGCCGAGGCGCACCTTGCCAGCCTGAGTATGGAAAACCCGGAAGATATCGACCGTATTTACTACTACAAGGCGGCCATTGAAACCTGCGAAGGGGTGATTAACTACGCGCACCGCATCGCCGCCCGCGCCCGCGAACTGGCCGCGATTGAGCAGAACGCCCAGCGTCGCGCCGAGCTGCTGACCATCGCCGAGGTGAACCAGAACGTGCCGGCAAATCCGCCGAAAACCCTGCAGGAAGCGCTGCAGAGCATCTGGACCGTGGAGTCGCTGTTTGAAATTGAAGAGAACCAGACCGGACTGTCCCTGGGACGCGTAGACCAGTACTGCTACCCGATGTTTGAAGCCGATATCCGCGAAGGCCGCCTGACTCACGACACCGCGCTGGAGCTGCTGCAGGCGTTTATCATCAAATGCGCCGAGCTGATGTGGATGTCCAGCGAGCTGGGGGCGAAATATTTCGCCGGCTATCAGCCGTTTATCAACCTGACCGTCGGCGGTCAGAAGCGCTCCGGCGGCGATGCCTGTAACGACCTGACCTACCTGATCATGGACGCCGTGCGCTTTGTGAAGGTTTACCAGCCGTCGCTGGCCTGCCGTATTCACAACCAGTCGCCGCAGAAGTATATGGAAAAAATCGTCGACGTCGTCAAAGCGGGGATGGGCTTCCCGGCCTGCCACTTCGACGACTCCCATATCAAAATGATGCTGCGTAAAGGCTTCGATTTCGAAGACGCCCGCGACTACTGTCTGATGGGCTGCGTCGAGCCGCAGAAATCCGGCCGCATCTATCAGTGGACCTCCACCGGCTACACCCAGTGGCCCATCGCCATTGAGTTCGTTTTAAACCGCGGCCGGATGGTGCTGTTTGACAGCTATCAGGGGCTGGATACCGGCGACCTGCGCGACCTGCACACCTTCGAGGATTTCGACGCGGCGGTGAAAAAACAGATCGCCCATATCGTACGCCTGTCGGCGATCGGGACGGTCATCAGCCAGCGCGTGCACCGCGACGTGGCGCCGAAGCCGCTGATGTCGCTGCTGGTGGAAGGCTGCATGGAAAAAGGCAAAGACGTTGCCGCCGGCGGCGCGATGATCAACCACGGCCCGGGGCTGATCTTCTCCGGTCTGGCGACCTACGTCGATTCCATGGCGGCGATTCGTAAGCTGGTGTTTGAAGATAAGAAATACACCCTTGAGCAGATGCGCGACGCGCTGCTGGCGAACTTCGAAGGCTTTGAAGGCCTGCGTCGCGACTGCCTCAACGCGCCGAAATACGGCAACGATGATAACTACGTTGACCAGTATGCACTGGATATCACCGAGTGGACCGAGCGCGAGTGCCGTAAGTACAAGATGCTCTACTCCACCCTGAGCCACGGCACACTATCCATCTCCAACAACACGCCGATCGGTGAGCTGACCAACGCCACGCCGAACGGTCGCCTGGCGTGGATGCCGCTCTCCGACGGTATCAGCCCGACTCAGGGCGCGGATAAACAGGGTCCGACGGCGATCATCAAGTCGGTGAGCAAGATGAACGTCGAAACCATGAATATCGGCATGGTGCACAACTTCAAGTTCCTCAAAGGGCTGCTGGATACCCCGGAAGGTCGTCACGGCCTGATTACCCTGCTGCGCACCGCGTCGATTCTCGGCAACGGCCAGATGCAGTTCAGCTATGTCGATAACGAAGTGCTGAAAAAAGCCCAGCAGGAGCCGGAAAAATACCGCGACCTGATCGTCCGCGTCGCGGGCTACAGCGCCTACTTCGTTGAGCTGTGCAAAGAAGTTCAGGACGAGATTATCAGCCGTACGGTAATTGAGAAGTTCTGATAAAAACACGGACGTTTTTGGACACGGATGTCCCGATCGTATTTCTGGAGGTAAATGTGAGCGCAAAACAAGAACTAACCGGGCGAATATTCAATATTCAGAAATATTCGATCTATGACGGCGATGGGATCCGCACGCTGGTTTTTTTCAAAGGCTGCAATATTCGCTGCCCGTGGTGCGCTAACCCGGAAGGGCTGAATAGCCAGTTTCAGGTGATGTTCTCACAGGATAAATGCATTAACTGCGGCGACTGCGTCAACGTCTGCCCGGCGGGAATTCATTATCGGGCGGAAGAAAACGGCGAAATGAAGCATTTCGTCAACCGTAATAAAGACTGTATCGGCTGCCGCAAGTGCGAAGAGATCTGCACCCAGAACGCGCTGGATATTATGGGCAAAGATGTCACCGTCAGCGAACTGATGGAGATCATCATGCAGGACTACGACTTTTATATCTCCTCCGGCGGCGGCGTCACCATCGGCGGCGGGGAAATGAGCCTGCAGACCGATTTTGCCGTCGCGCTCTTTAGCGAATGCAAAAAGATGATGCTCAATACCGCCGTGGAAACGCAGGGCACTACGCCGCTGGCTAATTATCAAAAGCTGGCGCCGGTGACCGACACCTTCTTATTCGATATTAAGCAAATTAACAGCGAGCACCATAAAGCATTATTTGGCATCGGTAACGAAGGCATTCGCCGCAACCTGGAGTGGCTGGTGGACTCCGGCGCTAACGTCATTATCCGCATGCCGCTGGTTCGCGGCTATAACGACTCGTTCGATGCCATTACCGGGGCCATTGATTACGTACAAAAGCTGGCGAAGCGCGGAAATATCCGCCGCATCGATATGCTGCCGTACCACCAGCTCGGGCGCAAAAAATATGAGCGCCTCGATATGCCTTACCCCATCGCCCGGGACCCAACTTATTCCGCCGAGGAGTTAGACCGGCTGGAAACGTTCTTCACGCAGTTTGATTTTGATATTCGCTTAGTCCGCCATTAACAGGAGCCGACAATGAAAAGTTTAGGCGTAATTGAAACGCGAGGGTTAGTTGCCGCCGTTCAGGCCGTGGATGCCGCCTGCAAAAGCGCAGGCGTGTCCTGCATTGGCTACCGCAAAGTCGGTTCGGGGCTGGTGAGCGTCTGCTTTGAAGGGGAGATCAGCGCGATTCACACCGCTATCGAACGCGGCGTGGCCGTCGCCGCGCTCATCGACCCGCAGGTCAAATCCCTGACGATCGCCCGTCCGGAGCGCAGCGTCGTGGACGCCCTCAGCACCCTGAAAGGCCGTCCGCCGCGCGCGGAAGCTGCCGCGCCGCTTGAGGCTGAAGCCGTCGCGCCCGCCGCTGTAGAAACAAGGGAACCCACTGAACCCGCCGCCGCGCCTGCGCCGACGGAAGATAAAAACGCGGCGATGAGGAAAGGGAAGAAGGCATGATCGACACCCTGCTCCATGAAAAAATCGCCGCCCGCCTGAGCCACGCTGCTCCGGCTATCCCGGTCGGCATCTCTAACCGCCACGTCCATCTGGCGCAGCAGGACGTCGAAGCGCTGTTTGGCAAGGGCTACGTCCTGACGCCGTTTAAGCCGCTGCGCCAGCCGGGGCAGTTCGCGGCCCAGGAGTGCGTCACCGTGGTCGGTCCGAAGGGCTCACTCAGTAACGTTCGCGTCCTCGGCCCAACCCGCCCGGTATCGCAGCTGGAAATCTCCCGCGCCGACTGCTTTACCCTCGGCATCAAAGCGCCGGTTCGCGAATCCGGCCAGCTGGAGAACGCGGGCAGCGCGCTGCTGATCGGCCCGGCAGGCCACGTTGAACTGCGATCGCAGGTGATCTGCGCCTGGCGGCATATCCATATGTCGCCGCAGGATGCCCGCCAGCTGAACGTCGCCAACGGCCAGAAGGTTAGCGTCCGCAGCGACGGCGAACGCCAGCTGACCTTTGATGAAGTGGTGGTGCGGGTACGCGAAGACTTCGCGCTGGAGTTTCATATTGATACCGAAGAGGCCAACGCCGCCGGCTTGAAAAACGGCGCGCAGGTCACGCTCATCGGCTAACGGAGGCTCGCCATGACCGACCAACAGATGGAAGACCTGGTTGAACGCGTTATGCAGCGTCTGCGGCCGCCGGTACTGGTGATGGTGACCGCTGCGGCGGGCTACCGGCACGCTATTCGCCAGCGGCTGGCCGGCTGCGGCGAGAGCCTGCACCTGGCGCTGGATAGCGGGATTGACGACGGAGAGCAGTGGCGGGCTATCGGTAAAACGCTGCCGGCGGCCGACTGGCAACAGGGGCTGCCTTCGGCCTCGTATAAGGCGCTGCTGCTGCCGTTTCTCGACTACCCGCTGGCGGCGGATCTGGTGAAGGGTTCCCTGCACGGTCCGGTTACCCGCCGCGTGCACGATGCCCTGCTGAGCGGCCTGCCGGTGCTGGCGCTGCGCTATCACTGCGATCCCGCCAGCGAGCTTAACCAGCTGCGCGGGGCGCAGCCTGATAGCGCTTACGCCGGGCATATGCAGGCCACGCTGGCCCGCCTGGCCGAATGCGGCATCGCGCTGTGCACCATGAACGAATTGCTGGAGAAGCTGGCGTCGGGTCGCGGAGCGGCGGCGCCGTCGGCGAGCGGTCCGCGGCGTTATCTCACTGTCACAGACGTAGTGAATAATCCGGCGCTGGCCTGTGCCCCTGAAGCGCAGTTGACCGATGCCGCTATCGATTTTTTAAAAAACAGAAAAAAAGAACCTTACCTTAAATAGTAAACCCGGAGTTTAACTTATGTCTTCAAAAACAAAGTGTTGGCTATGGATGCTGCTGGTTATCGTTTCCGAAACCTCAGCCACCTCCACCCTCAAAATGTTCGGCAGCAGTGAAGGGATGAGCAAAATGCTGCTGCTCGGGCTGCTGGTGCTGCTGTACTGCACCTGCTACTACTCGCTATCCCGCGCGGTGAAGGATATTCCCGTCGGTCTGGCCTACGCCACCTGGTCCGGTACCGGCATTCTCGTGGTATCGACGCTGGGAATGGCGTTTTACGGCCAGCACCCGGACACCGCCGCCATTATCGGTATGGCGGTTATCGCCAGCGGGATCGTGATCATGAACCTGTTTTCCAAAATGGGTAGCGAAGAGAGCGAGGAAGCGCCCGCGCAGCCGGCCGCTGCATCTCTGGACAAAAAAGTCGCCAACTAACAGAAAAGGAACCGCTTATGTTTAACCTCGGATTTTTATGGCTGGCGCTGTCTATCGGCTCCGAAATCACCGGCACGTCGATGATCAAAAAGACCAATGGCTTCAGCAAGCTGGCGCCGTCGGTGCTGGTGGTCTTCGCCTACGGACTGTGCTACTTCGCCCTCACCCGCGCGATGAGCACCATTCCGGTCGGCGTCGCCTACTCGCTGTGGTGCGGCTTTGGTATCGTCGGCGTCACGATTTGCTCGATGATCCTCTATAAGCAAAAACCGGATATCCCGGCCATCCTCGCCATGGTGCTGATCATCTCCGGCGGCATCATTATGAACGTCTTCTCCAGCATGTAAGTCCCGCCTGCGCCTTCACTGATTGCGGTGAAGGCGCTAAAAACCTCACTCAATAAGCCGTTATTGGCGTAATAAAAAAACAAAAAACCATCGCCTGCTAATCAATAACGCTAAAAAGACGACGAGCGTCAAATTTTTATACTCCGCTTATCGATAAATTATTTTTTGTGATTTTAATCGTGGTTATTTTCTCATTTTACCTTATTTTTATGGCATCCCTTCACCCACAGAGGACGATGTCATGACGCAAAAATCGATTTATCGCCTCATTGCCCAGGGCGGCCTGGACGACTGGTATAATTTAGATCACCGCATCTCCAACGACTTCCCTCGTTAATTCTCCGCTGCTGCTTACTCCCTAAAAAAATTAATTCAGCACTGCGTTTAGTCGCTATTTGTTGCGCTTTTTATTTGTCGCCAAATAGACAAACGCGGCACAGCATCCCCATGGAGAAAATAAATGAAACGTATCCCTGAGCCGTTCCGCATTAAAATGGTCGAAAACATTCGCATGACTACCTTTGACGATCGCGTCAAAGCGCTGGAAGAGGCGGGCTATAACCCGTTTTTGCTCAATAGCCAGGACGTGTATATCGACCTGCTGACCGACTCCGGCACCGGCGCGATGAGCGACCATCAGTGGGCCGGGCTGATGATGGGCGACGAAGCCTACGCCGGGTCGCGTAACTATCAGCATCTGTGCGAAAAGGTCAAAGAGATTATCGGCTATCCGTATACCATTCCCACCCATCAGGGGCGCGGCGCGGAGCAGATTCTGTTCCCGAGCCTGATTGCTCGCCGCAAGTCAGCGCATCCGGTGTTTATTTCCAACTTCCACTTCGATACCACCGCCGCGCACGTGGAGCTCAACGGCGCAAAAGCCATTAACGTGGTGACGCCGAAAGCCTTCGATACCACCTCGTGGTACGACTGGAAAGGCAACTTTGATATTGATTTGCTGAAAGCGACCATCGCCGAACACGGCGCGGAAAACGTGGCGGCGATTATTACCACCGTCACCTGTAACAGCTCCGGCGGCCAGCCGGTATCGCTGGCGAATATGCGCGAGGTGTATCAGATTGCCCGCCAGAATAATATTCCGGTGGTGATCGACTCCGCCCGCTTCTGCGAAAACGCCTGGTTTATTAAACAGCGCGAAGAGGGCTACGCCGATAAATCGGTGAAAGAGATTATTCTTGAGATGTACCAGTACGGCGATATGCTGACCATGTCCGCCAAGAAAGACCCGATGGTGAATATCGGCGGCCTGTGCTGCTTCCGCGATGACGAAGATCTGTTCAACGAAGTGCGCATCCGCTGCGTGCCGATGGAGGGCTTTGTCACCTACGGCGGCCTGGCGGGACGCGATATGGAGGCGCTGGCTATCGGCCTGGAAGAAGGGACCAACGAGGATTACCTCGCTTATCGCATCAATCAGGTGGAATACCTCGGCGAACGCCTGCGCGAAGGCGGCATTCCGATTCAGTATCCGACCGGCGGCCATGCGGTGTTCGTCGATGCTAAGCTGCTGCTGCCGCATATCCCACCGGAGCAGTTCCCGGCGCACGCGCTAAACAACGAGCTGTATCTGGAAGCGGGCATCCGCAGCGTGGAAATCGGCTCCCTGCTGCTGGGCCGCGACCCGCAAACCGGCAAACAGAAGGCGTCGCCGATGGAGCTGCTGCGCCTGACCATTCCGCGTCGGGTTTATACCAACGATCATATGGACTATATCGCTGATGCGCTGATCGCCGTTAAGGCGCGCGCCGCCACGATTAAGGGCCTGACCTTCACCTATGAACCGCCGGTACTGCGCCACTTCGTCGCCAGACTGAAACCGGTGAAATAAACCGCATCACGGCGCTCTCGCAATGAGAGCGCCATTAATTTAATTCCATCTCTTTAAGCTCAATCATTCGGGTTGCGCCGGGTAGCCGTTTTCCCGCAGCCGTTATCTGTACCCTAAATAATTCGAGTTGCAGAAAGGCGGCAAGAGAGTGAACCCCCAGGAGCTTACTGAGGTAAGTGACTGGGGTGAGTGAACGCAGCCAACACATCTGCAGCTTGAAGTATGACGGGTATAATAATTATAGCCACGTGAGGAATGCACCTTATGGCTACACTATCAGTCTCAAAAGCGGTCTCAACTAATACGCCATCGCTAATTGGCGGAGCGATGATTATCGGCGGCACGATTATTGGCGCAGGCATGTTTTCTTTACCGGTGGTGATGTCCGGCGCCTGGTTTTTCTGGTCGCTGCTGGCGCTCATTTTTACCTGGTTTTGCATGCTGCATTCCGGGTTAATGATCCTCGAAGCCAATCTCAATTATCATATTGGCGCCAGCTTCGACACGATTACGAAGGATTTACTGGGAAACGGCTGGAATATTATTAACGGCCTGACCGTCGCCTTTGTTTTATATATCCTGACCTACGCCTATATTTCCGCCAGCGGTTCAGTTATTCAGCATACTTTTGCGCAGATGAACCTCGCGGTTCCCGCACGCCTGGGCGGGCTGGCGTTCGCGCTGGTGGTCGCCTTTATCGTCTGGCTAAGTACGAAAGCGGTAAGCCGGATGACGACTATCGTGCTGGGCGCCAAAATCCTCACCTTCTTTATGACCTTCGGCGGCCTGATGTGGCACGTGGAGCCCGCGATTCTGTTTAACCGTGCGGAGGTCAATGCGTCCTATCTGCCCTACGTCCTGATGACGCTGCCGTTCTGCCTGGCCTCCTTTGGCTATCACGGCAACGTCCCCAGTCTGATGAAGTACTACGGTAAAGATCCGCTTATCATTCGCCGCTGCCTGCTGCTCGGCACGCTGATGGCGCTGGTGCTGTATATCATCTGGCTGGTCGGCACAATGGGCAATATTCCGCGCCCGGCGTTTATCGCTATCGCCGAAAAAGGCGGCAACATCGACGTGCTGGTGCAGACCTTAAGCGGCCTGCTGAACAGTTCGACCCTGGACTTACTGCTGACGGTCTTTTCCAACTTCGCCGTCGCCAGCTCGTTCCTGGGCGTGACTCTTGGCCTGTTTGATTATCTGGCGGATCTGTTTAAGTTTGACGATAGTCGGCTGGGGCGGTTTAAAACCGCGCTGGTGACCTTTCTGCCGCCGATCGCCGGCGGGCTGCTGTGGCCTAACGGTTTTATCTACGCCATTGGTTTCGCCGGCCTCGCCGCCACCGTCTGGGCCGCTATCGTCCCCGCCCTGCTGGCGCGCGCCTCGCGCAGGCGTTTCGGCAGCCCGAACTATCGGGTGTGGGGTGGCAATGCCATGATTATCCTGATTTTGTGCTTCGGCGGCGCCAACGCAATAATTCATATTTTATCCAGCTTTAACCTGCTGCCGGTTTATCGCTGAATAAAAAAGGGCTTTTACTGCTGCGGCTTTTCGTGGCAGGATAAAAAGATGAACAGAAACGTTGTCATCTCTCACCTCCGCCGTTGGTGGCTGCCTGCATAACAGGCGGCAAGATTTGACGTTTCCTCTATTCAAAGCCGCCGGAAGGCGGCTTTGTTGTTTCTGAGTGTCGCCCTTCGGCCTGATAGCATCCTAAGGAGTCACTCATGAACACCAGCCAAACGATCCTGACCGGCGACCGTCCTACCGGCCAGCTGCACCTCGGCCACTACGTCGGTTCCCTGCGCCAGCGCGTGCTGCTCCAGCACGACCACCAGCAGTTTATCCTCGTCGCGGATCTCCAGGGATTGACCGACAACGGCAGCAACCCGCAAAAAATCAGCAGCAATATCCTTGAGGTGATGGCCGATTATCTCGCCGTCGGCATCGATCCGCAGAAGACCACCATTTGCCTGCAATCCGCCCTGCCGGCGCTGGCCGAACTCAGCGCGCTGTATATGAATATCGTCACCGTCGCCCGGGTTGAACGCAATCCGACGGTGAAAAATGAAATCGCCCAGAAGGGATTTTCCCGCTCGCTGCCGGTGGGATTTTTAGCCTATCCCATAAGCCAGGCCGCCGATATTACCGCCTTTAAGGCCGAACTGGTGCCGGTTGGCGACGATCAGCTACCGATGATTGAACAGACCAATGAGATCGTGCACAAAATGAATAGCCTGACGGCGACGCCGATCTTACAGCACTGCAAAGCGCTGCTCAGCGACGTCAGCCGCCTGCCGGGCATCGATGGCAACGCCAAAATGTCGAAATCGCTGGGGAACACGCTCACCCTTTCGGCCAGCGAAGAGGAGATCCACCGCGCGGTCAGCGCCATGTATACCGACCCGAATCACCTGCGGGTCGCCGACCCGGGTCAGACAGAAGGCAACGTGGTATTCACTTATCTCGACGCCTTTCATGCTGATAAGACCTTCGTTGCCGAGATGAAAGCCCACTATCGGCGCGGAGGGCTGGGCGACAGGCAGTGCAAAAACGCGCTGGAGACCTGCTTACAGGAGCTGCTGGCGCCGATACGCGAACGCCGGGCGACCTATATTCAGGATAAAGGCATGCTGCTGGCGCTGCTGCGCCGGGGAAGCGAGCGGGCGCACGAACTGACACAACGGACGCTGCATGAAGTAAAACGCGGCCTGGGGCTGCCGGTGCTGTTTTGAGGCGCGGCGATCTCTCCGCACTGAAATCCGCTGCCACATCTCTCCCGGGGGCGGCGCCTGAGGCGCCTTGCCCGGGCTACAGGTTCACAGCCGTCTGCGGTCAGGTAGCCGGGACAGGCTCAGCGCGCCGCCTCCGGGATGGCGCCCGACCGGCAGATATTCTGCGGTTTATTCCCCGGTGGCGGCTGTCGCCTTACCGGGGCTACGGGTTCACAGCCGTCTGCGATCAGGTAGCCCGGACAGACGCAGCGCGCCGCCTCCGGGATGGCGCCCGACCGGAAGATATTCTGCGGTTTATTCCCCGGTGGCGGCTATCGCCTTACCGGGGCTACGGGTTCACAGCCGTCTGCGATCCGGTAGCCCGGACAGGCGCAGCGCGCCGCCTCCGGGAAGGACCCGGCAGCTTAGTTGCCGTCGCCTTCATGCAGCTTCACGCAGTTGCGCCCATCGCGCTTGGCGACGTACAGCGCGCTGTCGGCATCGCGCAGCAGCAGATTGTAATCCGGATGACCGGTGTGGACGGCGTAGCCGATGCTGGCGGTAATCGAAATCTCATTGTCAGCGCCAACGCTAAACGCCAGCTGGCTGATTTTTTTACGCAGCCGCTCAAGGATAGTAAAGGCTTCCGCCGCGCCGGTCTCCACCAGCACCAGCAGAAACTCCTCGCCGCCGTAGCGGAAGATATAGTCGCTGGATCGAATATTATCGCTGAGCAGCTCCGCAACGTGCTTAATCGCCCGGTCGCCGACCATGTGCCCCCAGCTATCATTGATCTCTTTAAAGTGGTCGATGTCGATAATCGCCACCGTCATCGGCAGTTCATATTCCATCGCCAGCGTCACTTCATGCTTTAGGACAACCGGCAGATAGCGGCGATTCAGCAGGCTGGTCAGCGTATCCTTACCGCTTTGCATCTGCGACAGGCTGCTAAACAGCACCCCCATCTGGCTGCCGATCTGCTGGCAATGGATATGGATCCCCTGCAGCAAAGCCTGCGTGTTTTTATACTCAGAACTCTCAGACGAGGATTTCCAGGCGGATAACAGCGCATCCACCTTGCTAATTAAGTCGGCGATTTCCTGCATTTGCGGATTTTTGTTAAAATAACGCACGCATTTATGGCGGAACCACAGGCCAAATTCAGAATCAGATAATAACGCTCCGTTAATATCGCTTTTATTATCGCTAACGATATTAAAAATAGCGGTATTTTCCCATCCGGAGAGCGAGGCCTGCTGTTTGCCATATTCCAGCGGAACGTTATCCATCAGGCTATACAGGCGGTACGCTTCTTCATTTTTCGTTGCCCGATAGTGCGACAGGGTATAGGCGTGGCACATCATTTCTACCGCCATGTTAATGGCCATGATGGCGTAGTAGATGGCGGCAACGCTGGTCTCGCGATCGAGCTGGCTATCGCGGATATTTTCAATCAGCCCGGCTTTCAGCTGGCGCGCGCCGCGCAGTACCGCCTCTGCCGGGATACCGATGCGTGAATGGATGCTGCCGATCAGGTACTGCCGCTCCGCCAGCGCCTGCAGATTTTCCTTATCGCACATCAGGATATCTTTCACCCACCCGGCCAGCGAGCTGCTGAGCCGCTCCTGAACTAAGTCATAGCTAAGGTGCCGCGCAATGTCCGGGTCCTGGAAAATAAAATCATAAAAACGGGTCGCTAACGCCTCCGCCTGCTGCCCGGCAATATTTTTAAGTACCGCCCTCACTTCCGGCGTCAGGCTGTCGTACAGCGGCAACCACTCCTTAAAAATAATCGAGATATATTTTTGGCTTTCATCTTTCATTGAATAAAGCGCTCGCCCGGCGTGAGTGTATTTTCAGGGCCGGAGATCATACAACAGTTCTCCTGGGGCAACCAGATTAAAAATGCGCCAGTCGCCAGGGAATAATATCCTCTGGTTATTAGCGCTAAGGAATAGCTTATATGTACGATGATTTAATGAAGAACGATTAAGATTATCTGCGCCGGTATCCGGAGCATTAACCCCAATAGGCATTATGGGTAATATTGTTCCATCGCGCTCCTCGCTGTTTTTATGTTAACCCGACAACAAGACCCTGCTTTGTATATGGACATAATCATTGCGGGTGTTAGTATGACATTGACGGTAGCAATAAATATGCGTGTTTCATTTAAGGCGAGGATTGCTGATGATGACCACATTGATCGCACCTCTTTCTGACCGGTTAGCAGCGCTGCAGGCTCCCTGCGCCGGTCGGCCTTATCCCCGATTTCTCCCTTCCCTGAAGAGACGAAACTCCGCCATGCGGAGGAGAAGCGCGCACCACTCAGCCTATGGAACAAAGCGAGTCGCGTATGGACAAAATCAAACGGCGTTGGGTTGGATACGTTATTGGTTTAGCGGTGGTGATTGCCGCAGCGGCATGGTGGATGCTGCGCCCGCCGGGAATTCCTGAGGGCTTTGCCAGCAGTAACGGCAGGATTGAAGCCACAGAAGTCGATATCGCCACCAAAACCGCCGGGCGTATCGACACCATCCTGGTCAAAGAGGGGCAGTTTGTTCGCCAGGGCGACGTGTTGGCCCGTATGGACACCCGGGTACTCAACGAACAACGGCTGGAGGCCGCCGCGCAAATCAAGGAAGCAGAGAGCGCGATTGCCGCCGCGAAAGCCCTGCTCGACCAGCGCCAAAGCGAAATGCGCGCTACGGAAGCGGTGGTGAAGCAGCGGCAGGCGGAGCTGAACTCTTCGGCTAAACGACACGTCCGCTCCAGCACGCTCTCGCAGCGAGGCGCGGTCTCTGCGCAGCAGCTGGATGACGACCAGGCGGCGGCAGAAAGCGCCAGGGCGGCGCTGGAATCCGCCAAAGCGCAGGTCTCTGCCGCCAGGGCCGCGATTGAGGCGGCGCGCACCAGCATCATTCAGGCGCAAACCCGGGTCGAGGCCGCCCAGGCGACCGAACGGCGGATTATCGCCGATATCGACGATAGCGAGCTGAAAGCCCCGCGCGATGGCCGCATTCAGTACCGCGTCGCCGAACCGGGAGAGGTGCTGGCGGCGGGCGGCCGGGTGCTGAATATGGTCGATTTATCCGATGTCTATATGACCTTCTTCCTGCCTACCGAGCAGGCGGGTCTGCTGGCGCTGGGCAGCGAAGCGCGAATTATCCTCGATGCCGCGCCGAATCTGGTGATCCCCGCCAATATCAGCTTTGTCGCCAGCGTGGCGCAGTTTACGCCTAAAACGGTGGAAACCAGCGATGAACGGCTGAAGCTGATGTTCCGCGTAAAAGCCCGTATTCCGCCAGAGCTGCTGGCGGAGCATCTGGAGTATGTGAAGACCGGCCTGCCCGGGATGGCCTGGGTCCGCCTGGATAACCAGCAGGCGTGGCCTGAAGCGCTGACGGTGAGGTTGCCGCAATGAAAACCGTCGCCCGCCTGGAAAACGTCAGCCAGCACTTTGGCGCAACCGTCGCGCTGAAGGACATTACGCTGAGCATTCCCGCTCGCCGTATGGTGGGCCTGATCGGGCCCGACGGCGTGGGCAAGTCCAGCCTGCTATCGCTGATCTCCGGCGCGCGCGTGATTGAGCACGGCAACATTATGGTGCTCGGCGGCGATATGAGCGAGGTACGTCATCGCCAGGACGTCTGCCCGAAAATCGCCTGGATGCCCCAGGGGCTGGGGAAGAACCTCTACCATACCCTGTCGGTCTATGAAAACGTCGATTTCTTCGCCCGTCTGTTCGGCCATGATAAAGCCGAACGCGACATCCGCATCAATGAGCTGCTCCAGAGTACCGGCCTGGCGCCGTTTCGCGACCGCCCGGCAGGAAAACTCTCCGGGGGGATGAAGCAAAAGCTCGGCCTGTGCTGCGCGCTCATTCACGACCCGCAGCTGCTGATCCTCGATGAACCCACCACCGGCGTCGATCCTCTCTCGCGGGCGCAGTTTTGGGATCTGATCGACAGCATCCGCCAGCGTCAGCCGGAGATGAGCGTCCTGGTCGCCACCGCTTACATGGAGGAGGCGGAGCGCTTTGACTGGCTGGTGGCCATGAACGCGGGGGAAGTTCTGGCGACCGGCAGCGCCGATGAGCTTAAAGCGCACACGGCGAGTCAGACGCTGGAACAGGCGTTTATCGCCCTGCTTCCCGAAGCCCAGCGCCTGGCGCATAAAGAGGTGATCATCCCGCCGCGCAATGCCGATGAAAGCGAAATTGCGATTGAAGCGCGTGGGCTAACGATGCGCTTCGGTCAATTTGTCGCCGTTGACCACGTCAACTTTCGCATTGCCCGCGGCGAGATTTTCGGCTTCCTCGGCTCTAACGGCTGCGGCAAATCAACGACCATGAAAATGCTGACCGGGCTGCTACCGGCCAGCGAAGGCGAGGCGTGGCTGTTTAGCCAGCCGGTCGACCCCAGGGATATCGAAACCCGCCGCCGCGTTGGCTATATGTCGCAGGCCTTCTCCCTCTATAGCGAACTGACCGTACGGCAAAACCTTGAGCTGCATGCCCGCCTGTTCCACATCCCGGATGCGGAGATCCCGGGGCGGATCGCCGAAATGAGCCAGCGCTTTATGCTGGAAGAGGTTGAGGACACCCTGCCCGCTTCGCTGCCGCTAGGTATCCGCCAGCGCCTCTCGCTGGCGGTCGCGGTGATCCACCGCCCGGAAATGTTAATCCTTGATGAACCCACCTCCGGCGTCGATCCGGTAGCCCGGGACATGTTCTGGCAGCTGATGGTCGATCTTGCGCGTCAGGACCGGGTGACCATTTTTATCTCCACCCACTTTATGAATGAAGCGGAACGCTGCGATCGCATTTCGCTGATGCATGCCGGAAAAGTGCTGGCCAGCGATACGCCGCAGGCGCTGGTGGAGCAGCGCGGATCGGCCAGCCTTGAAGAGGCGTTTATCGCCTGGCTACAGGAAGCGGCGGATGCCGCACAGCCGCCTGATGTGCAGGCTGCACCGGTTCCCGCGATGGAACATAAAGCCGAAAGCGTGGCGCCGCGTCAGGCGTTCAGCCTGCAGCGCCTGTTTAGCTACAGCCGCCGCGAAGCGCTTGAGCTGCGCCGCGATCCGGTGCGATCGACTCTGGCACTGCTCGGCACCGTGATCCTGATGTTTATTATGGGCTATGGGATCAGTATGGACGTCGAAGATCTGCGGTTTGCGGTGCTCGACCGCGACCAGACCGTCAGCAGCCAGGGCTGGTCGCAAAATATCGCCGGCTCACGCTACTTCATCGAACAGCCGCCGCTGCAAAGCTATAGCGAACTGGACAGAAGAATGCGCAACGGCGAGCTGGCGGTAGCAATTGAAATTCCGCCTAATTTTGGCCGCGATATCGCCCGGGGAACGCCGGTGCAGATTGGCGTGTGGGTGGACGGTGCGATGCCGAACCGCGCGGAGACGGTGCGCGGCTACGTGCAGGCCATGCATCTGGCCTGGCTGCAGGAGATGGCCGGTCGCCAGGCCAGCCCCAATCGCGATACTTCACTGATTTCCATCGAGACCCGCTATCGCTATAACCCGGATGTGAAGAGCCTGCCGGCGATTGTACCGGCGGTGATTCCGCTGCTGTTAATGATGATCCCGGCGATGCTCAGCGCGCTCAGCGTGGTCCGCGAGAAAGAGCTTGGTTCAATCATCAATCTGTACGTGACGCCAACCACCCGCAGCGAATTTCTGCTGGGTAAACAGGTGCCGTATATCGTGCTGGGGATGTTCAACTTCTTCCTGCTCTGCGCGCTGTCGGTCTTTGTTTTTGGCGTACCGCACAAAGGGAGTTTTCTGACGCTCACCCTCGCCGCGCTGCTCTACGTCACTATCGCCACCGGACTTGGCCTGCTGATTTCAACCTTTATGAAAAGCCAGATTGCGGCGATTTTCGGCACCGCGATCATTACGCTTATCCCGGCGACGCAGTTTTCCGGGATGATCGACCCCGTCGCTTCGCTGGAAGGACCCGGGCGCTGGATTGGCCAGATTTATCCAACCAGCCACTTTCTGACCATCGCGCGAGGAACGTTTTCCAAAGCGCTGAATCTGACCGACCTGTGGGGATCCTTTATTCCGCTGCTTATCGCGGTTCCGCTGGTGCTGGGCCTGAGCGTGTGGCTGTTGAAAAAACAGGAGGGATAATGCGCGGACTACGCAATATTTATAATTTGGGGATGAAAGAGCTACGCAGCCTGCTGGGCGATAAAGCGATGCTGACGTTGATTGTCTTTGCTTTTACCGTCTCGGTTTACTCCTCCGCGACCGTTATGCCGGGTTCGCTGCATCTGGCGCCCATCGCTATTGCCGACATGGATAAGTCGCAGCTTTCATCGCGTATCATCAATGGTTTTTACCGGCCCTGGTTTTTGCCTCCGGAGCTGATTACAGCTAATGAGATGGACGCCGGACTGGATGCGGGGCGCTATACTTTCGCCATCAATATTCCGCCGGATTTCCAGCGCGATGTTCTGGCCGGACGCCAGCCCGAGCTACAGGTTAACGTCGACGCGACGCGAATGAGCCAGGCGTTTACCGGCAATAGCTATATCCAGAATATCGTCACCGGCGAGGTGAACAGCTTTGTCGCCCGCTACCGGGACAACGGCACGCTGCCGGTTGAGCTGGCCGTCAGGATGCGTTTTAACCCGAACCTGGAGCAGGAGCGTTTCGGCGCCGTCATGGCAATTATCAACAATATCACCATGCTGGCGATCGTGCTGACCGGCTCGGCGCTGATACGCGAGCGGGAACATGGTACCGTGGAGCACCTGCTGGTTATGCCGGTCACGCCGTTTGAAATCATGATGGCGAAGATATGGTCAATGGGGCTGGTGGTGCTGGTGGTTTCCGGACTCTCCCTGATCCTGATGGTTCAGGGCGTGCTGCAGGTACCGATTGAAGGCTCGATACCGCTCTTTATGCTTGGAGTGGCCCTGAGCCTGTTTGCCACTACCTCAATCGGCATTTTTATGGGCACGGTGGCGCGCTCCATGCCGCAGCTGGGGCTGCTGATGATTCTGGTGCTTTTGCCGCTGCAGATGCTTTCCGGCGGCTCCACGCCCCGGGAAAGTATGCCGCAGGCTGTACAGGATATTATGCTCACCATGCCGACAACCCACTTTGTCAGCCTGGCGCAGGCCATTCTTTATCGAGGCGCTGATTTCTCTATCGTCTGGCCGCAGTTTCTGACGCTGCTGGCTATCGGTGGCGTGTTTTTTACTATCGCCCTACTGCGTTTTCGTAAGACGATCGGGGAAATGGCCTGAGGCAATACCGATGTCGCTCTGCCGGTCGCGGCATCGGCGCTATTTATGGCGATTCATAAAGCGCCGCAGAGCCCAGGTGAATCCCATCGCCATGCTGAACAGGATAAACAGCAGCAGCACCCAGCTGACGGAAATTCTCAGCAGAGCACTTAGCGTCATAAGCGGCTGAAGATACACGGTAAACGAGTGGTCGGTGGGTTTACCCAGAAGAGCCATCAATCCATCCGTTAACCAGACAAGCGCCCGGCAAACCAGCCAGATGATCGCCGGCCAGCAGAGCAGGACCAGAAAGGTAAAACGCTCCCGGATATAATGTATCAGTTGGCGCAAAGGAGGCCAGTTAATCAGAAATTTCATTTATATTCTCATATTGCCAGCCGGTAACATGCACTATTCGTCAAAAGACGTTACCGGGTTAGCTTCCATACAGGCAATGCACCCTATGTTTTTAGCAAATTTGAATTAACTTAAACCAGATCGAGTTAACAAAGTGTTAAGGACACTAAGTCATTTCGCAGAAAAAGTCCAGCTGTTATGCCTGTGTGCTCGGCAGGGGAGAGGGTTTCGTATCTATTTGTTAACCTGATGACTTTAGAATAACTTAAGCGTTATGCGGGTAATATTCTTAATATAATTCCTGTTAAATATTCAGAAACGCGTTTATCTCTATTTTTATTTTCATATAACGTTCATGCTAATTATTTTATTCACAAAATAAATTCTTTGTAGATGAGTTTTCGATAAATAATTGAGTTTAAATAGATCTATGCTATTCGCCGTCACGGCTTTCAGTAGTTTTGCCGGCAAGCTCTCCGCACAATTCATCGCTCTCGTTGTGACGCCAGGTAAAGTTCAAAAAACCTTTTATTTCAAAGCGATATATACTTATTTCGCTTAAGTACTGCGGATGCCCTATCGTGAAAAAGGTCTGGTAAAGGATCCTTGCCGTGCTTTTATACGGGATTTCTCAGGCGATAAAACGCAAAAAGCCCATCCGTCAGGATGGGCTCTTCACTTGTTTGATGCCTGGCAGTTCCCTACTCTCACATGGGG
>NZ_CAXSXW010000021.1:0-4135 GCF_964241505.1 Klebsiella sp. Q11
TTGTCAGAGTGAATTAAGTATCAATGAGCAAACAGTTAATACGCACAAAAGTCAGAAGCGATTTGCGATGCTCACTTTTGCAACTGTTAATAGAAACTTCGACTGACCGGAAGCCGCAATATTTAAGGCGTCAGGAACGAACTCGATAAAAGAATTCGTCAAGGCTGTCGGCGTCAAAGAATGCTATTTTTCGCTGACAAATATACATATGTTCACGAGCTGTTAATCAATGTAACAGATAGCTCACAACTATTAATTACTGGGGATTGATAGCAAGAAACAAAGCTATTGTTATTTACACTGAAGGGGAAAAGACGATATGGAATATAACAATATAGCAACCTATAGTTGCATAAAAGGTTATTTCTCTACAGAGAGAACAATCCTAATCCGTCAGCAGTCTCCCTTTTTCGTCAGTTGAAAATGCAGATACAACGCGCGCCACCCTGCCGGCGTAATCGTCACTTCGCGAAATCCCGCGGTAGTGCTAAACCAGCCGTTCTCCAGACCGTGCTGCAGCAGCGCCGCGCCCGCCGCTCCCCCAAGATGAAAGCGTCGTTCGCTCCAGTCCAGACAGCCGCAGCAGGCTTTGCGCCGGGAGCCGCGCTTCACCACCACTCCCAGCCGCGCAAAGTGCGCTTCCCCGGCGGGCGTCAGCGCCGTTCCGTCAGGCGTTATCCACGCTTCACGCTGCAGAAAATCATACAGCGATACCGCCACTTCTCCGGCCAGATGATCGTAACAGGTGCGCGCCAGGCGCAAATTGACCGGCGTGCTGGTTGCGAGCGCCACCGCGCGCTTGCCGGCCATGGTCATCATATTCTCCAGCAAACCGGCGACATCGCTACCGGCGAGGCGGTAGTAGCGATGCCGGCCCTGGGCAAGGCAGATTAATAAACCGCTGTTGACCAGGCGGCTAAGATGCGCGCTGGCGGTCGAAGGGGAAATATCGGCGACGGCAGAGAGCTCAGTCGCCGTCCACGCCCGGCCGTCCATTAAGGCGCACAGTATCTTCAGGCGCGAGGCATCCGCCATCGCCGACGCCACTGCCGCCATCGCTTCGGCCAGGGACTCATCGTCTTCAATCAGCTCAACAGGCTTTAACATAGGGCCTCGCTTATTTTCCCTAACCACAAACAGCAGCCAGAGTACCGGGGATGGGCAGGTTAAGCACGATATTCGCGCAGCACCTGAGCCACCCGAATGTGATAACAGGCGAAAATGCTCTCCCGGCCCTCTTTCTGCGCAGCCTGATGGCAAAGGTTGCGTTTCCACGCCTGCACCGCTTCCTCATCCCGCCACCAGGAGAGCGACAAAATTTTCCCCGGTGTGGTCAGGCTTTGGAAACGCTCAATGGCAATAAAACCGTCAATATTGTTCAGCAGCGGCTTCAGCTCCGCCGCCAGCGCTAAGTAACGTTCCTGACTCGCCGGAGTGACCTCGGCTTCAAAGAGTACGGCAATCATCCCATTGTCCTCACGCAATCTGTGTGCGGGTCACTATATCTTTTCACCCTGGCCCAATGCTTCGTTGACGGGCGAAATATCGCCGCCTTATTTGTTCAAAAAACGCCCAATGCATTCACATTAAAAATAATTAATCACGCGAGGCGAGAAAACTACGCGGCTGTTGAGATCTTTTTCTACGGCGAAAGAGACGCTGCAGAATAAATCATCTGTTTGTTTTTATTGGAAATAAAAAATTAAAAGTTAGGCATTCGTCATCATACCGTCACAAAAGTGTGATCTAAATCGCACTTTTTGCAACGCGCGTTATAGTTAGCAGACTTATTATAAGTCCATCGAAAGCAACAACGCTTTCCACCATAAAAGTTAAAAGGACAAACACCATGAAAAACGTAAAATTACTTGCCGCTGCCGGTATGCTGTCTCTGGTCTCTTTCGCTAGCTTCGCTCAGCCTGTTAGCGTAACCGCTGATACGCTGGACAACGCCGAAGCCAAAATCGCCGCCATTGCTAAAGACCAGGGCCAGTCTTACCACATTACCGAAGCGTATACCGGTAACCAGGTTCATATGACCGCCGAGCTGTCTAAATAACCGAATGGTTGCAGAGGGAGCTGCCGGACAGGTCGCCTGACGGCGGCTGGTCTGGCTCCCGCCACATAATAAGCACAGCAATGTCGAGCCCCTTGATGGGGCTTTTTTTGTTGCTGGCGAACCGTGAACCCACAGCCCGGTGCGTGGGTTCACCGCCGTCTTCGGTGCGGTAGCCCGGACAGATGCGCAGCATCGCCTCCGGGAAATTTGGCCGCTCTGCACGCTACTCCTGAGGGCGGCGCTTGAAGCGCCTTGCCCGGGCTACAGGTTCATCGCCGTCTGCGGGCAGGTAGCCCGGACAGATGCGCAGCATCGCCTCCGGGAAATTTGGCCACTCTGCACGCTACTCCCGGGGGCGGCGCTTGATGCGCCTTGCCCGGGCTACAGGTTCATCGCCGTCTGCGGGCCGGTAGCCCGGACAGATGCGCAGCATCGCCTCCGGGATTTACCGACCCGCTGCAGCTCTCTTATTCGATAACGCGCGCTGAATCGACAGCACGCTGAATAGCACAATCACCAATCCCGCCAGCGCCAGCCCCTCAATTTTTTGTCCTAGGAAAATCCAGCCTAATAGTACCGCTGTCACCGGACTCAGCAGGCTCATTGCCGATACCGCTACCGGAGAAAGACGGCCAATACCGCGGAACCAGAGGCCATACGCGAGCATTGCCCCGGCAACGCACAGCCACAGATAACCCGCCGCCTGAGTCAGCGTTACCTGATGCAGCGGCGGATCGACCAATAACGCAATCGGCGCCAGTACAATACCGCCAATCAGCAGCTGCCAGCCGGTCAGCGCGATAACCGGCAAAGCGATCGCCCAGCGACGCGACAGCCAGGTTCCCAGCGCCATGCTCATCGCCCCCAGAAACGCCGCGGCGATCCCCAGCGGTTCGAGCGTGGTTTGCGGCGACAGCAGCAGCATCGCCATTCCCGCGATCCCCATCAATGCCGAGAGCACCGCCAGCCAGGGCGATCGCTGACGATCGACGCACCAGGCTAACAGCATCACCAGCAGCGGCTGGATCGCCCCTATCACCGCCGCCAGGCCGCCCGGCAGCCGATAAGCGGCAATAAACAGCAGCGCCTGAAACGCGCCGATATTCAGGATCCCGGTAACGATCAGCTTCCACCACTCGGCGCGCAGCGGGAAACGGCGACTCCAGATCAGCAGAGCGATCCCGGCCGGCAGCACCCGCAGCAGCGCGGCGATAAACGGCCGATCCGGCGGCAGAAACTGCGAGGTCACAATATAGGTGCTGCCCCAGATGGCGGGGGCCAGCGCGGTTAAAAACAGATCAACCATCAAATTGCGCGAAACAAAGGCCATGATTTTATCTTCACATCAAGGTAAATTGTGGCCTAAGTATGTATCGATATTTATCTTGATATCAAGACAAGTGAGCATTAATGGACAAATCACCGCAGACCGACGCCGTGGATCGCATTCTTGAACAGTGGAAACGGGAACGTCCCGATCTCGATTGCAGTCCGATGGGCCCGTTTGGCCGCCTGAAACGCTGCGCGCTGCTGCTGGAGCCGCGCATTGAAGCGGCTTTTCTTCGTCATGATTTAGTGCGCTGGGAGTTTGATATGCTGGCGACGTTGCGGCGGGCGGGCGAACCGTTCGTGCTGTCGCCCACCCAGCTCTTTTCAACGTTAATGATCACCTCCGGCACCATGACCCATCGTCTGAAAGCGCTGGAAAAACGGGGGTTTATTCGCCGTCTGCCAAACCCTGACGATGCGCGCAGCATGCTGGTCGCGCTGACGCCAGAGGGGCGAGAGTTAATCGACAGGGCGGTGGAAAGTCACGTGGAGAATGAACGGGAGCTGCTAAGTGGACTCTCTGCGGCGCAGCGCCAGCAGCTTGATGAAGCGCTGACGATTTTTATGCGCCTGCTGGAAAAAGAGTAATACCCACCCGCTTTGAATAAGGCGCTTACCTTGTTGCCGGATGGCGGTTGACGAAGCACCACCGTTATTTCCCGGAGGCGATGCTGCGCATCTGTCCGGGCTACCGGCCCGCAGACGGCGGTGAACCCGTAGCCCCGGTAAGGCGTTAGCCGCGACCGG
>NZ_CAXSXW010000021.1:4233-108253 GCF_964241505.1 Klebsiella sp. Q11
GGGGAGCAGAGCGCAGAGTAGCTGAATTTCCCGGAGGCGATGCTGCGCATCTGTCCGGGCTACCGGCCCGCGGACGGCGGTGAACCCGTAGCCCCGGTAAGGCGTTAGCCGCGACCGGGGAGCAGAGCGCAGAGTAGCTGAATTTCCCGGAGGCGATGCTGCGCATCTGTCCGGGCTACCGGCCCGCGGACGGCTGTTAACCTGTAGCCCGGGCAGGCGCTTTGCGCCGCCCCCGGGAGCAAAGCGCAGAGTAGCATAATCACCCCTTACCGAGCGGAAACGGGCGATCCTGCACAACCGTTTTCATCACCAGCGTCGACCGCAGGTGCTGCACGCCGGGCATTGCCGAGAGTTTGTCATCATACAGTTTCTGGAACGCCGGGAGATCGCGGGTTACCACGTGCATCAGGTAGTCCGGATCGCCAAACAGGCGCTGCGCCAGCACGATTTGCGGTATCTCTTCCACCGCCTCCTCAAACGCGCTGACCGCTTTCTTATCGCCCTCTTTTAGCGTCGCGAAGACGATCGCCAAAAAGTTAAAGCCCATTTTGGCCGGATCCAGATTAGCCCGATAGCCGGTAATCACCCCTTCTTGCTCCAGCGTCCGCAGCCGTCGATGACAGGGCGAAAGGCTGAGATTCACCCGCTCGGCCAGCTCGGTTATCGACAGCCGTCCGTCAGCCTGTAGCTCAGCAAGAATTTTTCGATCGATGCTATCCATTTGGAAGATTTTCCCTCAGAAGAACGCCTTAAAGCATAACATTGAAAGCTCATTGCGCAATAAACTCGATATTCTTTCCCTCAAATAACCGCCGCTTAACGAGGGAAAATGATGAGAAATTGCCGTCAGCACGCAGAGGTGAGCCGTCCATGGAAATGAGCTTTATCGCCAGCTTTTGGCTGGTCTCCTTTCTGCTGATCATTACGCCGGGCGCTGACTGGGCCTATACCATCAGCGCGGGGATCAACGGACGGCGCGTGATACCCGCCGTCGCCGGACTCATGTCTGGCCACCTGCTGGCCACGCTGATCGTCATCGCCGGAATCGGCGTGTTAATCGCCAATCATCCGCTGGCGCTATCGACGCTCACGCTGCTGGGCGCAGGCTATCTGATGTGGTTGGGGATCGCTATTTTACGCCATCCGCCGATGCCTGATACCCAGCAGCACAGCGCGGGCAGCTGGAATCGCTGGGCGATTAAGGGATTATGCATTAGCGGCCTGAATCCAAAAGTCTTTCTTCTGTTTCTGGCCCTCCTGCCGCAGTTTACCGACCCCCAGGGAAGCTGGTCGGTCACGCAGCAAATGCTGATACTCAGCAGTTTACATCTGTTAACCTGCACACTGGTTTACCTGGTCGTTGGATACTGTTCACGCGCTATTTTAACAACCCGCCCTCATGTGGCGTATTTAATTAGTATGCTATCCGGCTCTATTATGATTCTGACCGCCTCCATCCTGATTTACGGAGAGCTGGCATAACCAAAGCGCCAGGGTGTGAGAACAGAACGGGGCTCACACTCTGTCTTATTAGTCGTTGTGCCAAAGCTAAAGCTCAGAACCTATCTGTGAATATGCATAGGCAGATCTTTTATTAAGTACAATTATTTTACACATGTAACATCGCCGCTTTCCCTCTCATCCATTACGTAGTTATACGTAATCCCCCTCAAATGAGGCCCATAATTTGTGCCAGGCTTTTTTTTAGTTTTGTTTAACATGTGTTGTAGATTCTCTTTAATAAAGTGGTTATATTACCACCACGCTTCTACCACCTCTTAAAAACACATAACCCATTGATTTAAATAATATTAATAAAAATATAAATAATTGAAATCTCTTCAGAATTGTACATTCAAAGAGACATTAGCATTAGTGCAAATGATATCAAAAAAAAGTACAAGCATAAAAATTATAAAATTCACCATACAAATTAAACATAATAAACAAGTATGAGGAACGTATGATTAATATTATAGAAAATTAATATCCGTGGTTCAGGCGGTATACAACGCCATTATGCCAACCGTGATGACGTTGACTGGCAACTCATGGACTTCCGCTAAAAAAAATATAATTTCGCCTCATTACACACTTACCTAGAATAATAATATGTTAAGACGCACAGACGAAAATAAAAAAAACATTCATCGTCAATAAATAATGGAGTAATTATACATACCCTAAATAATTCAAAATGCAGGACCAGCGATTAACCGTTTCCAATAACGTTTACGCTGGCCCCGAAGAGGTGAGGCTGAAGGGTGAGTCTCCGCGAACTGACTGGAGTCTGTCACTGGGGTAAGCAACAAGTCTTTCAAGAACAGATATGCACGTCGCCGAGTGGCGATGCGTAAGGGCAAGTCATCCAGGATGATGACGCGTCACGCAGCGGCCAGCGCACACGTACCCTGAAGTATGACGGATATAAATGAGTTAAATGACTGTTAGCTGAATGCTATCTCCATATAGCGTAATAAAAGGGACATTATGAAAAGCAATGCAGGCAATACGAAAAGGAATTTCTTAACGCAAAACGAAATTGAGGCACTGCTGGCCGCATCGAACACAGGACCTCACGCCATACGTAACTACTGTTTGACATTACTGTGCTTTATTCACGGGCTACGCGCCAGTGAGATCTGCCGTCTGCGGGTCTCAGATATCGATCTCCAGTCAAAATGCATCTACGTCCACCGGCTTAAAAGAGGGTTCTCGACCTCCCATCCATTAATTAATAAAGAAATTGAGGCATTAAATCGCTGGCTGGCTATCCGGGAAACCTATCCGCAAGCGGACAGCGAATGGTTGTTTTTATCACGTAAAGGAAACCCTCTATCACGGCAGCAGTTTTATCATGTTATCTCTGTCGCAGGTGGAAATGCCGGCCTCCCAATTGAAATCCATCCGCATATGCTTCGCCACTCATGTGGTTTTGCTCTGGCCAACATGGGCATTGATACCCGTCTGATTCAGGACTATCTCGGGCATCGAAATATTCGCCATACCGTCTGGTATACCGCCAGCAATGCCGGTCGTTTCTATGGTATCTGGGATTGCGCCCGAGATAAAAAAAGGCGAGTTATTTTATAACCCTTCTCTTCGACGCCGATTACGGCGTCGGAATCCTTCCGTACGCAGCGAATACATCTTTAGCGCCAACACATACCAACCCGTTACTATTAAAATCAAAACAGTCACACACATAACTACATTGCAAAATAATTATGACCTTCCGCACTGATTTGCTGTAATGCAAAATATTTAAGTAAGATATTTCTCAAACCCATCAGATTTAATTATTTTTCCTTTAATTTTAATAACCTGATAGCAGGGGGACTGCGCGTCTCTTGTGATATCAAATAAAAATCGATAAACATTATGGGTGACAAATTTGTCAGCTTGAACTTATCACAGCTTCAGTAACCCGTATTTATATACCCTAAATAAATCGCGTTGCAGGACAACACGGTTAACCGTTTTGCACAGCGCTTGCGCTGGCCGCGTAAGGAGGAGGCCGAGTATTGCCAACGCACAAGCAACTGGAAGTATGACGGGTATATGCGCAGATAATTTTCGGCTTTATTGCGGTGCGTCTGACGCATGCTGATGATTTGTCCCGCGACATCCGCCCACATGCATATATCAGGAGTGATACATTATGAATCGACGTCGTTTTCTTACAGCTAAAGAAGTTCAGGCAATGATGTTAGCTGTACGTCATGGCCCTACCGGCGAACGCGATTATTGCCTTATCTTGCTAGCGTTTCGCCATGGTATGCGCATCAGTGAACTTCTTGATTTGCATTATCGGGATTTTGATCTCAATGAAGGACGCATCAATATCCGTCGGCTGAAGAACGGCTTCTCCACGGTGCATCCCTTGCGTTTTGATGAACGTGACGCGCTTGAATGCTGGAGCCAGATTCGCGCCAGTTGGTATAGGGCAGATAAAAGCGATGCGGTGTTCATCTCGCGCCGCGGCACCCGACTTTCCCGTCAACAGGCTTACCGCATCATTAAAAGCGCAGGTATCGCTGCCGGCACCGCTACGCCTACCCATCCGCATATGTTACGCCATGCCTGTGGTTACGAACTGGCAGAGAGAGGAGCGGATACCCGCCTGATACAGGATTATCTCGGTCATCGTAACATTCGCCACACAGTACGATATACCGCCAGTAACGCTGCTCGATTCGCTGGATTATGGGAGAGAAAAAACTTATTAGCTGAAAATTTATACAATCAATAATTTGTGGCTAATTTATTGATTTTTTTTCTTTTTTTTGAAAAACGAATGGGTCAATTAGGACCAAACTGTCCGTATAATAAAAAAGTTTTGAAACATTCTGCAACTCAAATATGTTCTTTTTTGGCAAAATAAATATAACCACCTGATTCATAAATAAATTACCTCCACCATTTATGGTATTCCTCCTCCTGTTTCAGCATATTCACTTTTCCATCGACTCTCATCATCAGCTTGTTTGTTTTCCTTCCCCACCTCACCACATACGATAAAGAACCAAGAAAACAACAAAAAACAGATTAAAAACCCGCTTAAAAAAATGAAAAGCGATAAAACAAGACATTTATTTCAATGAGTCAAAATGGTCCTAACTGTTACATCAGTCAGGTAAAAACTTTGAAGAACCGGCAGTCGGACCATCGGCTAAAAATGGAGTGCCTGGAAGGCATAACGACTGCCAACAACGGTTCGTAATATCGATAATGTTTAAAGGAAAACAACATGAAAATCAAAACACTGGCTATCGTTGCTCTGTCAGCTCTTTCCCTGAGTTCTACCGTTGCTCTGGCCGCAACCACCACCGTAAACGGCGGCACCGTGCATTTTAAAGGGGAAGTGGTCAACGCAGCCTGTGCGGTAGATGCCGGTTCTCTCGATCAAACCGTTATGTTAGGTCAGGTGCGTTCAGCAAAACTGGCTACCGCTGGCAGCACCAGCTCTTCCGTTGGTTTCAATATCCAGCTGGATGAATGTGACACCACCGTTGCAACTAAAGCGTCTGTTGCGTTCTCTGGTACTGCGGTTAATAACACCAATACAAACGTACTGGCACTGCAGAACTCCGCTGCGGGCAGCGCAACCAACGTTGGCGTACAGATCCTCGACAGCACCGGTACCCCGCTGGCACTGGATGGCGCAACCTTCAGCAAGGCGTCTACCCTGAACGACGGCACTAACGTCATTCCGTTCCAGGCTCGCTACTACGCAACCGGTGCAGCCACTGCCGGTATCGCGAACGCTGACGCAACCTTCAAAGTACAGTACGAATAATCCATTTGTTTGCAGGGAAGCAATTCGGGCCAGGGATGGCCCGTTTTTCACTAAACAACTGGAGCGATCGCGATGCATAAAATGAGATCAGGTTTGTTCATTTTTCTGCTACCGACACTCGCCCTGGCGGGTAATCGGTGGAACGTCACTTTACCTGGTGGAAATATGCGTTTTCAGGGGGAAATTATCGCTGAATCCTGCCGGGTGGAAGCCGGGGATCGGCAGTTGGTTGTCAATATGGGGCAGATTGCCAGTAACCGCTTTCATGCAACCGGCGAGGATGCCGCCCCGGTACCCTTCGATATTCATCTGCAGGACTGCACTACCGCCGTTAGCCAGCATGTTGGCGTAGCGTTCACCGGCGTCGCGGACGGTAAGAATCCGGACGTACTTTCGGTTGGCGAGGGTCCGGGCATCGCTACGGGTATAGGTATCGCCCTCTTTGACAAAGATAACAGTCTTATACCGCTTAACCAGCCTCCCAGAAGATGGATGCAAATTTATACCGGCCCTACCACTCTCCATTTCGTAGCGAAGTATCGGGCCACAGGAAAACAGGTCACTGGGGGCGTCGCAAATGCGCAGGCCTCGTTCTCTTTAACCTATCAATAATTCGCCAGCCGGCCTACCGATAAGGGAAATCACGGTGAATACACAAGGAAGATATGTGAAAAATACGCTGAAAATGACACGTAGCCTGCTGGCTGGCGCGATGATGACCGTCCTGGCAGGCTTTACCTTCTCCGCTGAAGCAGGTGTGGCTCTGGGGGCAACACGAGTTGTTTATCCGTCCGACCTCAAGCAGGTCCAGTTAGCCGTTACTAATAATGACGAGAAAAGCGCCTATTTGATTCAATCGTGGATAGAGAATAATGATGGCGGCAAAGATGGTCGTTTTGTCATTACGCCACCACTATTTTCGATGCAGGGGAAAAAAGAAAATACGCTGCGAATTATTGATGCTACTAACAATCAATTACCGCAGGATCGGGAAACGCTGTTCTGGATTAACGTTAAAGCTATTCCTTCAATGGATAAATCAAAGCTTAATGATAATACCCTACAGTTGGCGATTATCAGCCGTATCAAGCTCTATTATCGCCCGGCAAACCTGGCGCTATCTCCAGATCAGGCTGCTGAAAAATTAACATTTCGTCGTAATGGAAATGTTCTCACGCTGAGCAATCCGACGCCCTACTACCAGACGGTCACCGAGCTCAACGCCGGAAAACGGGTACTGGAAAATGCGCTGGTTCCGCCTTTGGGAGAAACTTCCGTCAAATTACCGTCAGATGCTGGTAGCGAAATTACCTACCGGACGATTAATGATTATGGCGCACTGACCCCGAAAATGAAGGGCAGGACACAATAACTTAAAGCGATAGTGAACGCTACCGCTTGAAATAAAAAGAACTGACAGCCGGTAATTTTTGACCGGAGGGACTATGTCATATTTGAAATATGGACTTTACAATTTGGGCTCACAGTGCATTCGGCGCAACCACCTGCGCTCAACACGCATCCTGGCCAGGATTCCCCTTTTTATTTTACTCACCTCACAGGCTTTTTCTGCGCAGGCAGAGTTTTATTTCAATCCACGGTTCCTGTCAGACGATCCTACCGCCGTAGCGGATCTGTCCGGTTTTGAAAATGGACAAGAGATACCGCCGGGAACCTACCGTGTGGATATATATCTCAATGACGGTTATATGACCACCCGCGACGTCACGTTTGATGCCGGAGATAAAGGTAAAGGATTGCTGCCCTGCCTTACCCGCGGGCAGTTGGCCAGCATGGGCCTCAGCACCTCTTCAATCGCAGGGCTGGGGGAACTGCCCGCCGATAGCTGCGTCCCCTTACTTGAGATGATCGAGGATATGACGATCCGTTTCGATGTGGCTCAACAACGTCTTTACCTCACCATTCCTCAGGCATTTATGGGCAACCGCGCCCGCGGTAGCATTCCTCCGGAGCTGTGGGATGATGGTATCAATGCGCTACTGCTGAACTACAACTTCACCGGCAACACCGTGCATAACGATATCGGCGGCAGCAGCAACTACGCGTACCTGAACCTGCAGAGCGGGCTGAATCTGGGCGCCTGGCGCCTGCGCGACAACACCACCTGGAGCTACAGCAGCGGTTCCGCAAACAACGAAAATCAATGGCAGCACATTAACACCTGGCTGGAGCGAGACGTTACGCCATTACGCTCGCGCCTGACCCTTGGCGACAGCTACACCAACGGCGATATCTTTGACGGCATCAACTTCCGCGGCGTGCAGTTAGCTTCCGACGATAATATGCTGCCGGACAGCCAGAAGGGTTTCGCCCCGGTCATTCACGGGATTGCCCGCGGCACGGCCCAGGTCTCGATTAAACAGAACGGGTATGAGATCTACCAGAGCACGGTACCGCCCGGCCCGTTTACCATCAACGATCTCTATGCGGCCGGTAATAGCGGCGATCTACAGGTCACCATCAAAGAGGCCGACGGCAGCAGTCAGGTGTTCACCGTCCCTTACTCTTCCGTTCCGGTGCTCCAGCGCGAAGGCTACTCCCGCTATACGGTCACCGCCGGCGAGTACCGCAGCGGCAACAATCAGCAGGAGAAACCTAAATTCTTCCAGGGCACGTTGCTGCAAGGACTCCCGGCGGGCTGGACGCTGTACGGCGGCACCCAGCTGGCGGACCGCTACCACGCCTTTAACCTCGGCGTGGGGAAAAACATGGGGGAGCTGGGGGCGCTGTCGCTGGATGTCACCCAGGCCAATGCCACCCTGCCCGATGACAGCGATCGTCAGGGTCAGTCGGTCCGCTTCCTCTATAACAAGTCGCTGACGGATACCGGCACCAATATTCAGCTGGTGGGTTACCGCTACTCCACGCACGGCTACTTCAGCTTCGCCGATACCACCTACAGCCGGATGAGCGGCTACAACGTCGCGACCCAGGACGGGGTGATTGAAGTGAAGCCGACGTTCACCGACTACTACAACCTCGCTTACAACAAGCGCGGCAAAATACAGGCCAGCATCACCCAGCAGCTGGGGCGTACTGCGACTCTTTACCTGAACGGCAGTCATCAGACCTACTGGGGCACCGGCAAGGCCGATCAGCAGCTCCAGGCGGGGCTGAACACCGCCGTCAATGATATCAACTGGACGCTCAGCTACAGCCTGACCAAAAACGCCTGGCAGCAGGGGCGCGACCAGATGCTGGCAGTCAACGTCAATATTCCGTTCAGCCACTGGCTGCGTTCCGACAGCAAATCGGCCTGGCGGCACGCCAGCGCCAGTAGCAGCATGTCAAACGATCTGCATGGTCGGATGAGCACTCTGGCGGGCCTGCACGGCACGCTGCTGGAGGACAACAACCTGAGCTACAGCATGCAGACCGGCTACGCCGGCGGCGGTGAGGGCAACAGCGGCGGCACCGGCTACGCGGCGCTGAACTACCGCGGCGGCTACGGCAACGCCAACGTCGGCTACAGCCGCAGCGACGGTATCAAACAGCTGTACTACGGCCTGAGCGGCGGCGTGCTGGCCCACGCCGACGGCGTCACGCTGAGCCAGCCGATGAACGACACGGTGGTGCTGATCAAAGCCCCTGGCGCAGACAACGTCAAAGTGGAAAACCAGACCGGGGTTCAGACCGACTGGCGCGGCTACGCCGTGCTGCCCTACGCCACCGAATACCGGGAAAACCGGGTGGCGCTGGACACCAACAGCCTGGCCGATAACGTCGACCTGGACGATGCGGTGGCCAGCGTGGTACCGACCCACGGCGCCATTGTCCGCGCGGAGTTTAAGGCCCACGTCGGGCTCAAGCTGCTGATGTCGCTCATTTACAACGGTAAGCCGGTTCCCTTCGGCGCGCTGGCCACCCCGGTTGGTCGCCAGGGCAGCAGCATCGTCGCCGATAACGGCCAGGTCTACCTGAGCGGGATGCCGCTGGCGGGCAAAGTCCTGGCGAAATGGGGCGAAGGTCCGAACGCCAGCTGCGAGGCTGACTACAGCCTGCCGCCCGAAAGCAAGAACCAGGCATTGAGCCAGCTGTCGGCAGTCTGCCGCTAAGGAAGTCATGATGATGAAAACACCTTTTTATCTCCTCGGTGCCCTTCTGTCGCTGGTGGTTGCCAACGCCTGCGCGGCGGACAGCACCATCACCATCAGCGGCTACGTTCGCGATAACGCCTGCGCCGTGGCGGGCGAGTCGAAAGATTTTACCGTCGATCTGATGGATAACGCCGCGAAGCAGTTTCATACGGTTGGGGCAACCACGCCGCTGGTGCCGTTTCGTATCGTGCTGTCGCCCTGCGGCAGCTCGGTCACCGCGGTGAAGGTCGGCTTTGTTGGCGTTGCCGACAGCATCAATACCGACCTGCTACAGCTCGATGGCGGCACCTCAGCGGCAGCGGGGATGGGCGTGCAGATCCTTGGCGCGCAGCAGACGGCGCTGCCGCTCAATGCCGCGTCGTCAGCGATCCCCTGGACCACGCTGACCCCCGGCCAGACCAACACGCTGAACTTTTCCGCCCGGCTGATGGCCACCCGGGTACCAGTCACCGCCGGGCACGTTAGTGCTACCGCGACATTCACGCTCGAATTTCAGTAACCGGAGGCTTTGATGAAATGGATTCATGCCGGGTGGCTTCTGGCAATAATGCTGGCCGCATCTTCCCCGGCCCTACAGGCCGCCGACATTACTATTACCATTAACGGCAAAGTGGTGGCCAAACCCTGTACCGTTTCCACCACTAACGCCAGCGTCGATCTGGGGGAACTCTATACCTTCAGCCTGCTATCAGCGGGCTCCGCGTCGGCCTGGCAAGGTACCGAGCTCGATTTAAGCAACTGCCCGGTCGGCACCTCGCGGGTCACCGCCAGCTTCAGCGGTACGGCGGACGCCACTGGTTACTACAGAAACCAGGGCACCGCCCGCAATATCCAGCTTGAGCTACAGGATGAAGGTGGAAACACGCTGAACAACGGTGCGAGAAAAGAGGTGCAGGTGGATGATTCAACGCAATCAACCCGCTTTCCTCTGAAGGTCAGGGCGCTGACGGTCAACGGAGGCGCGACTCAAGGAACGATCCAGGCGGTGATTTACGTCACCTATACCTACGCCTGAATCAGGAGAAACAAATGAATTATCAAAATCAAACCACATCAAAGATTAAGCACCTGATATACAAATTTTTTTGTATTTTATCCTTAGTGGCAGGCTCCTCCACGACTGCTTACGCTTTTACCTGCTATGACGCTACGGGCGCGACCCTGGAAAGCGTATACGGCGATCAGTCCACAAATGTCTATGTTAATTTACAGCCGTCCCTGGGGGTTGGCCAAAATCTGGTGGTAGACTTATCCCAATCCATATACTGTAAGAATGACAATCCAGGAGAACGTTACGATTGGACAAGCATACGCCAGGGCTCAGCCTACAGCGGCGTGCTTGCTAACTTTACCGGTTCGCTGAAGTATTATGGTTCAAGCTATAACTTCCCGCTGACTTCGAGTACGGCAAGTTACAATTTGCGTTCAGGTGATTTTGTGCCCTGGAATGCGATACTTTATCTTACCCCGGTCACAGCCGCTTCTGGAGTCGTCGTCAAGTCAGGCTCATTAATTGCCAGTTTGGTTATGCTTCATGTTGGTATCAACATTAATAGTGGTAGCAACGAATATCAGGCACGTTTCACATGGAATATTTATGCTAATAATGACGTTATTGTGCCTACCGGCGGCTGCGATGTCTCATCCCGTAGCGTCACGGTTAATCTTCCCAACTACCCCGCCTCAACGGCGATTCCATTGACGGTACACTGCGCGAAAAATCAGGCACTGGGTTATTACCTCTCTGGCACCACCGCGGACGCAGCCAATTCCATTTTTACCAACACCGCGTCATCTTCGGCGGCGCAAGGTATCGGCATTCAGCTAACCCGAAATAGCAGCGTTGTTGCAGCCAATAAAGAGGTTTCTTTAGGAACGGTAGGCACCTCACCGGTCAATCTAGGGCTGATCGCTAATTATGCCCGAACCAGCGGCCAGGTGACCGCCGGCAACGTGCAATCGATTATTGGGGTAACATTTGTCTATCAGTAATCTCTTGCCATAACGCGCCGGTGCCGATGGCTTATAACCTTTGCCAGCCATATGGCTGGCAAAGGGTTAGCTTATAATAGAAGACGCCACAGTACGTCGCCGCCCGCTCCGGGCTAACATTGTTGCGCCAGCATGCTGGCGCATTTATTTCAGGCGCGAATATCGTCGTACTCGCGAGTATTATCAAATTCATGTTTGGCAAACGGGCACAGCGGAATAATTTTGCGCTGCTCGCCGCGCATTTTTTCCACCACTTTCGCCACCAGCTTTTTCCCCACCCCCTGGCCTTTCAGGCTGGGGTCGACGTCGGTGTGTTCAATAATGCTGAGATGCTCGCCGGTGGGGACAAAAACAATTTCCGCCACCTGCTTCCCGTCGGCGTCATTGACGTAAAACTTGTTATGACCTTCCAGTATTTCCATCATTTCCTCGCTTATTTTTGGCGATACTTTAGTGCGCCGCTCGGGCAGGTATCAATAACCTTAACCACCGTGGCCACGTCCACTTCATCCGGGACGATCCACGGTTTGCGTTTCAGGTTGAAAAGCTTCGCGCTACCGCGCACGCAGTTACCCGAGTGCTGACAGATATCGGTGTTAAAGTAGACATCGATTTTCTCGCCGGTATAGGCGCGATAGCCCGCTTCCTGTAGTTCTTTATCCATGACATTGCCTCAGTTCTGACTATTTTTTTAGCTTTGGCTCTAAGCATAGCCCTGCCAACAACCGCTGACTATCGGCGACGGGCGAAATTTATATTCCAGCGGCCTCACGCCATTAATGCAGAATGAATGATTTTCTATGCACTCGTTATCCAAAGAAAATGTTCTGTTTATCGATGAAATACAGATGCTTCGGTTATATCTATCTTTTATTTCCCCGATAGGGAGATTACACTCATTTCATCTTAACCCGAGCACTCAGGTATTCAGTCTTGAATCGCATTGTAAAGCTGCCGCGCCCTACGCTCTTATTCTTGCTATTTACGCTCTCCGGCTGCTCATTATCCCCGGCGATTCCGGTATTAGGCGCCGCATTCCCGGGCTGGTTTTTCTGCTTAACAGGCGCCGCGCTGTTACTTATTCCCTGCCATATCCTGATTGTGCGTAAAGGATGGCAGTCGCGATTTTCTCCGCTGGTCTTCAGCTATCTGGCGCTGATGTTCCTGTTCGCCACGATTCTGTGGTTCCTGCTCTTCGTAAACTAGATACCTATGACCTCATCCCGCTCAAGCGTTATCCGCAAAAAATGGCCCCTGCTGGCGCTCGTTCTCGCCGCTATCGTGGCGCTGATTCTGGTTATCTGGCAGCTGCAAACCTCGCCGGAAACCAACGATGCCTATGTGTATGCCGACACTATCGACGTGGTGCCGGAAGTGAGCGGGCGGATCGTCGAGATGCCGATTCGCGACAATCAGCGGGTAAAAAAAGGCGACCTGCTGTTCCGCATCGACCCGCGCCCCTACCAGGCGATGCTCGACGATGCAAAAGCCCGCCTGACCACGCTTGATGCGCAGATCGTGCTGACCCAGCGCACGATTAAAGCACAGGAATATAACGCGCAGTCGGTCAGCGCCGCCGTTGAACGGGCTAAGGCGCTGGTTAAACAAACCACCTCTTCACGCATTCGCCTTGAGCCGCTGGTACCGCAAGGGTTCGCCTCCCAGGAGGATCTTGATCAGGCGCGAACGGCAGAAAAAGCGGCGCGCGCCGAGCTGGAAGCCACCCTGCTGCAGGCCAAACAGGCTTCCGCCGCCGTGACCGGCGTCGATGCCATGGTGGCGCAGCGGGCGGGCATCCTCGCGCAAATTGCGCTGGCCGAGCTGCACCTCGAATTTACCGAAGTCCGCGCGCCGTTTAACGGCGTGGTGGTAGCGCTGAAAACCACGATCGGCCAGTACGCCTCGGCCCTGAAGCCGGTCTTTACCCTGCTTGATGACGACCACTGGTACGTGGTGGCGAACTTCCGCGAAACCGATTTAAAAAACGTGCGGCCCGGCGTTCCGGCCAGAATCACCGTGATGACCAACCACAGTCGCGCCTTCGAGGGCGTGGTCGACTCGGTCGGCACCGGCGTTCTGCCCGACGGCGGCAGCGTGATTGAAGGCCTGCCGGTTATCCAGAAGAGTATCAACTGGGTCCACGTCTCCCAGCGCTTCCCGGTCAAAATCGCCGTTAAAGACCCCGACCCGAACCTGTTTCGTATGGGCGCCTCCGCCAGCGCCGTTCTGCAGCCGCAATAAGGAGACGGCATGCAGAGCTTGTGGCCCTTTCTGACCCGGGAACTCCGCGATGCGCCGGGGCGGGCGAACTACACCCTGCGCCTGACGCTCAGCTGCGCGGTGCTGATTGTGCTGTTTATGACGCTGCATATTCCCTTCCTCGCCGTCGCGCTGATCGTGGTGTTTTACGTCAGCCAGCCGAACGTCCTGATGATCAAACTGGTGAGCGTGGTTTTCGTGGTGACCGTCAGCGTCGCGCTGGGCGGCGTGCTGCTGATTATCAAATGGACCTATGACTATCCGCTGATCCGCCTGGTCGCCTCGGTGATCCTGTTCTTCTGCGCCATTTACCTGATGCGGGTGCTCGGCAAGCTCGGGCTGGCGTTTTTCGTGGTGGCGCTGGCGGTCATCTACGCCCAGACCTTCCCGTCGATGACCAGCCAGAGCGAAATTCTGGTGCGCCTGCTGCTGTGGCTATGGGTGGCGATCAACACCGCGATTCTGGTGACCCTGCTGGTCAACGCCTGTTTCCAGCAGGCCTTTCCCGGCTATCAGTTTAAAGCCCGGCTGGTGGTGATGCTCCGCCAGACGGCGCGGCGCCTGAGCCAGCCGGACGATGGCACGCCGCCGCCCACCGTTACCGAGATTGCCGGGCAGTTTAACCAACTGCGGTCCCTGTATCAGCAGGCCGCGCGCGCCACGCCGGAGATTGCCGCCAGCCCGCAGGCCTGGCAGTCGCTGATGGCCGCCGCGCTGAGCTGCTCTCATTTGACGGCGCTGCTCCAGCCGGGCGACGACAATCCCGATGCGCGTCGGCGGATAGCCAGCCAGCTTAACGCGCTGGCGGATAATCTGCCCGCGGCGGCGGAGGTCCAGCCGCTGATTGTCCCGCGCGACGGCGCCAACAGCGCCATTTTGCAGGAGATCGCCGAGGTTCTGGCGCGGCTGGCGCGCGGCGAAACCATCCCGCTGCCGCAGGGCGAAGTGGAAAAAGCGCCGCTGCTTTTGCCGGACGCGTGGTCCAATCCGACCTATCTGCACTTTGCCCTGAAAACGCTGCTGGCGACGCTGCTGTGCTACGTTTTTTACACCGCCGCCGACTGGCAGGGCGTCCACACCATCATGCTGAGCTGCGTGATCGTCGCCCAGCCGGGCCTGGGCGCCACCATGCAGAAAACGTGGCTACGCATCGGCGGCGCGCTGCTGGCCACGCTGATTGCGCTGCTTCTGATCGTCTTTGTGCAGCCCTGGACCGATTCGCTGAGCGGCCTGCTGGCGATGACCCTGCCGGTCTTCGCGCTGGCGGCGTGGATTGCGGCGGGGTCGGAGCGCATCGCCTACGCCGGCATTCAGATAGGCTTTACCTTCGCGCTGGCGTTCCTGAGCTGGTTTGGCCCGCTCAGCAACCTTACCGAGCTGCGCGACCGGGTTATCGGCATCCTGCTCGGCGTGCTGGTTTCCTCCATTGTTCATCTCTATTTATGGCCCGATAGCGAAGCGCCGCAGCTGAAAGCGCGTCTGGCCCAGCTGTATCGCCAGCTGGCGCAAACCCTCGCCGCCCGCGACGATGAGGTTCAGCAGGTACCGCTGTTTGCCGCGCTGACCGAGAGCGAAACCTTAATCAACCGGGTGGCCGCCGAGCCGCTGGGAACCTATGCGCACCCGTGGCCGGAAGCCAAAAGCTGGCCGGCGCGGGCAACCTTTCGTCAGGCAGAGGAGATCCTGCGCCTCAGCGAAGGCTATCGCCTCTACGCCGCGCCGGAAGATACCTTTTTAGCCCGCTGCGCCCGGCGGCTTGAAGCCTACGCCAGCGATATCGATGCGCAGCAAAATAGCGTTGAGCGCGTTCAGGCGCAGCAGCCGGATCCGGCGAATCCGTTCGGCGCGCCGCTGGTCAATGCGCTGGCCGCGCTGCCCACGTGGCCGCTTGCGTCTTCCGTTATTCCGCGACAGGCAACCCGATCATGACGAAAACCACTCCTCTTCCGCGCGTCTGGCGCTCCCTGGCGCTTGCCTTCGCCCTCACGCAATTAGCCGGCTGCGCGTTAATTCAGGACGATCCCGGCCAGGTACCGCTGGTCAACCCGCAGCAGGCCGAGCTGGCGCAGGTGATCCACCTGGCGAACAGCGGCTGGCCGACGGCGCGGTGGTGGGAAGGCTATCAGGATCCCCAGCTCAATATGCTGGTTAATCGCGCGCTGCAGAACTCTCCTACTATGCAGGCGGCGCGGCTGCGTATTTCGCAATCGCAGTCCACGGTTGAGCTGGCGCAGTCGGCAATGGGCGTTCAGGCCACCGCCGTGGCGGCGCAAAACCGCCTGCGGGTGACCAATAAACAGTTTACCTGGCCCTACTCCTTCTCCCTGCCGGTGGATAAAAACGGCCCCTGGTACACGCTGAATACGGTCGGCGTCGGAGCGACGCTGAATATCGATTTATGGGGCGCCGACCGCGCCCGCGTCGTCGCCGCGATTGGCGAAAAGAATGCCCGCCAGGCGGAGACCGCCGGTATCGAGCTGGATCTCGCCAGCAGCGTGGCTCAGCTCTATTTCGCGATGCAGGCAACTTTTCAGAAAATCGAATTACTCAACCAGCTGGAGGCTATCGCCCGCCTCTCGGTGCAGGCGCACGAGCATCGTACCGCGCGCGGCGTCGAGGATAGCGTCGATGTCGCCAATGCCCAGGCGGAGCTGCTGGCGGCGCAGCAGCAGGTGATTACGGCGCAGGGGACGCTGACGCAGTACCGGGAAACCCTGCGGGCGCTGATCGGCGCCGATGCGCATAGCATGCCGGAGATTCACCCCGTGGCGCTGCCGACGCTGCAGGAAACGCTCCCGGACTCGCTCTCGTTTGAGCTGCTGGCCCGCCGCCCGGACCTGCAGGCGCTGCGCGGCTACGTTAGCGCTTCCATGAGCCAGGTGGACGCGGCAAAAGCGGCCTTTTACCCGCACTTTGATATCAAGGCCTTCTGGGGCTACAACGCGCTGAGCGTCGGCGATCTGTTTAAGTCCTCATTCCAGCAGATCAATATACTGCCGGGGCTCTATTTACCGCTGTTTGACGGCGGGCGCTTAAACGCCAACCTGAAATCGACGCGTACGGCGAGCAATATTTTGATTAAGCAGTACAACCAGGCGGTGCTGGACGCGGTGCGCGACGTGGCGATTAGCTCGAGCCAGCTGAACGATTTGAACCAGCAGGCCGCCCTGCAGCAGCAGAAAGTGACGGCGGCGATGGTGACCACCCGCAGCGCCAGCGCGCACCATCAGCGCGGGCTGGTCAGCTACTATGCGGCGCAGGAGGCGCGTCGCCCGGCCATCGCGCAGCAGCTTTTGCTGCTGGATATCCAGGCCCAGCAGCTCAGCACCGATATCACCTTGATTAAAGCGCTGGGCGGCGATTATCGCGGCCCGGCGCTGAGCGAGAACGCCCCATCGCGCTAGCTTAACAGGCGCCATTCGCGCGCCTGGTTTACCGCCTGGATGCGCCCCTTCACCTGCAGCTTTTCATACAGCTGCTTAAGGTGCCATTTGACGGTTTCCGCCGAAATGCCCAGCTCGCGCGCGACGCCCTTGTTGGAATGGCCGTTGGCAATCAAACGCAGGGTCTGCTGCTCCCGTTCAGTCAGCCGCAGCGCGGGCGGCTGCGGACGCGCCGTATCAATCACGATACCGGCGGCGGCGAAGCGGGACAGCAAAGCGACGATATCGGCGGTCAGCGCATCATCCGCCGCGCCGCGCTTGTGCATCTCCGCCAGCAGCGCAGCCATCTCTTCCCTCCCCTCCAGCAGGCTGCGCCACAGCCCCTGACGCAGCGCGCGCGCAAGCGCCGGTCGGCAGACAGCCATCGCCTGCTCCCGCTCGCCGGCACGCCAGAGGGCAAGCGCCTGTTTGAGCCGCAAACGCACGGCGAATAGCCACTCGCCGCTGGTTTCCCGCACGCCGGCCAGCGTATCCAACAGCCGGGCGGCGGCCTGCGGTTCGCCGGCGGCGATAAGGAGACGGCTCTGGCTGAGCGCGATATATCCGCCGGCAGCCTCCGTCTGGCTAAGGGTCTGCAGGCGAAGCAGCAGCGCGTCGGCGGCCAGTTTGTCGCCCGCGTGAAGGGCAACGGCAATCCGCTCCGCCAGCAGCGGAGCCTGTGCCCGCAGCCAGCCGCGCTGGGCCGCCAGCCCTTCGGCGTGCAGTAATAGTGATTCGGCTTCCGCCAGTCTCCCCATTTCACGGGCCTGACGGGCCAGGATGATATAGCCGCGGCTAAGGCCGTCGGGCGGACAGAAGTTGTCGATGGTCTCCAGACGCGGAACCAGCAGGCTTTGCGCCTGCTCGCCCTTCCCCTGCTCCCAGGCGATCTCGGCGAGAATGGGCGCCAGGGTAGCGCCGCTGCTGGCGTTCTCGCCGGTATGCTGCTCCGCATAGCGCAGCGCCCCCGCGGCCTGACGTTCCGCTTCGGCGAGATTCCCCTGGCGCAAATAGCTCTGCGCCATGACAAAGGCCCGGTAGACCGTCACGAACAGGTTGCGGTTAGCAACGCTGACGCCGGATACCCGCTGCTGTACCTCCAGCGCCTGCTGCGGCCGGGAGTCCGCAAGATGGCAGTAGCTGAGGATGTTGCACACCAGGCCATCAACCCAGATATCGCCGCAGGGCACCTCGCGCAGCAGCGGTTCGACAATAGCGATACTGCGGGCAATATTGTCAGCAAAGGCTTCGCAGATCGCGCGAACGACCCGCAGCTTCACCCACGAGCTGTGGGCCAGCGCCCCGCCATGTGCCGCCGATTGCGTCTCAATGGCGTCGAGCAGCTGGCGAGCGTCGCTGAACCGGAAGCGGTGGGCTAGCGCCCAGGCCAGGTTAAGCTGAAGCTCGATGCGCGACGGGTCGAGATTGGCTGGCAGGTAGCGTATCCACTGCACCAGGGTATCGATATCCCCCTCCTCCGCCAGAGACTGCGCGCCCGCTTCCGCATCCCTGGCCGCCGATTTTCCGGCGGCCAGCGCATGGCGTATCGCCTCGGCCCACAGCTGCTGCGAGGCGAACCAGGCGCTGGCGCGATCGTGCAGCTGGCGAATATCAATATCCCCGCCGTGGCGCAGGCGATGCAGCAGCGCGTCGCGCATCAGCGGGTGATAGCGAAACCAGCGGCCGCTGTCGTCCAGCGCGGAAAGAAACAGATTGTGCTGCGCTATCCACCTCAGCATCTCGCCGCCGTTATGGCGGCCGCAGACGGCATCGCACAGATCCGGATGCAGGCGATTAAGCACGGAGGTATGCAGCAGGAAGTCGAATACTTCGGGCGGCAGCGGCGCGAAAATCACTTCATCCAGATAGCGGGAGATTGACCGCGAGCCGGCGCCGAAGCCCATCGCCGTAGACGCGTCCGGGGAGAGCGCGGCCATTTTCATTCCCGCGACCCACCCTTGTGTGAGCGCGATAAGCCGGGGGATCGCCTGCGGATCCAGCCCCGACGCGCCAGCGAAATAAGCGCGGGCTTCGCTGGGGTTAAAGCGCAGCTCCGGGTCATCGACCTCCAGCAGCTGGTCCTGCATATGCAGACGGCTCAGGGCTAAAGGCGCCTGACTACGGCTACCGATGAGCAGATGCAGCGCCGGCGGCGCATGGTGCAGCAGCCAGCTCATTCCCTGATGAATCGCCGGGTCGCTGATGCATTGATAGTCGTCGAGGATCAGGTACAGCGGGTGCGGGCACTGATTAAGCTGATTAACAAGCTCAGCAAAGAACAGGGGGAGCTCGGCCGGAAGCTCACCTTGTAACAGATGCAGAAACGACGGGCTCCACCCCTGCCACAGCGGCCGCAGCGCCTCCTGTAGATAGCGCATAAACAGCAGCGGCGCGTTGTCGTCCTCTTCAAGGCTCAGCCAGGCCAGCGCATCCCCTTGTCGAAGGCGGTGCCGGTACCACTGCGCCAGCAGGGTGGTTTTGCCAAACCCGGCGGGCGCGCGCAGCAGGGTTAAACGGCGGGAGACGGCGCCGTCGAGGCGCTGCAGCAGGCGCTCCCGCGACAGCAGGCTTTCCGGCGTACGGGGCGGCGTAAAGCGCGTGGAGATAAGCGGCAGCGTCCCGGTGAAACGTAAAGGTTCCTGATGAACAAACGCTGTCAGTGAATCATCCGCCGAGGGTAAAAAAGCCATACCGCGATTACTCCTTAAATCCAGTCCGTACGCTCATTATCCCCCCCATCAGGGGGGTAGGCCACGCTTATTGCGCCCGATAGAGTAGTGCCATTCGCCGCAGCGGCTACGACGACATCGGCCGCGGGCCTCCCTGGTTTATTAATCAGTACAAGGTGAGTACAGACATGGCTATCGAAAATAAAGTTGCGCTGGTGACCGGCGCCGGTCAGGGCATTGGTCGCGGTATCGCGTTGCGTCTGGCTAAAGACGGCGCGTCGCTGATGCTGGTCGACGTGAACCCGGAAGGGATTGCCGCCGTCGCCGCCGAAGTGGAAGCGCTGGGGCGCAAAGCGGCCACCTTCGTCGCTAACATCGCCGACCGCGCGCAGGTATACGCCGCCATTGATGAAGCGGAAAAACAGCTGGGCGGCTTTGATATTATCGTGAACAACGCCGGGATCGCCCAGGTTCAGGCGCTGGCCGATGTGACGCCTGAAGAAGTGGACCGCATCATGCGCATCAACGTTCAGGGTACCCTGTGGGGCATTCAGGCGGCGGCGAAAAAATTCATCGATCGTCAGCAGAAAGGGAAAATCATCAACGCCTGCTCTATCGCCGGTCATGATGGTTTCGCGCTGCTGGGCGTCTATTCCGCCACGAAATTTGCCGTACGCGCCCTGACGCAGGCAGCGGCGAAAGAGTACGCCAGCCGCGGCATCACGGTTAACGCCTACTGTCCGGGGATTGTGGGAACCGGAATGTGGACCGAGATCGATAAGCGCTTCGCCGACATTACCGGTGCGCCGGTGGGCGAAACCTATAAAAAATACGTGGAAGGTATCGCCCTTGGCCGCGCCGAAACGCCGGACGATGTGGCAAGCCTGGTCTCTTATCTGGCAGGCCCGGACTCCGATTATGTTACCGGTCAGTCGATTCTGATCGATGGCGGTATTGTTTACCGTTAAGGGATAAACCCGGCGCAGAACGCGCCGGGTTTTTGCGGGATTACGCGTTAGCCGCGGGCTCCTGCGGCTTGTCGCTGCGGGTGTTTTCCAGCATCCGGCGAACCGGAACAATCAGCAGGCACAGCACCGCGGCGCAGATCAGCAGCGCAATGGAGCAGCGTGCGAACAGGTCAGGCAGCATATCCAGCTGATCGGCCTTCACGTGGCCGCCAATCAGGCCCGCCGCCAGGTTACCCAGGGCGCTTGCGCAGAACCACAGCCCCATCATCTGGCCGCGCATTCTTTCCGGCGCCAGCAGGGTCATGGTCGCCAGGCCAATCGGGCTAAGGCACAGCTCCCCCAGCGTCAGCATCAGAATACTGCCCACCAGCCACATCGGCGAAACGCCCGCGCCGTTGTTGCTCAGGACGTTTTGCGCCGCCAGCATCATCAGGCCAAAGCCCGCCGCCGCGCATAAAATACCGATAACAAACTTAGTGATGCTGCTCGGACGGACGTTTTTGCGCGCCAGCGCAGGCCATGCCCAGCTGAATACCGGTGCCAGCAAAATAATAAACAGGGCGTTGATCGACTGGAACCACACCGCCGGGATCTCGAAGGAGCCGAGCATACGGTTGGTATAGTCGTTAGCGAACAGGTTAAACGAGGTCGGTTTCTGCTCAAACGCCGACCAGAAAAAGGCGGCGGAGATGAGCAAGATAAAGCATACCAGCAGGCGGGCGCGCTCTTTGCGGCTCAGTCCGGCGAAGACGAACAGGTAGATAAAATAGAGCACCACCGACGCCGCAATCACGTAGACCAGCACGCTGGCGACCGCCACCGGGTTAATCACGATAACGCCCTGGGCAATCAACGCGATGATAACCGCCACGCCGACCGTCAGCGCCAGCAGCCATGCGCCGACGCCGTTTCGTTTCACTACCGGGCTGTTCCAGGTGGAATCGAGGCCGACTTCGCTGTCGTAGCGTTTCATCGCCGGAACGGCAAAGACGCGGAAGATAATCAGCGCGACCAGCATCCCGATGCCGCCGATGCCGAAGCCCCAGTGCCAGCCGTGAGATTTAATCAGCCAGCCGGAGATCAGCGGGGCGATAAACGACCCCATGTTGATGCCCATATAGAACAGCGAGAAGCCGCCGTCGCGGCGCGCATCGCCTTTCTTGTACAGCGTACCGACCATCACCGAAATACAGGTTTTGAACAGGCCGGAACCGAGCACGATAAACATCAGACCGATAAAGAACAGGCTATCCCCCATCACCGCCGACAGCGCGATGGAGAGATGGCCGAGGGCGATCAGAATCGAGCCGTACCAGACCGCCTTTTGTTGCCCGAGCCAGTTATCCGCCAGCCAGCCGCCGGGCAGCGCGGCAAGATACATGGTCCCGGCAAAGATCCCGACAATGGCCGACGCGTTCTCGCGCGCCAGCCCCATCCCGCCGTCATAGACGGTGGCCGCCATAAACAGGATCAGTAATGGTCGAATACCGTAAAACGAGAACCGTTCCCACATTTCGGTGAAAAACAGCGAACCGAGGGGGTAAGGATGACCAAAAAAGGTCCGAGTTTCATTTTTATTAACAGAGGAATGCATAACTTCTCCCAAAGATGTCCGCAGCGCTTTAACGCAGCGGAAAGCGTGTTGGCCTTTTATACACAAGGCCAATCATTCACATTTAATGTGACGTAATTTAACCATTTGATAACCTAATAATGGTCCTGTCTAGTCCCTTCCCCCAACTTTTTAGATGAAAAGTCGACAAACGTCTACTTTTACAGATTTAAAGTTGGCGAGAGAGGAAATGTGATTGACAGAGGCATTCATGACAAAAATGATAATTTTTCATTTATTTACAATGAGTTAAGAAATTACCCTGGCAACCTCATCCCGCCAGAAAACCCGGGCGATAAAAGGGGTAAAAGCGGGAAAAAACAGCATTAATGGGGGCTTTATTGAGTAATGCCGTTTAATGACATTCTCATCGACTCAAACCAGGAGGAACTCGCGGCAGGGAATATCCAACCTGCAGCCGGAAGAACGATCGAAGCGAGCATCCCGGCTCATTGGCCCATTGACGGAGAGGAGATATCTACAGATAGCGGATCAAAAAGACGATAAGCTCCTCAATCAGCTGAGGCTTCATGACTCTAAAAATATACTTAAACTTTTTATGGGATATTTTTACAATGCGCCATTTCGCTTTTGATGCCGTCAGCCGCAGGGTGAGCCTGACTTTCAGCGACAGGCTTTCTTCAGATACAATAATCCGCACTTTATTTCTTGCGTAGTCATATTTGAAACTAATATCAAAAAAGAAACCATCGTTTGCCACAGTGATTTTTTTGGCATCGCCAAAAGAACCCTTGGTAACTTTATTATCAGGATTTGCTTTCAGATGTGACAATATTGAGACATATAAGCACACGAATTTTATTTTAAATTCACGCCGCTGTCGCTTTATCTCCTCCTTTTCCTTCCTTAATCTTTCCAGGCTATTTGTCATCGAACTCATTTATTCTTCCTGCCATATGATTTATATCCTATATAATCACCAGCGAGGTTTTTAAGACAGGATAGCATCACGATAATTCTCCATGCGAATAATCAGACAACGCCTCAGAATGTTATTTCTGTAGCGTTGGGTAGTATCCGCTCATTATGGCTTGCATAATGACAATATATAAAATATGGTTTTTACTGCCATAAAGCGATTCTGACATAAAGATTGAAATAAAATCCACTTTTTATTTCATTGGGCATGTTTTTCAGAAGTTTCGCGTTACATTTTAAATGTCCGCGCGCTAAGAATTATATTAGCTACGCGCATAATGTATTGAAAACTTTTAAAAAGGGAGAAAACCAGTAACCCGTTTGTTCGTTGACGGATAAGCCGATGATCCCAATGGCATACAGGAACGTTTGAGGGGCTATACCCTTTAGGGGGTATCTTTCCTGTACGCCACTATCAACGACGCTTTAATCCAGCGCGCTTTAATTGCGCTATATTCGGGAGAAGCCATCACTTTCTCCAGCGCCGGGTTGATACGCGGCGCAATACCGAGCCCTTTACCGTAGTACTCCGGATCGGTGCACCGCTGCCGGAACAGAACGCTAGAGGTGCGCCTCTTCATCCAGGGAGATCACCTGAATGCCGGCATTACGATACGCCTGAACGTCATCGGGCAGACGATCGACCACCACGGTATCAATCCGATCCGCGGCGGTAAACTGGGCAAGCGAGGTATTATTCAGCTTGCTGTAGTCGCAGACGATAATCACCTGGCTGGCGTGTTCAACCATGCCGCGTTTCGTTTCTGCCAGCATGATATCGGCCACGCAGGCGCCGTGTTTCAGCGACAGCGAATTGGCGCCCATAAACGCTTTATCGACGTTCAGGGTATCAAGAATAGAGCGTCCGTTGATCGCCACCACGCAGTGGTATCCCTTCTTCACGATCCCGCCCAGCAGAATGGTTTGAATAGAGGGGCTGGCTTCCAGCTCGCGGGCGATTTGGTAATCGTTGGTGACCACCGTGACGTTTTGTCGGTCGCGAATATTGCGCGCGATATGCAGGGTCGTCGTGCCGGTATCCAGCACGATAATGTCGCCATCCTCAACCAGCGCCGCCGCGCGCTGGCCGATCCGCTCTTTCGCGCTGAGGTTGACAATTTCACGCGCGTCCGACGCCTGTTCAAAGCTCGCCCGCGTGCGAAGGACGGCGCCGCCGTGGGTACGGGTCAGCAGTCCCTCCTCTTCCAGCTGGCGGAGATCGGCACGAATGGTGGCGCCAGATACATTAAAGACGTCACACATCTCAGAAACAGCCACTTTGCGTTTTTCCCTGAGAATACTGAGCAACTTCTCCTGTCTTTCTTCTGCAAACATTCTGCCTCTCTCTTATTTACGGCACGTTACGCGCGACGCGGCGCTGGCTTACCGTTGCTTATCACTCGGGTCCTGCGCTCAGGGCATCCAGCCTGTCGTATAAGGCGGCGGATTGCCGGTAGAGCGTATCAAAAAGCTCGCTGCAGGCGTGGTAATAATCCCGCAGACGGGGATCCGGCGAAATCAGCTTATCGAACTGCACCGTCTGCCTCACGCCGCTGGCAAAATCCGCGTACAGCCCCGCGCCAACCCCGGCGATAATACCGCATCCGGTGACGCCATTCTCCTGATTGCGCGTAGATAATATCGGAAGATTGTACGCCGCGGCTTTGATTTCAAGCCACAGCGGGCTGCGCGCGCCGCCTCCGGAAGCGATCATTTGTTGCGGATATTGCCCGCACGCCTGCAGCTGGCGCAGATTGCGCCAGGACGCAAAGGCCACCCCTTCCAGGACCGCGCGGAATAAATGACCGCGGCGATGCTTGCGCTGCAGGCCGAAGAACTGCGCCCGCGAATTCGTATGTTCGGCCAGGCGCTCTCCCGTCAGATAGGGAAGAAAGAGCAGCCCTTCCGCACCGGCCGGCACCGCCGCCGCTTCCTGCAAAAGCTGCGGGTGGGTAATCTGGTTATCGGCAAGCGCCAGCCGCGCCCAGCGGACGGCATCGCCGCCGGCGTCGAGAATCGTAAATCCGCCCCAGGCCGCGTTAGCCAGATGAAGGTTATTGACCAGCGGGTGGCGTAACGGCCGCGGCGACACTACGGTGATCAGCGTTGACGTGCCGGTGGAGTCGGACGCCATCCCCGGCTCATATACTCCCGAGCCCAGCAGAGAGGCCGCCATGTCCGACGTACCGGCAACCACCGGGATCCCTGGCGGCAGGCCCGTCAGGCCGGCGGCGCGTGGGGTTACCTGGCCGATAATGTCGCTGGAAAGTTTGAGGTCCGGTAGCTGATCGACCCGCAGGCCAAACGTTTCGCAGGCTTGCGAAGACCAGGCGCGGGTTTCGCTGTCCATCAGGAAATAGCAGGACGCCTCGCTATAGTCGGTCGCCAGGGCGCCGGTCAGCATGAAATTAATATAGTCCTTCGGCATCAACACCTTGGCAAGCTTTGGCCAGCGCTCCGGATGATGTTCACGCCACCAGGCTAATTTGAAAGCGGGCCAGGCCGCCGCGGGCGGATTATTTAAATGCGCCAGCCACGTTTCCCGCCCTTCGCGCGCGGTAAAAGCTTCCACCTGCGGCTGGCTGCGCTTGTCATTCCACAGCAGCGCCCTGTCCTCCACCAGCTCGCCGCGATCGTCCAGCAGGACGGTGCCGTGCATCTGCCCGCAGGCGCCAATAACCGCAATCTGCGCAGCCGTTTCAGGATAGCGGTAAAGCACCTCGCGTATGCAGTCGCAGGCGGCCTGCCACCATAAAGACGGGGACTGTTCTGACCAACCCGCACGCGGCGTGGTCTGTTCATACTCTCTTTGCGCAAAGCCGACCATCGTGCCGTCAACGCGCAAAAGAGCGGCGCGGGTACTGCCAGTGCCAACATCAATCGTGAGTATTTTATCTTTCATCACTGACTCCGGTGACGTCTTAAGGCGGGCCATCAGGCCCGCGGTCTCTCAGTTTAATCGGCGTTCAGCTCGGGAAAGCGTTCCGGGTGCTGCTCCAGTTCAGCCAGCACCTTTGTGACCGCGCCATGGCTCATGCCAAAGCGGCGGACGCCAAGCTGGTACAGGGCGCGCACCGTTGCCAGATCGCGAATCCCCCCGGCGCCTTTGATATCGATTCGTCCTTTAAGCTGGTCGGCAATAATGCTGACTTTTTCCACCGTCGCGCCGGTCGGCGCCCAGCCGGTGGAGGTTTTGACCCACTTCATCCCCACCTCTACGGCGATATCGCACACGCGGCGAATCTGCTCCTCATTGAGATAGTGCGTTTCGAGGATCACCTTCGCCGGTACCGGCGCGGCGGCCTCCACCACGCGGCGCAAATCTTCGCGCACATAGTCATAATCGCCGGATAACACTTTGCCGATATTCACCACCATATCCACTTCGCGGGCGCCATCGGCAATCAGCTGCCGCACTTCCTGAACCTTGGTGTCAGTCGCATGCCCGCCGCCGGGAAAGCCGACCGGCCCGCCAATCATCACCTCTCCTGTCCCCTGCTGCGGCAGCAACGTACTGAGAAAACGCGTCCAGCAGGGCAGAACGTGGACGGAAATAATGTTGTATCGGGTTGCCAGCTCGGCGCAGGCGCGAACGTCCGCTTCGGTACTGGTGGCCTGGACTGCGCTCAGGTCGACTAAACGTGCAAAACGACGGGTTGTTTCATTCATGGTTTTATCCTGCTCTTTGTTTTTAGTTGCTTTCATTTAATGCTCTTAATCGGCTTAAATCCATTTAAAAACGCATCAAATGAAAATAACGTGATCAAATTAGCATTTTTTTATTTTCATTTGCTTTTAATTAGCAGGCAAGAAATGAACGATGCCCTTGATGAACGGGCGCAAACGGGCATAAACGGGCGCAAAGGCAATATTGCATTTATTTTTGTTTGTTTTTGTTTATGCCTGAATAACGGGCGAGAGAGCGAAACCGCTGCCGGATATGACGCCAAAATGCGTACGCTGTCACATTGACCGGCGACAAAACGGTCGCCTTCGCCGGATATTCCGGAGGTCTCAACGCCCTGCGCAAGGGAAAGGTAATCTGATTATGTACTTCAGGAGAGAGCTATGTTGCCGCTGGAACGTCATCGTTTGATTGTTGAACTGCTGGGCCAACGCGGCGTGATGCGGGTGAATGAGATTGCGCAAGCGACTCGGGTCTCCAGGGAAACGATTCGCCGCGATCTGAGCGAGCTGGAACGGAAAGGGATTTTAAATCGGAGCCATGGCGGAGCGCTGGCGGCGGAGAACCCGCTGCCGGCGATCCGAGCGGCGTCTCCCGCCCTGCCGGTCGAAGATAGCCAGGGAAGCTTTCAGCAGAGAACGCTGCTGCACAGCGAAGGAAAAATGCGCGTTGCCCGCAAAGCGCTGCAGTGTCTCCAGCCGGGACAGACCATCGTCCTGGACGGCAGCAGCACCAGCTGGTTTTTGGCCCGGCAGATGCCGGAGATGGCGCTAACGGTTATCACGCCCTCTATCCGCATTTTGCAAACGCTGATGAGCAGACGCTCGTTGCATCTCGTGGGACTGGGGGGCGATTTTTCCCCGACCGAGGAGTCGTTCTTCGGTGAAACCGCCTCACGAACGCTGCGCGAGTACGCCGTCGATACGCTCTTTTTCTCCTGCCAGGGTCTGGAGCGCGATAGCGGTTTATATGCGGGTACGGAAGCCCATGCCGCCCTGTTGAAACAGATGATGCTGGCCGCCCGTCAGACCGTGGCATTGGTCGACGGCAGCAAGCTGGGGCGAACAGGCGTCGCGCGGATCGGCGGATTGGGCGAGCTGGACTGTTTAATCACCGAAAAGTTTGTCGATCCGCTGCTGGAAAAAGAGATGACCTGGCATAACGTCGGGCTACAGATCGCCTGAGTACGCCGTCATGACGTGACGGTGACTACGCGCATTGTCGAAACGCTGCTTCCCGCGGCAGGGCCAGACTTTGCCTGAAATCAGCCACTACCGGAATAAAAGAGGCCTTATGCGTTATTACCTTTCTCCCTCGCTCATGTGTATGGACATGATGAAGCTGGCGGAACAGCTGCACTTTTTAAACGGCAAAGCCGACAGGCTGCACGTCGACGTGATGGACGGGCACTATGTGAAAAACCTGGCGCTATCGGCCAGCTTTGTGGCGCAGATTCGGCCCTATACGTCGCTTCCCATCGATGTCCACCTGATGGTCGAAGAGCCCGCCCCGTTTATCCCGGCGCTGATAGAAGCCGGAGCAGACGCCATTTCCCTGCATCCGGAAACCATCTGCCGCGAAGCTTTTCGGGTCATCAATATGCTTCGCCAGGCGGGGAAAGAGGTGGGGATGGTGCTTAATCCCGCCACGCCGGTTGAGAGCATCCAGCACTATCTGCATCTGCTCGATAAGGTCACGGTGATGACCGTCGATCCGGGCTATGCCGGTCAGCCGTTTATTCCCGAAATGACCGCCAAAATTGCGCAGCTTCATCAGCTAAAAGAGAGCCGCAGCCTCAACTTCTTGCTGGAAGTCGACGGCTCATGCAACCGCAGCACCTACCGTGAGCTGCTGGGAGCCGGGGCGCAGGTATTGGTGATGGGCAGCAGCGGTTTATTCCGCCCGGATATGCCGCTCGAGCAGGCCTGGGAAAAAATGTCCCGGGATCTGTCCGCCGCGCTGCACTCCCCCGAGCACGTATAAAGGAGCGAATGATGTCAGGAAAAGTCTGTGTTTTTGGTTCATTCAATTTCGACATGGTGGCCAGAGTGGAGCGCTTTCCGGTGCCGGGCGAGTCGTTAGTGGCCTGCGGGAGCATGACCAGCGCCGGCGGAAAAGGGGCGAACCAGGCCACCGCCGCGCTAAAAGCGGGGGCGAATGTCCACTATATCGGCAAGATTGGCAATGATACCTTCGGCCATTTTGCCCGTCGTCATCTGAAGAGCGTGGGGTTTAACGCCGTGACGCTGCTGGTCGCCGAAGACGTTCCCACCGGCAATGCGCTGATTTATGTGGCCGGCAACGATGCCGAAAACATGATTGCCGTCGACCCCGGCGCGAATATGACGGTGACCGATGATGAAATCGCCAGCTGCATTCCCGCTATCGGCTGCGCGGATGTGGTGCTGGTTCAGCTGGAGAATAATCTTTCCGCCATTGAACAGGTCGTTGACGCCGCGAAAGCAGCCGGGGCCTTCTTGGTGCTCAATCCCGCTCCCTGGCAGCCCGTTGAGCACGCCTTTCTAAGCAAAGTGGATTTGCTCACGCCGAACGCCACAGAGGCCGGGTTAATGACCGGGCGCCGGGTTGACTCTCTGGCGGCCGCGGCCGAGGCCGCCGATGCGCTGCATGCCCAGGGCGCGCGCAACGTCATTATCACCCTCGGCGCAAAGGGCGCCCTGCTGAGCGAGCAGGGCGTGAAATCCCCTGTTCCGTGCTTTCCTTCTCATCCCCGCGATACCACTGGCGCGGGCGATGCTTTCAACGGCGCGCTGGCGGCGCGTCTGGCCTGCGGCGAGCCGCTGCATGTCGCGGCCCGATTTGCGGCGGCCTACGCCGCCGTCAGCGTCGAAAAGCAGGGCGCATCATCTTTACCGGATTACCAGGAGGCACGAGAACGGCTTTTACGTGCCGCCTCTGATTATGAAATGGCTTAAACCCTACTGTATAAAAACCATTAAGAGGATAGCTCAATGAGTACGCTAATCACGGATAAGGTCGATAAAGCGGCGGTCCACAATGAAAAACTGGACACCAGCGCGTATTTACCGCACACCCCCTGGCTGCAATTTTTACTGGTCTGTTGCCTGTTTGCGCTCTGGGGGATGGCGGGCAACCTGAATGATATTTTGATCGCCCAGTTTAAAAAGGGCTTCGATTTAACGGATACCCAGACGGCGCTGGTGCAGTCGATTTTTTTCCTCGGCTACTTCTTTGTCGCCCTGCCTGCGGCGGCGCTGATTAAGCGTTATTCCTATAAAGCGGCGATTATTATTGGGCTGTGCCTGTACGCCCTCGGCTGTTTCCTGTTCGTTCCGGCCGCGCAGATCATGACCTACGGCGCGTTCCTCGCCTGCCTGGGGGTGATCGCCTGCGGACTCTCTTTTCTGGAAACCTCGGCAAACACCTACTCCAGCCTGCTGGGCCCGATCCACTCCTCCACCCAGCGCATTAACTTTTCGCAGATCTTCAACTCGCTGGGCGTGATTTCCGGCGTGCTGATTGGCCAGGTGATGGTCTTCGGCGAAAACGATCCAAGCCATGAACAGCTGCTGGCGATGCCCGCCGCCGCCGCGGACGCCGCGCGCCATCAGATGGTCGGGCAGGTGGTCGGGCCCTATCTGATTATCGGCTCCGTGCTGGTGGTGCTGGCGCTGGTGTTCGTGTTTATTAAATTCCCATCCTGCAAGGGCACGCCCTCTCAGCAGCAACAGCTCCCGACGGAAAGCATGGGGCCTACGCTGAAACGCCTGTTTGCCATCCCGCGCTTTCGCCTCGGGATCCTGTCTCAGTTTTTGTACGTCGGCGCCCAGGTTGGCGTATGGAGCTTCACGATTCGCTTTGTGCAGCTCGTGCAGCAGGGCACCAGCGAGCACTCCGCGACTTACTGGCTGCTGGCTTCTCTGGTGATTTACGCCGTGGGTAAAACCGTGGCCACCTGGTTGATGAACCGCCTGAACCCGGCGCTGCTGCTCGGTACCTTTGCCCTGGCCGCCACCGCCCTTTTACTGGTTGCCGTATTCAGCAGTTCAATGCTGGCGGTCTATGCGCTCATTCTGGTCAGCTTCTGTATGGCGCCATGCTGGCCGACGAACTTTGGCCTGGTCATCAAAGGGATGGGGAAAGATACCCAGACCGCAGGCTCGATCGTGGTGATGTCGATTATCGGCGGGGCCGTTATTCCGCTGGTGATGGGCATTATCTCGGATATGAACGGCGGCAATATGCAAATCGCCTTTATCGCCCCACTTGTGTGCTTTGTGTATGTCGCTTTCTACGGCTTCTGGTGCGTGCGTAAGGGGGTATAACATGCGCGAACTGATCAACACGATTGCTCATATTGGCTATCAGGTCAGCGACTTAACGCGTTCGCTTGCCTTCTATGAACCGCTGGGCTTTCAGCGCCAGCAGCGGTTTAGCAAACCGTCGCCGCAGGGCGCTATTGAAGTCGCGTTTCTTGAAATGGCGGGCGCCGTCCTCGAGCTGTACCAGCTTCCCGAAGGAACGCCTTTTGACGCCCCTCGCTGCGGTATCGATCATCTGGCGCTGGAAGTCAGCGATCTGGATGCGGTGCAGCAGCGGCTGGCAGCGCTCGGTTATCCGCTCGATGAAGGGCCGATTGAGGAAGAAAATGTGCGCTTCCTGCTTATTCGCGGCCCCGATGGCGAACGGCTCGAGTTCGATGCCTTTAAACGCTAAACGGCCGGGCTGATCCCCTTCTCCCTTTTAGGCCCGGTTAACACGGGTCTAAAAGTGGGCTTCATCAGGCTTTACAAAAGCCTGTCTGCTTCCAGATTTTCTCTCCCCCAACCGGCCTCTCCTGCCTATTGTGCAATGTTACAAAATTGCTTCTGTTTTGTTGATTTTCTATTGTGAGCCATTCGGCAATTTCCTCTCCTGAATTTCCCCAGACTACTTCCAGTCAATACGCAATATCAGGAGAGACAAATGAGCAGCACCTCCGCCGACTTCCAGAATCTGTACCAGGCCCTGAGACACAGCGCCGCCCGCAGCCCGGATGCCCTGGCGCTGGCGTTTGAGGATCGGCGCTATCTGTACCGCGATTTTCACCTGCGGGTACAGCGAGCGATGGCGCAGCTTGACCAGGTCTGGTCGCTGCGCAAAGGCGATCGAATCCTGCTGGCCTGGGGGAATCATCCCGCATTTTGCGAAGTCCTTTTTGCCGCGCTTGGTCTGGGCATCGAAGTGGTGCCTTTCAGCACGAAGCTTAAGCAGGCCGAAAGCGAGGAGCTGGTGGGCCATATCGCCCCGCGGGTCGTGCTGTTCGATGCGACCGTGCAGGACTGGCTGAAAAACACCCCCGACGCGCGCGCGGTTTCGCTCAGCGAATGGCAGGCGCTCACCCTTCCCGAACCGCTGACCCGCCAGCCGGTCCCGGTTAACCGCGACGATACGGCGGTGATGATGTTCACCTCCGGTACCACCGGAGAACCGAAAGGGGCGATTATCACGCACAATAACCTGCTCTGCGCGATTGACGCCTATACGCAAAAACTGAATCTCACCGCCGCGGATAGCACCATTCTGGCGGTACCTATCTATCACATCACCGGCCTGTCGGCGCTGCTGGCGCTGTTTATTAGCCTCGGCGCGAGCATCTGGCTGCAGCACCGGTTCAACGCCCCGCAGGTGATCGGCACCCTGCGCGAACAGAACATTACCTTTCTGCACGGCTCGCCAACCATCTTTATCCTTCTCTGCCAGGCGGCACGCGAGCAGAGCGCCAGTCATCCAGGCGATTTCCCCGCGTTACGCACGATTGCCTGCGGCGCGGGCCACCTGAGCGATGGACTGATCAACGAGTTAAAAACCCTGTTTCCGCATACGGCGATTCAGCCGATCTACGGGCTCACCGAAACGACCTCACCCGCGACGATTTTTCCGGGCGACGTCTGGGGCAGCGATAAATGCGGCAGTTCGGGCCAGGCGATCCCCGGCCTCGCCATTACGATCCGCAACGATCGCCAGCAGCTCCTCCCCGCCGGGCAAATCGGGCATATCTGGCTAAAAGGCGACGTGGTGATCCGCGAGTACTGGCAGCACAGCGAACGACGCCCGAGCTGCGATGCGCAGGGCTGGTTTTGTACCGGCGACCTGGGCTATCTCGACGATGAAGGCTGGTTGTACATAAAAGACCGCAGCAAGGACATGATCAATCGCGGCGGAGAGAAGATTTACTCGCTGGAGCTGGAAAACATTCTCTCTACCTATCGGGGAGTGCGGGAAGTTGCCGTCATCCCGACCCCCAGCCCGATCTATGGCGAAGAGCCGGTGGCGTTTATCGTGCCGGACGGCCAGCACCACCTGACCAGCGAAGAGATCCTCGGCTGGCTGAAGGTCAAAATCGCCCGCTTTAAGCTGCCGGCGCGCATTATTTTCACCCGCGTTTTACCGCGCACCCATAACGGAAAAGTGAGCAAACAACAGCTCAAAACGCGCCTCGCGGAATCCATCATCACGCTATCAACGGAGGATAAAAAGTGAGCAGCAAATTTATCGACGCCCATCAAGCGGCCCAGCGGGTCGCCAGCGGCGACACCGTCTGCACCGTCGGGATGACGCTTATCGGCGCGGCGGAGTCCATTTTAAGCGCTATCGAAGCGCGCTTTCTGACCGCGGGCGAACCGCGCGACCTGACGCTGCTGCATGCCGCAGGACAAAGCGATCGCCAGCGCGGCATCCAGCACTTCGCCCACCCGGGTATGGTAACGCGGCTTATCGGCTCGCACTGGGGCCTGGCGCCGCGCTGGATGGCGATGATCAACAACAACGAAGTGGAAGCCTGGTGTCTGCCGCAGGGGCAGATCGTCCATCTCTATAGCGCGATGGCCGCCGGGCTTACCGGGCGGCTTTCCCCCGTCGGGCTCGGTACCTTTGTCGATCCGCGCATGGAAGGCGGGCGGATGAACGCCCGCACCCGCGAACGGCCCGATCTGATCGAGCACGTGACGTTTCGCGGCGACGAATATCTGTTCTACCCGGCCATTCCTCTGGACGTGGTCATTGTGCGCGGCACCCATGCTGATGAAGAGGGCAACCTCACGACCGATGAAGAGGTGATGAAGCTGGAAGTTCTGCACGCGGTTCTCGCCGCCAGACGCTATGGGGCGAAGGTGCTGGCGCAGGTGAAATATCGCGTGGCGAAAGGCTCGCTGCATCCGAAAAGCATCACCGTTCCCGGCAACCTGATCGACGCCATTGTGGTATGCGAAGAGCCGCAGATGGATCACCGCCAGACCTCCAGCTGGGACTTCGATCCGGCGCTGTGCGGCGATATCCAGCTGCCTGCCGCGCAGAACGCACCGCTGCCGCTCGACCTGCGCAAGCTTATCGGGCGGATTGCCTGCCGCTATCTGACGCCCGGCTGCGTCATCAATCTCGGCACCGGCATTCCTAACGATGTTATTGGCGCCATCATTCACGAAGAACGGCTCGGCGAGCAGGTCACCATCACCGTGGAGTCAGGGATCTACGGCGGGCAGCAGGCGGGCGGCGTTGATTTCGGCATCGGTCGTAACCTGAGCGCGATGATAAGCCACCAGGATCAAATGCTCTATTACAACGGCGCGGGGGTCGATATCACCTTTATGGGCGCCGGCGAGATGGACCCGCACGGCCACGTCAACGCCACGCGGCTCGGCGCATCCTGCCCCGGCGCGGGCGGTTTTATCGATATCACCCAGAATGCCCGCCACGTCGTGTTCTGCTCCTCTTTTACCGCCAAAGGGCTGGAGATCGCCTGTGAACAAGGGGCCCTGCATATCCGCCGCGAAGGCGAGGTACGCAAATTCGTCGCCGGGGTGAATCAGGTTTCCTACAACGGCGAGCTGGCCCGCGCCAAAGGACAAACCATGCATTACGTCACCGAACGGGCGGTTTTCGAACTGCGCCCGGAGGGGCCGGTGCTGACGGAAATCGCTCCCGGTATCGATCTTGAGCGCGACATCCTGGCGCATATGGATTTTCGTCCGGCGATCGCCGCGGATCTTCAGGTTATGGACAGTCGCTTGTTCACCCCGCAGCCTTGCGGCCTCGCGGAACATCTGTCCCGGAATTCATCCTCTGACTCACAAGGAAATTAGCTATGAAACTTGCCAGTAAAACCGCCATTGTTACCGGCGCCGCGCGCGGTATCGGCTTTGGCATTGCTCAGGTGCTTGCGCGGGAAGGCGCGCGAGTGATCATCGCCGATCGCGACGCGCACGGCGAAGCCGCCGCCGCGTCCCTGCGCGAATCGGGCGCACAGGCGCTGTTTATCAACTGCAATATCGGTGAAAAAGCGCAGGTCGAAGCGCTGTTTTCCCAGGCCGAAGAGGCGTTTGGCCCGGTGGATATTGTGGTGAATAACGCCGGAATCAACCGCGACGCCATGCTGCACAAACTCTCCGAAGCGGACTGGGACACGGTGATCGATGTCAATCTGAAGGGCACTTTTCTCTGTATGCAGCAGGCCGCCATCCGCATGCGCGAGCGCGGCGCGGGCCGCATTATCAATATCGCTTCCGCCAGCTGGCTTGGCAACGTCGGACAAACCAACTATTCGGCGTCAAAAGCCGGCGTGGTGGGGATGACCAAAACCGCCTGCCGCGAACTGGCGAAAAAAGGCGTCACGGTTAACGCCATCTGCCCGGGCTTTATCGATACCGATATGACGCGCGGCGTCCCGGAAAACGTCTGGCAAATCATGATTAACAAGATCCCTGCGGGCTACGCCGGGGAGGCGAAAGACGTTGGCGAGTGCGTGGCGTTTCTGGCGTCCGACGGCGCGCGCTATATCAACGGTGAAGTGATTAACGTCGGCGGCGGCATGGTGCTGTAAGGAGAAAAACGATGACACAGGCTAATGATATTGTGGTTGTCAGCGGCGTTCGTACCGCTATTGGCACGTTTAACGGCAGTCTTAAGCATACCCACCAGCACGATCTCGGGGCAGCGGTTATTCGCGAAGCGATCGCCCGCGCCGGGCTTGCGCCGCAGGATATCGATGAAACGATCGTCGGCAACGTCGGGCAAATCGCCGAAAGCGGTTTTATCGCCCGCATCTGCCAGCTGCGGGCGGGGATCCCGCAGGAGAGCACCGCGTATTCGGTTAACCGCCAGTGCGGCTCCGGGCTTCAGGCCCTGGCGGACGGCATGATGCAGCTGCAAAGCGGCCAGGCCGAGGTGGTCGTCGCCTGCGGAACGGAAAATATGACTCAGTTGCCCTACTACCTGCGCAAAGCGCGCGATGGCTATCGCATGGGCCACGGCGAGCTGGAAGATGGACTGATCTCCATCCTTACCTGGCCAGAAGGGCCTTATCACAACGGCATCACGGCGGAAAACGTTGCGCAACGCTTCGGTATCTCTCGCGAAGCGATGGACGATTTCGCCTGGTCGAGCCAGCAGAAGGCGCTGAAGGCGATCGCTGAGGATCGCTTCCGCGAGCAGATTCTGGCCCTTGAGGTACCGGACGGCAAAAAAGCGACCCGCCTGTTCGCGACCGATGAACACCCGCGCGACACCCCGCGCGAAAAGCTCGCCGCGCTGCGTCCGGCATTTAAAGCCGACGGCGTGGTGACGGCGGCCAACTCCTCCGGCATTAACGACGGCGCGGCCGCGCTGGTGATGATGACCCGCCAGCAGGCGGAACAGCGCGGCTTAACCCCGCGCATGCGGATTCGCGGCTGGGCGGTCGCCGGCTGCGGCGCGGAGATTATGGGGTTTGGCCCCTCTCCCGCTACCCGACGCCTGATGGACCGTCTCAATATGGATGTTCACGCCATCGATTTAATTGAACTCAATGAGGCCTTCGCCGCCCAGGCGCTGGCGGTGATGAACGATCTGCGTCTCGATCCAGCCCGCGTTAACGTCAACGGCGGCGCGATCGCCCTCGGCCACCCGGTGGGCGCCAGCGGTGCGATCCTGCCGGTCAAACTGATGTATGAAATGGCGCGCAGCGGCGCACGCACCGGTCTGGTCACCATGTGCATTGGCGGCGGCCAGGGGATTTCTATGCTGTTCGAGCGCGAAGGCGCTTAGGAAAAGACGGCCCGAAGTGGGGCTTCGGGCCGGGCGTCGTTCGGGTCAGCACCCGGCGACAACCTGTGAGCTGACGAACGGGATCGACGCGATCCCGGCAAGGCTTCTGACCACGAATACGGGGAAATAATAACCATGTCCGCAATAAATGAAAAGGCGGTAAACGGGGCGCAGCTACAGCGCACCCATAAAAAGATCTACCGCCATTTGATGCCGTTGCTTATCGTGGCGTACATCATCAGCTTTATTGATCGTACCAATATTGGCATGGCGAAAGCGACCATGTCGGTGGATATCGGCCTTTCCGCAACCGCATTCGGCCTCGGGGCCGGGTTGTTTTTTCTCACCTACGCGGTGCTGGAGATCCCCAGCAACCTGTTTTTAACCCGGATTGGCGCACGGCGCTGGATCGCCCGCATCATGATCACCTGGGGGATCATCTCCTGCGGCATGGCGTTTGTCACCGGGCCTACGTCCTTTTACGTGATGCGCCTTTTGCTCGGCGCCGCCGAAGCGGGGCTCTATCCGGGCATTATTTACTACCTGACCCTCTGGTTTGGCCGCGAAGAGCGCGCTAAAGCCACCGGCCTGTTCCTGCTGGGAGTCTGCCTGGCCAATATTATCGGCGCGCCGCTGGGCGGATTGTTATTAAGCCTTGATGGAATGTCCGGCTGGCACGGCTGGCAGTGGATGTTCTTTATCGAAGGGCTGCCCGCGATAGCGCTGGCTTTCGTCGTCTGGCGCAGACTGCCGGATAAACCGGCTGACGCCCGCTGGCTGGACAGCGACGACGTGCAGGCAATCAACGCGATACTGGAGAAAGAAGCCGAGGAGACGCGCCATACGCCGAGCCGTTTTTCCCTGAAAAGCGCGCTCACCACCCGGGTGTTTTTGTTGCTGGTGCTGATTTACTTTACTCACCAGTTTTCGGTTTACGGCCTGAGTTATTTCCTGCCGGGGATCATCGGTAGCTGGGGCCAGCTTACCCCGCTGCAGATCGGTCTGCTGACCGCCATCCCGTGGATCGCAGCCGCCGCTGGCGGGATCCTGCTGCCGCGTTTCGCCCGGACGGAGCAGCGTTCGCGCAGCATGCTGATGGCTGGATATCTGGTCATGGCGACCGGCATGGCCATTGGCGCAATTGCCGGTCACGGCGTGGCGCTGCTTGGCTTCTCGCTGGCCGCCTTCATGTTCTTCGCCATGCAATCCATCATCTTTAACTGGCTCCCCTCGATCATGAGCGGGCATATGCTGGCGGGCAGCTTCGGCCTGCTTAACTGCCTCGGGCTGTGCGGCGGCTTTCTCGGGCCGTTTATCCTCGGCGCGTTTGAGGACCGCACCGGCGCGGCAACGTCCGGCTTATGGTTCGCCGTCGCGCTACTGATCGTCGGCGCGCTGGTGTCTGTGTTCATCAAAAGTTCGTCATCCCCCGGCAGTGCATCGGCAAAACAAGCCGACGGCGAAAAAGCGTAATCAGGAGGTTCTTATGCGCATCGAAGTCTTACTGGATTTAAAAACTCGACTCGGTGAAAGCCCGGTCTGGGATGTCGAACAGCAGCGTCTTTGGTGGGTGGACAGCCTCGACGGGCGCCTGTTCGCCTGTAACGCGCAGGGCGGCGCGATTAAGAGCTGGGACGTGCGGCAGAAAATTGGCTCGTTCGCCCTGCGCCAGAACGGCGAAGGCGCGGTGGTGGCGCTACAGAATGGCGTGCATCTGCTCGACTTCGCCAGCGGTGAGCTGACGCTACTGCACCATCCGGAAGCGGACCGACCCTTTAACCGGCTCAACGACGGCAAAGTCGATCGTCAGGGACGTTTTCTGTTTGGATCGATGGATATGCGTGAAGAGGAGCCGAGCGGCGCGCTATATCGCCTGGACGCCGATCTGTCACTGCACGTGCTGAAGAAAAATATCATCGTCTCTAACGCCCCCTGCTGGAGCCCCTCCGGCGAGACGTTCTATTTTGCCGATACCTGGACAGGCGAAATCTGCGCCTGGGACTACAACACCGCGACCGGCGATCTCTCCGCAGAACGAGTCTTTTGCCGTGTCGATAGCAGCGAAGGCGGCGCGGCGGATGGCGCCACCGTGGACAGCGAAGGCTACCTGTGGAACGCGCTGGTCTACGCGGGCAAGCTGGTGCGCTACACGCCGGAGGGCAAGGTCGATCGCATCATTGAGATGCCGGTGAAAAAAGTGACCAGCGTCATGTTCGGCGGCGAAAACCTCGACGTGCTGTACGTCACCTCAATGGCGCAGCCGCCCCTCCCGCGCTTCCCGGAAGATAATCAGCTGCGCGGCAGCCTGTTCGCCCTATACGACCTGGGCGTGACCGGCGTAGCGGAACGGCGTTTTGCCGGCTAAGCCAACCTCCGGCTCGCCGCGATAACAATAATACCCGGCGAACTGACTCGGACCCTGACACCAGGCGGCGCGCATCATGCTGTCGCGACGCCGCGGAGTAAACACGACTATGACAACAATCAATCACACGCCTGCCGGCGAACAAGGTGGAAAAAAGCGGCTGATACATCGTTTCTCCTGGGTTTCGCTGCTGGTTTGCTGGCTAATCTGGGTGCTTAACGCCTACGATCGCGAGATGATCCTGCGCCTTGGCCCGGTCATCTCTAAAGAGTTTTCGCTCTCGCCGGAACAGTGGGGCAACGTCGTCGCCCTGATTATGGTTGCCCTTGCGGTGCTGGATATCCCCGGCTCCATCTGGAGCGATCGCTACGGTTCAGGCTGGAAGCGAGCGCGCTTTCAGGTACCGCTGGTGCTGGGCTATACCGCCCTCTCTTTTCTTTCCGGAATTAAAGCGATCAGCCACGGGCTGACGGCTTTTGTGCTGCTGCGCGTTGGCGTCAACCTCGGGGCCGGCTGGGGCGAGCCCGTCGGCGTCAGCAACACCGCAGAGTGGTGGCCGAAAGAGAAACGCGGCTTCGCGCTGGGGGTGCATCATACCGGCTATCCGATTGGCGCGCTGCTGAGCGGCGTGGTGGCAAGTCTGGTGCTTTCCGCATTTGGCGAAGGCAGCTGGCGCTACTGCTTCCTGCTGGCGCTGATCGTCGCCATCCCGCTGATGATTTTCTGGGCGAAATATTCCACCGCCGATCGCATCAACACGCTTTATCTGCATATCGATAGCCAGGGGATGACTCGCCCGGCGACCCAGGAAAGCAGCCATGTTGCCAAAGGCGAAGGGATGAAGACCTTTTTACGCACCCTGCGCAACCGCAATATTTCGCTAACGGCGGGCAATACCCTGCTGACGCAAATTGTCTATATGGGCATTAACGTTGTGCTGCCGCCGTACCTTTATCACGTCTCCGGCCTGTCGCTGGCGGCATCCGCCGGGCTAAGTATTATCTTCACGCTTACCGGTACCCTGGGCCAGATAATTTGGCCCTGGCTGTCCGATAGCTTTGGCCGTAAACGTACTCTGATCGTCTGCGGTCTGTGGATGAGTATCGGCATTGCGCTGTTCTATTTCGCCACCAATATGCCGCGCCTTATCGCCATTCAGCTATTTTTTGGCCTGGTGGCCAACGCCGTGTGGCCTATCTACTACGCCATGGCTTCGGACTCCGCCGAAGAACGCGCCACCTCTACCGCCAACGGCATTATCACCACGGCGATGTTTATCGGCGGCGGCATTTCGCCATTGCTTATGGGCTGGCTCATCCAGTTCGGTGGGGGATGGGAAAATCCGGCGGGTTATATCTACGCCTTCTTTACCATGGCGGGATGCGCGCTGCTGGGGATGTTATTGCAGCTCATGACCACCGATAAAACGCCGCGCAAAGCGCATTAACGCAGGAGAACGCATGAAGATTGTTATCGCGCTGGATTCGTTTAAGGGTAGCTGTAGCGCGCAGGCCGCTTGCGCAGCGGTAGCACAGGGGTTGCGCCGGGTTGACGAGGAGCTGGAGCTGGTCGAAATGCCCGTGTCGGACGGCGGAGAGGGGCTGCTCTCGGCCCTTGCGGAAAGTCCGCAGCTGAAGGGCGCGAGGTGGCAGCAGCAGCGTTGCGCCTCGCCTTACGGTCTCTCCGTACAGGCCGCGTTTCTGATCCTGCCCGGCGAACGGGCCATTATCGAGATGGCGCAAAGCTGTGGGCTGGAGCTCACGCCGAAAGCGCAGCGGGATGTGCGCCAGGCCAGCAGCTTTGGCCTGGGTGAGCAGGTAAAAGCGGCGCTGGATGCCGGGTGTCGGCGTTTGATTATCGGGCTGGGCGGCAGCGCGACCAACGATGGCGGCATCGGTTTTGCCCAGGCGCTTGGCGCCCGCTTCTGGCGCGAGGACGGCACGCTGCTGCCGGTTCCCGCGGCGGGCAAGGACCTAGCGCATATTCAGCGCATCGATTTAAGCGCCATGGACCCGCGCTTACGACAGGCCGAAATACAGGCCTCCTGCGACGTCACAAATCCTCTGCTTGGGGAAGATGGCGCCACCTGGGTGTATGGCGCGCAGAAAGGCGCGGATGAGGCGGCGCTCAGGGAGCTGGAGGCGGGTATGGCGCACTACAGTCGGCAGCTTACGCAAACGCTCGGCTACGACGTCAGCGAACGGCCCGGCGCCGGGGCCGCGGGCGGTATGGGGGCCGCGCTGATCGCCTATGCGGGCGCCACGCTGCGCCCGGGCATTGACCTGGTGCTCGAACTGCTTAACGCCGACCGTCATCTTAGCGATGCCGCACTGACCATCGTCGGGGAAGGCTGGCTCGATCGTCAGAGCGCCTTTGGTAAAGCCCCGGTGGGCGTGGCGGGCAAAGCGGCGCGCCACGGCGTACCGGTTGTGGCCCTTTGCGGCGGACGCGATGAAAGCAGTCGGCAATTGTATCAACACCATATTGACGCGATGTGGTCTATCTGCCAGCGCCCTATGCCGCTGGCGGAGTCGATGAACACATGCGAACAGCTCCTCGCCGACGCAGCGGAGAATGTTCTACGAACCTTTCTGAGCGGGCGGCGCGGAGAGGCACATAAGCGGATAACTGTATGATTATTACGACGGCGCTGGCTAATGAAATTGTCGCCCGGGCAATGGCGATAATTCATCATAACGTGAACGTGATTGACCATCATGGACAGATCATTGCCTCAGGTGAACGGCATCGTATCGGCGAGCAGCATGAGATCGCCCGTGAGGTGATACGCACCGGTAAACGCATTTGTATTAATAACACCGCGGAAGCCGCGCGTTTTCAGAATGTGCATCCCGGTATTAATCATCCCATTATCTATGACGATCGCGTGGTGATGGTGGTGGGCATCAGCGGCGATCCCGCGGCGATCAGCCGCTATGCTGAACTGGCGGTACTCACCGCCGAGCTGCTGGTCCGCCAGGCCATAGAGATGCGGGAAACCAACTGGCGACAGCGTCTGCGCGATACCCTGTTTGGTCAATATCTTGATCAAGGCGCTTCGCCCGCCGGACAGGAAGCGCTTCATCGCCTGGTGGAGCTTGGCTTCGCTTTTGATGCGCCGCTGGTGCCGGTCGTGGTAACCGTCCAGGTCGAACAGCACCAGCTAAGCGAAATACTGAGTACGCTGCTGCGGGAATTCTCGCAGCTGGCCGGGGTAAGAGACGTTATTTTGCTGGGCAGCAATGAAATATTGCTCCTCAATACGCTGAGCGAACCCCAGGAAACGCTGCTGCGGGGCATCGAGTTTGTCCTCAGCAATCAGATCAGCCATTACCATATCGGCATTGGCGTGCAGGCGGACAGCGCTCCGGATATTCGCGAGGCCATCCGATTCGCCCGTTCGGTGATTGAGGTGGGGAGCAAAGTGCAGCCGCAGCGGCAGATCTACTACTTTCGCGAAATGGCGATGCTCTGCCTGTTCCGGGTGCTGGAAGACAGCTATATGGTCAATTTTTTTATCAATAACGTACGCCAGCTGCTTGAGCATGATTCCGGCGAAGTGCTGCTGGATACCCTGAGCAGCTTTATTGCCAATAACGCCGAGCCGGGAAAAACGTCGCTGCTGTTGGGGATTCATCGCAATACGCTCACCTACCGGCTGCAGCAGATTAAAAAGCATATTCAGCTCGATCCGATGGTCTTCACCGACCTGACACAGCTGGCGGTGTCGGTACACTGCTATCGTCGGCAGAACCCGCGCCAGAGCGAATGGATTGATACCTTAAGCTAACGTGCGGCGGGCGAGCAGGCCGGTACGCGCCCTCGCCACCTGGCACCGCGTATCACTCTGAGATCGCCGTTTATCAAAATAATAGCGCGCCCGGCGATTTTATCGCGGGCGGTGCCTCCGTCGCCGATGGCGGGCTTTTCGCCTCAGCCGTTCGGCGAAGCTTGCTCGCTTCAGTCGCCATTTTTGTACACAATTTAATCAAATGGCACCGTTCTTGCCTTTTATCTACGTTCCCCGACCGCAGCATTCGTCGGCCAATATCGATAAAAAGGACAGGAAAATGGCGCAAATGAATGAAAACATCGCGACCGCACCGGTCTCTCCCCTCCGCGATTTTTTCGCGAAACCCCGTATCATCGCCAGGCCCGGCTTTAACCGCTGGCTGGTGCCACCGGCCGCGCTGGCGGTTCATCTCTGCATAGGTATGGCCTATGGATTTTCCGTTTACTGGCTGCCTATGTCGCAGCTCATAGGAGGAAGCGCGTCCTTGCAATGCCCCGCCACGATGTCGTTCTGGCAGCAGCTGTTTACCCGCGATTGCGACTGGAAAATCTCCATGCTGGGCTGGACCTACACGCTGTTTTTTGTTTTTCTCGGCTGTTCGGCGGCGCTGTGGGGCAGCTGGCTTGAGAAGGTTGGACCGCGGCTGGTGAGCTTTATTGCCACCTTGTGCTGGTGCGGCGGCCTGCTGCTATCCAGCGTCGCTATCTATTTCCATCAGCTATGGCTGCTGTGGCTGGGGGCCGGGGTCATCGGCGGAATCGGTCTCGGACTGGGCTATATTTCACCGGTTTCGACGCTGCTGCGCTGGTTTCCTGACAAGCGCGGAATGGCGGCCGGGATGGCGATTATGGGTTTTGGCGGGGGAGCGCTGGTGGGCGCGCCGCTGGCAAACGGTCTGATGAATTACTTCGCCGGGCCGGCCGGCAACGGGGTATGGCAAAGCATTCTGGCGCTGGCGGCGATTTATGCGCTGTTTATGCTCGCCGGTACCTTTGGCTATCGCCTGCCGCCCATGGGCTGGCATCCTTCGGGCGAGAAGGCGCAAAAAACGATCCGCAATAATCCCACGATCCAGGTGCACGTCCGCGTTGCCTGCCGCACTCCGCAGTTCTGGCTGCTGTGGATGGTGCTGTGGCTCAACGTCACCGCGGGAATCGGTATTCTCGGTATGGCTTCGCCGATGCTGCAGGAGATCTTTGCCGGCAAACTGCTGTCGCTCGATCTCAGCTGGCATGAGCTGAACGGCGAGCAGCTGAAACGCATTGCTACCATGGCCGCAGGATTTACCGGCCTGCTCAGCCTGTTTAACATCCTGGGACGTTTTTTCTGGGCATCGGTATCCGACCTGTGCGGGCGCAAAATGACCTTTGCGATCATTTTCTGCCTGGGCGCCGTGCTGTACGGCACATTGCCGCTGGTGAATCACGGCGGCTATATCGCGCTGTATGTCTGCGCGATGTGCATTATCATTTCGATGTACGGCGGAGGCTTTGCCAGTATTCCCGCCTATCTGGCCGACGTCTTTGGTTCACAAATGGTGGGCGCGATTCACGGGCGCCTGTTAACCGCCTGGTCGGCGGCGGGGATCAGCGGCCCGGTTCTGGTGAACTATCTGCGCGAGTATCAGCTAACGCACGGGGTCTCGCCCGAGCGCGTCTACGATATTACGCTGATGGTCCTGACCGGCCTGCTGGTGTTGGGTTTTATCTGTAATCAGCTGGTGCGTCCGCTGACGGAAGAGCATGCGATGACCGCGGAACAGCAGCAGCAGGCGAAAGGACTGTATACCATCAACAAGGATGCCCAGCTCACGTGGGAGCCCCGCCCGTCCACGCTGCTGTTAACCGTAAGCTGGCTGGCGGTGAGCGTGCCGCTGTTATGGGGCGTCGGTACCACCCTCCAGCAGGCCGTGAAATTCTTTATGTAGATTGTTGCCGCCGATGGCCCGGCGGCTTCTATGAACCTACCGGCGCGTGGCGGCCGCGTGACGCAATATGCTCAACGATCCGCTCTACCGCCTCTTCTGCGGTCAGCACCGAGGTATCCAGAGTCAGGCTGGCGGTGTGCCAGGGTTCGTAATCACGGGTGATGACCTTTTGCCAGTCCGGCAGGATATGGCCGCGAATGTCCGCTGCGCGGTTTTCCACGCGATACCGATGCTGCATTTGGTCGGAGCAGATCACTTCTATCTCCAGATAAGGCGCGGCATTCTCGTTCGCGACCGCTCTCCAGGCCTGGCGGGTAATGGCTATAGGGTTAACTGAGTCGGCAATCACCACGTTGCCCAGCCTGAGGTTATCCGCGGCAATGGCGTACGCCGCCAGATATCCGGCCGGTCCTATATCGTGCAGGGTGACGGTTTCGGCGCGGATCAGCGCCTGTTCAATTGAATCAATCCGTAACCAGACGGCCCCCAGCCTGGCGGCCAGCAGGCGAGCAATGGTTGATTTCCCGGTACCGGGCAGGCCGCCAAAGATCAGTAACATAGATATCCCGTTATTCAAGAACCTTTAATGAATGACAACTTCCGGACGTTGATGACAATAGAGCGCCGATCGCCTCACGTCCAGCGCTGATGCGCGCACGTGGTATAAGGCCCAAAAAACCACACAAACAACATGCTTATTTTATCTCCGTTTAGGGTCGGTTGAGTTGGTTTACAGATACTAAGATGCAGGATGGCAGATTCCCCGGAGCCCGCATGAATACCCCGCCACGGCGTTTAATCCAGTACGGCAGCGTCATGTTGTTTCCGCTGGCGATGATTATTTATGATTTTTCGGCTTACCTGACCACGGATCTTATTCAGCCAGGCATTATTCATATCATCAACGAGCTTCAGGCTGATGTCACCCTTGCTCCGGCATCGGTCAGCCTGTATATGGCTGGAGGCCTGGCGCTGCAGTGGCTGCTGGGCCCTCTGTCAGATCGTATCGGCCGCCGCCCCGTTCTGCTCACCGGTGCCCTGATTTTTGCTCTCTCCTGCCTGAGCATGCTGTTTGTCGCTTCGATCGCGCAATACTTCGTCGCCCGTTTTATCCAGGGAACAAGCATCTGCTTTATCTCAACCGTGGGCTATGTGTCGATTCAGGAAGCGTTTGGGGAAACCGATTCGATCAGAATCATGGCTGCGCTAACCTCTATCGTCCTGCTTGCGCCAGTTATCGGACCGCTGGCGGGCGCGGCGCTAATGACGGTGATGCACTGGAAACTGCTGTTTGCCATTATTGGCGCGCTGGGCCTGGTGGCCTGGGCCCTGCTGCTTTTTAAGATGCCGGAAACCGTTATCTCTCAGGGACGGGGATTTAAACCGGGGGAAGTGCTGGCTGATTTCATCGCGGCGTTTCGTCATCCCGTGGTGCTGACCGGTTCGCTGGCGGTGGCCTTTGGCAACGTGCCGATGATCACCTGGGTGGCGCTCTCTCCGGTGATTCTGATTGAACACGGCGGCCTGTCTCCTGCGGCATATGCCTGGACTCAGGTGCCGGTGTTCAGTGGGCTGATTATCGCCAGCGCGATCGTGGCGAACGTGGTAAAAAACCCAACTTCACCGCGCTTTATCTGGCGTACCGTTCCGATACAGCTGACCGGCCTGCTGATCCTGCTGGTCGGTAATCTTCTGTGGCCGCATGTCTGGTTCTGGTCGGTGCTGGGTACCAGCATTTATGCGCTGGGGATTGGGCTACTCTACCCGGTGCTGTTCCGCTTCACGCTCTTTTCCCATCATCTGCCAAAAGGTACCGTGTCCGCCACGCTGAATATTCTGGCCCTGAGCACGTTTGCCACTTCCATTGAGGCAACCCGTTGGATCTACTTCCATGCCGGAGGCAGAATCGCCTTCCACTGCGCGGCGCTGATGGCCGGTATCGCCGTGGTAATACTGGTTTCCCGGCTGCTGGAACTGCGTAAGCGGCATCAGGAGGCATCAACAGATAATCGTCACCTCCACGGCAATGTTCATAAAGAATGAGATCGCCCCGGATTTTTTTATTTCAGCCGTTTACCCGCGTCATCCACCACTTTCTCGCCATCTTCCTTAGCGAAAGCTCCTTGCTGAGCATCGGGAAGAATTTCCAGAACAACTTCAGAAGGACGGCACAGACGCGTTCCCAACGCTGTCACCACAATCGGGCGGTTAATCAGGATCGGATGCTGCAGCATAAGGTCGATTAACTGGTCATCGGTAAATTTATCTTCCGCCAGCCCCAGCTCTTCATAAGGCTCAACATTTTTACGCAGCAGCGCCCGCACCGCGATCCCCATATCGGCAATGAGTTTGACCAGCTCATCGCGTGACGGTGGATTTTCAAGGTAATGAATAACGGTGGGTTCAGTACCGCTATTGCGGATCAACTCCAGCGTATTACGCGAGGTGCCGCAGGCCGGATTGTGATAAATGGTGACGTTGCTCATAGATAGCAGTATCTCATGACAAAGTGAAAGAGAGACGTAGCGCCAGCGCGGCCAGCGTTACAAACAGCACAGGCAGAGTCATGACGATCCCGGTGCGGAAATAGTAGCCCCAGGTGATGGTCATATTCTTCTGTGAAAGTACGTGCAGCCAGAGCAGCGTTGCCAGGCTACCGATTGGTGTAATTTTCGGGCCCAGATCGCAGCCAATTACGTTAGCGTAGATCATCGCCTCTTTAATAACGCCGGTTGCGGTGCTTCCATCAATAGAGAGCGCACCAACCAGCACGGAAGGCATGTTGTTCATGATGGAAGACAGGAAAGCCATCAGGAAGCCAGTACCCAGCGTCGCGGCCCAGAGTCCTTTATCCGCCAGCACGTTCAGCACCCCTGAAAGGTATTCGGTTAGCCCGGCGTTGCGCAGACCATATACCACCAGATACATTCCCAGCGAGAAAATCACGATCTGCCAGGGCGCACCGCGTAACACTTTGCCGGTGTTAATGGCATGGCCTCGTTTCGCCACGGTAAACAGTATTACCGCCCCTACCGCGGCAATCGCGCTGACCGGAATGCCAGGCGGCTCGAGGACGAAGAAACCTACCAGCAGCAGAATCAATACTATCCAGCCGGTGCGGAACGTAGCCGGATCTTTAATTGCGTTTGCCGGTGATTTAAGCAGGACCAGATCGTAGGCCGGCGGAATATCTTTGCGAAAGAACAGGTGCAGCATCACTAGCGTGGCGCCAATGGCGGCAATATCGACCGGCACCATTACCGACGCATATTCGGTGAATCCCAGCCCAAAGAAATCCGCCGAGACGATATTCACCAGATTCGACACAATAAGCGGCAGGCTGGCAGTATCGGCAATAAACCCGGCAGCCATCACGAAGGCCAGCGTCGTACTCTTGCTGAATCCTAGTGCCAGCAGCATGGCAATCACGATGGGCGTCAATATTAATGCCGCACCATCGTTGGCAAACAACGCCGCCACCGCCGCGCCGAGCAGAACGATATACGTAAACAGCAAACGGCCACGACCGTTTCCCCAACGAGATACGTGCAGCGCAGCCCATTCAAAAAAGCCGGACTCATCGAGCAGCAGGCTGATAATAATCACCGCAATAAAGGTCGCCGTCGCGTTCCAGACAATATTCCACACCACCGGAATATCACCTACATGTACGACGCCAGCAATCAAAGCCAGTACCGCGCCCAGCGTCGCACTCCAGCCGATGCCTAACCCCTTCGGCTGCCAGATAACCAGAACAATGGTCAGGACAAAAATAGCACCTGCCAGTAGCATACCCCCTCCCTGAAAATCACATTCGAAAAAACATATATGTTACGGCAAATTTTTAAAGGCAGAACGCTTTACCGCTTCCAGAACAGTTTGCTGATGCCAGCTTGCGGGCGATGGCCTGTACGATCTCCTGCTGGCTTAACCAGGCCTGCTTTATTACCTGTGCCGCCCATGCAGGCATATGCGGTGATAAGCGATAGTGTACCCACTTACCCTGCTTGCGATCCAGCAACAATCCGCTTTCCCGCAGCATAGCCAGGTGACGGGAGATCTTAGGCTGCGACTGATCCAACGCCGTGCAGAGATCGCACACGCAAAGCTCCCCCATCTCTTTAAGCAGTAGCACAATACCCAGACGGGTTTCATCGGACAGATTTTTGAAAAGCTGTAAGGGTGTTAATGACATCATTCCTCCCAATCGTCGACGGACAGGATACTCTACAGAGATATAAGTTCAACAACACATATGAAAAATCACATATATTAAGTAACAAAAAAAGAGACAAGTATGCCTGGCGGGTTAACCAGATCAATTTATAGGGGAAGAAAAGAGTTCAGAAGTCTGGAGCGGGCGAAGGGAATCGAACCCTCGTATAGAGCTTGGGAAGCTCTCGTTCTACCATTGAACTACGCCCGCGAAGAGGTGCGAGGGCCATTATAGACCTTACGCACCCGCTGACAAGCCCAAACCAGGCTAAATGCCGATAAAATAACCTTTTAGCACCTAGGCTTACTGCCCTGCGGCGGCAAATAGCGCAGCGGGTCGATCGCCGTCGCCCGGTAGCGAATCTGGAAGTGCAGGCGCACGGAATCCGCGTCCGAGCTGCCCATGGTAGCAATCTGCTGGCCAATCTTCACGCTCTGGCCGTTATTCACCATTAGCTTGTCGTTGTGCGCGTAGGCGCTGATATAGTCCTCATTATGCTTAATCATAATCAGGTTGCCGTAGCCGCGCAGCTGGTTGCCCACGTAGACCACTTTGCCCGCCCCTGCCGCATACACCGGCTGGCCGCGCTTACCGGCGATATCGATACCTTTATTGCCGCCATCGCTGGTGGAGTATGGCAGCACTACTTTACCGCTGGTTGGCCAGCGCCAGCAGCGTTGCCCGACCGGTGGCCAGGAGGATTGCGGCACCGCCGAAGATGGCGTCACGGCGGCGGTACGTTTCGCTGACGATGTCTTGCCGGATGCCCCCGCCTTCGCCGTGGTCCCGGAACCGCTGTTCAGCTTCAGCTTTTGCCCGACTTCGATGGTATAAGGAGGTGAAATATTATTGAGACGGGCGAGATCCCTGACGCTGGTGCCAGTGGAGCGTGAAATAGCGTACAGCGTATCGCCGCGCTTCACGGTATAGGTGGAACCGGAATCGGATGAGCTGGAACACCCCGCGACGATCAGGCTGCTCAGCAACATTATTGCGATAACAAAGCGTTTTCTCATCAGGCGTCCTGCGCTTAACACAAACATTCACCTCAAAACCAGGGGCGATTATCATACCAGTCCCTAAGGCATTCCCCAATCGCTACCCGTCATACAGAAGTATTAAAGGCCTGCTAAACGGCTGAACATCTTCACTCTCCCGGCAGTCGCGGTGCGTCCAGGTTAAGCCGCTCGTGATTCAATTAGCCCCCTGCCGGCACCTCTGCAATATCACGCTCTCCCGGAGGCCAACATGTTTTGGTAATGCCTTTGTCCCATTTATGGGCTACCCTAGTGGCCTGAGTACATGACCCGGCGGGTTTGTGCCGGGTCATTTTTTATTTCAGGAGTTGTCATGGCCGGGGAACATGTCATTTTGCTGGACGAGCAAGATAAGCCTACAGGTATGCTGGAGAAGTATGCCGCCCACACCCTCGATACCCCTTTGCATCTCGCGTTTTCCTGCTGGCTGTTCAATGAACAAGGTCAGCTGCTGGTCACGCGCCGTTCGCTGGGCAAAAAAGCCTGGCCAGGCGTATGGACGAATTCAGTCTGCGGGCATCCGCAAACCGGCGAAACCTTCGAACAGGCCGTTGAGCGCCGCTGCCGCTTTGAGCTCGGCGTTGAGATTACCCGCATCGCCCCGGTCTTCCCGGGATTCCGCTATCGGGCCGTTGCTCCGAATGGCATTGTCGAAAACGAGGTCTGCCCGGTCTATGCGGCACGAGTAGCCAGCGCGTTACGGATAAATCCTGACGAAGTGATGGATTTTCAGTGGAGCAATCTTGCGGATGTGTTAAGCGCAATTCGCGCGACGCCCTGGGCTTTTAGCCCGTGGATGGTCATGCAGGCTGCGGATGATAATGCGCGTAATGCCTTAATAAGCTTTAGCCGCCAGGCATAAAAAACCCCAGCCTGCTGGGGTTTGGTTTATTACAGTCTACCCGCCATACTTCAGGTTGCATGTGCGTTGGCTTTCATGCAACTCGAATGATTCAGGGTTCAGAACTTATTTTACCGGACGCATCGCCGGGAACAGGATCACGTCGCGGATGGTGTGGCTGTTGGTAAACAGCATCACCATACGGTCGATACCGATACCCAGGCCCGCGGTCGGCGGCAGGCCGTGCTCCAGCGCGGTAACGTAGTCTTCGTCATAGAACATCGCTTCGTCGTCACCGGCGGCTTTCGCGTTAACCTGATCGAGGAAACGCTGCGCCTGGTCTTCCGCATCGTTCAGCTCGCTAAAGCCGTTACCGATTTCACGCCCGCCGATGAAGAATTCAAAGCGGTCGGTGATTTCCGGGTTCTCGTCGTTACGACGCGCCAGCGGAGAGACTTCTGCCGGATATTCGGTAATGAAGGTCGGCTGAATCAGGTGCGCTTCCGCCACTTCTTCGAAGATCTCGGTCACGATGCGGCCCAGACCCCAGCTCTTCTCAACGTGGATACCGATGCTTTCCGCAATGGCTTTTGCAGAATCGAAGTTATCCAGATCGGCCATCTCGGTTTCCGGACGATACTTCTTGATCGCTTCGCGCATGGTCAGCTTTTCAAACGGCTTGCCGAAATCAAAAGTCTGATCGCCGTAAGGCACTTCAGTATGGCCGAGAACGTCCTGCGCCAGAGTGCGGAACAGGGATTCGGTCAGCTCAATCAGATCTTTGTAATCCGCATACGCCATATAGAGTTCCATCATGGTGAACTCAGGGTTGTGGCGAACGGAGATACCTTCGTTACGGAAGTTACGGTTGATTTCGAACACGCGCTCAAAGCCGCCAACCACCAGACGCTTCAGGTACAGTTCCGGCGCGATACGCAGGTACATGTCCAGATCCAGCGCGTTGTGATGGGTGATGAACGGACGCGCGGACGCGCCGCCGGGGATCACCTGCATCATCGGGGTTTCAACTTCCATAAAGCCGCGGCCGACCATGAACTGGCGAATGCCGGCCAGGATCTGCGAACGCACTTTAAAGGTGTTGCGCGATTCATCGTTGGAGATCAGGTCCAGGTAGCGCTGACGATAGCGCGCTTCCTGATCCTGCAGGCCGTGGAATTTGTCCGGCAGCGGGCGCAGGGCTTTGGTCAGCAGACGCAGCTCGGTGCAGTGAATAGAGAGCTCGCCGGTCTTGGTTTTGAACAGCTTACCGCGCGCCGCGATGATATCGCCGAGGTCCCACTTTTTGAACTGCTCGTTATAGACGCCTTCCGCCAGATCGTCGCGGGCGACGTACAGCTGAATGCGGCCGCCAACGTCCTGCAGCGTAACGAAGGAGGCTTTACCCATGATACGACGGGTCATCATGCGGCCAGCGACGGCGACTTCAACGTTCAGCGCTTCCAGCTCTTCGTTTTCTTTGCCATCGAAGTCAGCGTGCAGAAGGTCTGAGGTGTGGTCACGACGGAAATCATTCGGGAACGGGATACCCTGCTCACGCAGCGCGGCCAGCTTCTCACGACGGGCTTTCAGTTCATTATTAAGGTCAATTGCCGCGTCAGCGCCCTGTGCTTGTTGTTCAGACATGTTGGTTCCTCATAACCCTGCTTTCAAACTTGCTTCGATAAATTGATCCAGGCTGCCGTCCAGCACCGCCTGAGTGTTGCGGGTTTCCACCCCGGTGCGCAGATCTTTAATGCGGGAGTCATCCAGCACGTAAGAACGGATCTGGCTGCCCCAGCCGATGTCGGATTTGGTATCTTCCATCGCCTGCTTCTCGGCATTTTTCTTCTGCATTTCCAGCTCATAAAGCTTCGCTTTCATCTGCTTCATGGCCTGGTCTTTGTTCTTGTGCTGTGAACGGTCGTTCTGGCACTGGGTCACTAAGCCGGTCGGAATGTGGGTAATACGCACCGCGGATTCCGTACGGTTAACGTGCTGACCGCCCGCGCCGGATGCGCGATAAACGTCAATGCGCAGATCCGCCGGGTTGATGTCGATATCAATATCGTCATCCACTTCCGGATAAACGAACGCGGAGCTGAAAGAGGTGTGGCGGCGGCCGCCGGAATCGAACGGGCTCTTACGCACCAGGCGATGAACGCCGGTTTCGGTACGCAGCCAGCCGTAGGCGTAGTCGCCGATAATCTTGATGGTCACGGACTTAATGCCCGCCACTTCGCCTTCAGACTCTTCGATGATCTCGGTCTTGAAGCCGCGCGCTTCGGCCCAGCGCAGATACATGCGCATCAGCATGCTGGCCCAGTCCTGCGCTTCCGTTCCGCCGGAACCGGCCTGGATATCGAGGTAGCAATCGGCGCTGTCGTATTCACCGGAGAACATCCGGCGGAATTCCAGCTGCGCCAGCTTCTCTTCCAGCACATCGAGCTCGGCGACGGCTTCGTTGAAGGTCTCTTCGTCTTCGGCTTCAACGGCCAGCTCCAGCAGGCCGGAAACGTCCTCCAGCCCCTGAGACATCTGATCCAGCGTATCAACGATGGCTTCCAGCGAGGAACGCTCTTTACCCAGCGCCTGCGCGCGCTCTGGTTCGTTCCAGACGTCAGGCTGCTCCAGCTCGGCGTTTACTTCTTCGAGACGCTCTTTCTTAGCATCGTAGTCAAAGATACCCCCTAAGAACGTCCGAGCGCTCCGTGAGGTCCTGAATACGGTTTTTTACCGGATTTATTTCAAACATGGTCGGTTTCTTTTAATGGATTCGTCAAAATGCGGTGATAAGAGCGGAATTCTACCGGATTCGCGCCCTCATTAATATACTGTTCTCAATTTGGCCAGAGGTGGTCAATGATCAGCTGCAGGCTGCGGTTGCCGCGGAACTCATTGATATCAAGCTTATAGGCAAGCTGAACTTCGCGAACGCCGTTATCCGGCCAAAGGGAAGTATCAACATTGAACGCGATACCGTCCAGCAGCGGGCCGCCGCCGACCGGCTCAACCATCACCTTCAGATGACGCTCGCCGACCAGGCGCTGCTGTAGCAGACGGAAACGGCCGTCAAACAGCGGCTCCGGGAACATCTGCCCCCACGGTCCGGCGTCGCGCAGCATCTGCGCGACCTCCATGCTCATCTCTGCCGCCGCCAGCGGACCGTCGGAGACCACTTCCCCCTGCAGCAGCGCAGGATCGAGCCACTCGGTCACCAGCTCGCCGAAGCGCTGCTGGAACTCTTCAAAGCGCGCCTCTTCCAGCGATAGCCCCGCCGCCATGGCATGGCCGCCAAACTTCAGAATCAGCCCGGGATAGAGCGTATCCAGACGCTCCAGCGCATCGCGCATATGCAGCCCCTGAATCGACCGACCTGAGCCTTTGAGCGTACCGTCGCCGGTGGGCGCAAAGGCGATAACCGGACGATGGAAACGCTCTTTGATACGCGAGGCCAGAATGCCAACGACGCCCTGGTGCCACTGCGGATGGTACATCGCCAGGCCGCCGGGCAGCGTCTCACCGCTGCGCTCCAGCTTCTCACACAGGGTCAGGGCTTCCGCCTGCATCCCCTGCTCTATCTCTTTGCGCGTCTGGTTCAACGCGTCCAGCTCATTGGCCAGCACCCGCGCTTCGCCGGTGTTGTCGCACAGCAGCAGCGCCACGCCGACGGACATATCGTCCAGCCGCCCAGCCGCGTTAAGCCGCGGACCGAGCGCGAAGCCGAGATCGCTTGCCGCCAGCTTTTGCGGGTCGCGGTTGGCGATCTCCAGCAGCGCCTTAATGCCCGGACGGCATTTCCCCGCCCGGATGCGGCTCAGCCCCTGCCAGGTCAGAATACGGTTGTTGGCATCCAGCGGTACGACGTCCGCCACGGTGCCGAGCGCCACCAGGTCGAGGAGGTCAGCCAGATTCGGCGGCGCAATGCCGCGTTCCTCAAACCAGCCTTTATCGCGCAGAAAAGTGCGCAGCGCCAGCATCAGATAAAAGGCCACGCCCACCCCGGCCAGCGATTTCGACGGAAACTCACAGTCGCGCAGGTTCGGGTTAATAATCGCTTCCGCCGCGGGCAGCGAATCCCCCGGCAGGTGGTGATCGGTCACCAGCACCGGAATACCCAGCGCATGGGCGCGATCGACGCCAGCGTGCGAAGAAATACCGTTATCCACGGTCATAATCATCTGCGCGCCGCGGGCGTGAGCCTGATCGACCACTTCCGGGCTCAGGCCGTAGCCATCTTCAAAACGGTTTGGTACCAGGTACGAGACGTTGCCGTAGCCCAGCGCCCGCAGGGCCAGAACGCTCAGCGCGGTGCTGGTGGCGCCGTCGGCGTCAAAATCGCCGACCACCACAATATGCAGCCCCTGCTGAAATGCGCCGTAGAGCATCTCTACCGCTTTTTCGACGCCGGTCAGCTGCGACCACGGCAGCATGCCTTTCACGCCGCGCTCCAGCTCCTGCGCGTTACGCACGCCGCGGCTGGCGTACAGCCGCTGCAGCAGCGGTGGGAGATCGGCAGGTAAATCGACGCCGTCAGCCGCCTCGCGGCGGCGTAGTTGTATCTGTTGTTTCACGCGAATCAGTTACCGCTTGTCTGTTTTTGATGCTCATCAAGGAGCGCTTTCAGGTCTTTAGGATCGCGATAGCCGGGCATCAGCGTGCCGTCGCTCAGCACCATCGCCGGCGTGCCGTTAACGCCAAGCTGCACGCCCAGCATGTAGTGTTTAGCGATATCAACATCGCAGCTGGCCGGCTGCACGCCCTTACCGCTCATCGCGTCATCCAGCGCTTTGTTACGATCTTTAGCGCACCAGATAGCCTTCATATTCTGCTCGGCTTCGCTTTGCAGCCCCTGGCGCGGGAAGGCCAGATAGCGCACGGTAATACCCAGCGCGTTATAGTCGCTCATCTGCTCATGCAATTTATGGCAATAACCACAGGTAATATCGGTGAAGACGGTGATGACGTGTTTTTCCTGCGGCGCTTTATAGACGATCATCTCTTTTTCCAGCGCGTTCAGCTTACCGGCCAGCAGCGTATTGGTGACGTTTACCGGCTGCGCGCCGCTGACGTCGTACATCGGCCCCTGGATAATGTGCTTACCGTCATCGGTAACGTATATCACGCCGCTGTCCGTCAATACGGTGCTGATGCCTTTGATCGGCGAAGGTTGCACGTCCGAACTCTGCACGCCCAGCTTCGCCAGCAGGTGTTTGATCGCCGCGCTATCGGCATGCGCCGCACCGGATAAGGTGGTCGCCAGCAGAGTGAACATCAGTAAACCTTTTTTCATACTCAGTCCTTTTTTTCAGCACTCACGCACGCGGGTGATGCTGTTGATGGAGTTGTCGCAGACGCTCGGTCGCCACGTGGGTGTAGATCTGCGTCGTGGAGAGATCGCTGTGTCCTAACAGCATCTGCACCACGCGTAAGTCGGCGCCATGGTTAAGTAAATGCGTCGCGAACGCATGGCGTAACACGTGCGGGGAGAGCTTTTCGCTGTCAATCCCCGCCAGTACGGCATAGTGCTTAATTCGATGCCAGAACGTCTGGCGCGTCATCTGCTGCGCGCGCTGGCTGGGAAAAAGCACATCGGACGCCACGCCGTTCAGCAGCCAGGGGCGCCCGTATTCAAGGTAATTCTCAACCCACAGCACCGCCTCTTCACCCAGCGGTACCAGACGTTCTTTATTTCCTTTACCAATCACGCGCAGCACGCCCTGTCGCAGGCTAATGTCGCTCATGGTCAGGCCCACCAGCTCGGAAACGCGCAGACCGGTGGCATACAGCACTTCCAGCATCGCTTTATCGCGCAGCTCCAGCGGTTGTTCAACCAGCGGCGCCTGGAGCAGGCGTTCCACCTGCGCCTCGCTCAGATCCTTCGGCAGCCTCTGCGGCAGCTTTGGCGAGGCCAGCAGCGCGCTGGGATCGTCCGGGCGAATTTTCTCCCGGTAAAGATGCTGGAAGAAACGGCGCACGGCGCTTAACAGGCGCGCGGTGCTGGTGGCTTTATAGCCGCCGGTTTGCCGCTCCGCCAGCAGCGACTGGAGATCTTCGCCGCTGACGCTGGCAAGCGACAGGCCACGATGATGCAGCCATTCGACCACCATCGTCAGGTCCCGGCGGTAGGCGCTTAGCGTGTTCTCCGCCAGATTCCGCTCCAGCCATAAGGCATCAAGAAACTGCTCGATTTGTGCGAGATCCTGTTCCACTCTGGCCTCTTTGCTTATTAAAACGGCGCCATTATACCCTAAATAATTCGAGTTGCAGGCGGGCGCGGCCTTTCTGGTACACTAAGCGCAAAGTCACAGCAAGAATTGAGACGTTTCCGCGATGAACATAGGTCTTTTTTACGGTTCCAGCACCTGCTACACCGAAATGGCGGCGGAAAAAATCCGCGATATTATCGGCCCTGAACTGGTCACGCTGCACAACCTGAAAGATGATTCCCCTGCCCTGATGACGCAATACGATGTGCTGATCCTCGGCATTCCAACCTGGGATTTCGGCGAGATCCAGGAGGACTGGGAGGCAGTCTGGCAGCAGCTCGATACGCTGGATCTGCAGGGTAAAATCGTCGCGCTGTACGGCATGGGCGACCAGCTAGGCTACGGCGAATGGTTCCTTGATGCGCTCGGCATGCTGCACGATAAGCTGGCGACCAAAGGGGTTAAGTTTATCGGCTACTGGCCTACTGAAGGCTATGAATTCACCAGCCCGAAACCGGTCATTGCCGATGGGCAGCTGTTCGTTGGCCTGGCGCTTGATGAAACGAACCAGTACGACCTGAGCGATGAGCGCATTCAGAACTGGTGCGAGCAAATCCTCGGTGAAATGGCTGAGCAGTTCTCCTGAGTCCTTGCCTACTCTTGCGTCGGTTTTAGCAACACCAGCCGACGCAGGTCTCGCCATTCTCCCGCGTCCATGCTATCCGCCGCGACCCACAAATGCTGGGTTCGTTGGTTTTCCGTATTCCGCAGGCGCAGCAGCATTCCGCTGTTAATCACCCACGGGGTGCCGATGATATCCCACTCCGCCTTTTGCCAGCGCAGACGGGAGTCGATCAGCAGCTTGATTTCTCCCTGACGGGCATGGATCCGCCGCTGGCTGCGCACGCAGTCGAACACCACCAGCGACAGCAGTATCAGCCACAGCGGGGTATAGCTCAGCGGCCAGGGCATCAGCAGCACCAGCGCCGCCACCACGCCGTGCATCAGCAGCGAAAACCACTGCGCTCGCCACGAGATGCGTAAATCAGATTGCCACAGGACCACGTTCCCGATTCCGTGTCTGAATTAATTTTACCATCCGCTGCAGTTCTGCATCAGCCGGCTCGCCATGATTCATCAACCAGTTGAACAGATCCGGATCGTCGTTTTCCAGCAGGCGGATGAATAACGCTTTGTCGCCATCGCTGAGCGTGTCGTACTCATGCTCGAAAAACGGCATGATGGAGATATCGAGTTCACGCATACCTCGACGGCATGCCCAGTGGATGCGGGCTTTATTGTTAATGTCCATGTTTTACTTCCTGCTTATAAATATCTCTTAGTTTAACCCGTTTTCGGCGCTGACTTCACTGGAATATCAAGTTTCGCGAGCGCTATTCCATGAAAACCCTAAAATAATCAGGTCATTTATTATTTCGCTGGTTTCAGCGCCCCGTCTTTGAGGGCACGAATGGCCTGTCAAAAGCGCTTGCATTGCACCATAGCTCTTTTACCATTAGTCACACACTCTGCGTTAAGCTATTCAGGATATGACTATGGCTTTTACACCTTTTCCTCCGCGTCAGCCTTCCTCTTCCGCTCGTCTGCCGTTAACGCTGATGACGCTGGACGACTGGGCGCTGGCGACGATTACCGGTCCGGATGGCGAAAAATATCTGCAGGGGCAGATTACCGCCGACGTCAGCCACCTGACCGACGAGCAGCATCTGCTTGCCGCGCATTGTGACGCCAAGGGCAAGATGTGGAGCAATCTGCGCGTTTTCCGCCGCAACGAGGGTTTTGCGTGGATTGAGCGCCGCAGTCTGCGCGATGCGCAGCTGACCGAACTGAAAAAATACGCGGTGTTCTCTAAAGTGACCATCGCCGCCGATGATGAATCCGTACTGCTGGGCGTTGCCGGGTTCCAGGCGCGCGCTGCGCTGTCGCCGCTGTTTAGTGAGCTGCCGAACGCCGAGAAACAGGTTGTCAGCGAAGGTGCCACCAGCGTGCTGTGGTTTGCGCATCCGGCCGAGCGTTTCCTGCTGGTGACCGATGTGGCAACCGCCACCCGCATCACCGATGCGCTACGCGGTGAAGCGCAGCTCAACAACAGCCAGCAGTGGCTGGCGCTGAATATTGAAGCCGGGCTGCCGGTTATCGACAGCGCCAACAGCGCGCAGTTTATTCCGCAGGCCACCAACCTACAGGCGCTGGGCGGCATCAGCTTTAAGAAAGGCTGCTATACCGGCCAGGAGATGGTTGCCCGCGCTAAATTCCGCGGCGCCAACAAGCGCGCCCTGTGGTATCTGGCGGGAACAGCCAGCCGCGTACCTGAAGCCGGGGAAGACCTGGAGCTGAAGATGGGTGAAAACTGGCGCCGAACCGGCACCGTTTTAGCGGCCGTGCAGCTGGACGACGGTCGCCTGCTGGTACAGGTGGTGATGAATAACGATATGGAGCCGGACAGCGTGTTTCGCGTACGCGATGATGCCGGTAGCCTGAGCATCGAGCCGCTGCCGTATTCGCTGGAAGAGAGTTAAAACGATATTCCCTGCCGCCTTCTCCCCGGAGGCGGCAATCACGCGCCTGTCTGGGCGACCCCACCCGCAAACCACGAAACACCCGCGGCCGCGCGCTTTGCGCAAATGCGCCATCTCTGGCCCAGGCCACTTTCTTGCGTAGAAGAATAGTGTATGTTCTGAACAATCATTTATTTCTTAAGCGGTAAAAGAGATGAGACGGATTGAGGTCATACTGGGGGAACTGGAGCGGTTAACTCGCGGGCTGAATCTTGCGGATCTGGAACAGGAAACGGCATTTACGGCGGAAGCCATCGGCTTTAACCTCGGGCTTGCGCGCAACTCGGTCAGCAAAGACCTCAATCAGTTATGGAACGACGGCCTGGCGATTAAGAGCAGAGGACGCCCCGTGTTCTTTTGGCACCGCCAGGCAATGGAAACGCTGCTGGGGCGCAGACTGAATGATACCGAATGTGAAGTGCGCACGGTTGCCGACCTTCTGCCGCATCAGGAAGGTTGCTCAACGGATGACCCCTTCAGCGGCCTGATTGGCTACGATCGCAGCCTCCGTGATGCGGTGGAAAAAGGCCGCGCAGCGGTGCTTTATCCTCACGGGCTCCACGTATTGCTGACCGGCCCCTCCGGAGTAGGTAAAACTTTCTTTGCCGAGCTGATGCACCGTTTTGCCTGCGAGCATGCGGCGGGTTCTCCCCCGCCGCTGGTCTACTTTAACTGCGCCGAGTATGCGCATAACCCGGAGCTGCTCTCTTCGCATTTGTTCGGCCATCGGCAGGGCGCATTTACCGGCGCCAGTGAGAATAAAGCCGGTCTGGTGGAGCAGGCGGACGGCGGATATCTGCTGCTTGATGAGGTGCACCGCCTGCCGTATGAAGGACAGGAAAAACTCTTCTCCATTCTCGACAAAGGCCAATATCGCCCGCTCGGTTCAAGCGCCACGGCGCGGTCCATCACGGTGCGCTTGATTTGCGCCACCACCGAACCGGTCAGCTCAGCCCTGCTGCGAACCTTCCAGAGGCGCATCCAGGTCTGTATCGATCTCCCCGGGATCCGTCAGCGCTCGGTGGAAGAACAGGTGGAACTTATTGTCGGTTTTCTCCAGCGCGAGAGCCGCAAAATTGAGCGTACGGTCAGTATCGACAAAACGCTGTTGCTCTGGCTGCTGAATAAACCGCTGGAAGGCAATATCGGCCAGCTCAAAAGCGATATCCAGTTTCTTTGCGCCCAGGCGTGGGCCGCGGGAATGACCGAGCATAACGACACGCTCCAACTGGATAAACGGCTGGTAGAAGTGCCGTTCAACGCCACCCCGGAACAGCGTCTGCTGGTCGATACCTTGTTTGACGGCCAGGATCGGCTAAGCGTCGATGCGCGCACGTTGCCCGCATTGAAAACCTCTCTGGCGACAGGAGCGGAGATCGAAGAAAGCGATCTGTTTTACAGCTTCCTGACCCGCGAATACGTCAACCTGCGCAATAGCAACGTCCCACCGGCTGAGACGCTGGCGATCCTCAAAAACAAACTCAGTTCTATCTTTGAATATGGCCTCTACAGCCGCGACAGCGTGGCCCATCCGCCGCGCTATGGCGATCGGATTGAAGAGCGGGTGACCCTGCTGATTGGCTGTGTGGAACAGGTGCTGGGCTTTACGCTGCCAGAAAACCTGATGAATCCGCTGCGTAAACACTTTCTGGCGCTGATTGGCTACGTGCAGCGCGGGCTGATCCCACAGCTCTACTCCTCCAGCCTGATCCTCGACCGCTGCAAAGACGAGTATGAAAACGCGACTCTGCTGTGCCGGAAAATCAACGAGCTGCTGCATATTCAGTGCCCGGCGACGGAGGTCGTCTGGCTATGTCTGTTCCTGAAAGAGTGCCGCCATTATCGCCAGCGGATCGACGCCAGTCCCGACTGCGGCGTCATTTTAATCGCCCACGGCGCGACGACGGCGACCAGTCAGGCGCAGTACGTCAACCGGGTGCTGGAGCGCGAGCTGTTCAGCGCCATCGATATGCCCTTTGAGCAGTCGGTGCATGACACGCTGGAAACGCTAACCCAGCGGATCCAGAGCCAACGCTACCGGCGGCTGATTCTGATGGTGGATATCGGCTCGCTGGTGCATTTTGGCAGCACCATCAGCAAGCTATTCCAGATTGACGTCCTGTTAATGCCCAATATTACGCTGACCAGTCTGCTGGAGCTGGGTCTGGATTTAAGCTATGAAACCAGCGAGCTACCGCAGTTAGCGGAATTACTTCAGAGTAAAAATATCCCCTGTCAGCTCTGTACTCCGCAGCAGGAAAACGGCGGTAAGGTGCTGGTGATCTCCTGCATTACCGGCATGGGAACCGCAGAGAAAATCAAAAAAGTGCTGGAGGAAAGTTTTGGCGAGCTGATGTCGCAGGATACGCGAATGGTGATCCTCGATTACAACGAGGTTCGCAGCCTGGAGCGCGTTCAGCAGTCGCTGCTGGCCGGTGAGCGACTGGCGGGGATTGTCGGCACCTTCCAGCCGGGACTGCCGGATATTCCGTTTATCTCGCTTGAAGAGCTGTTCTCCGAGCAGGGGCCGGAACTGGTGCTCAGCCTGCTCACGCCGGACCTCTCAAGCAGTGAGCGCCGTCTGGAGATGGAGCGCAGCGCGATGCGCTTCATCAGCGCGCTGACCATGGAAAGCATCATCAACCATATTTCGGTACTCAATCCCCAGCGCATTCTCAAAGAGATGGAGGGGGTGTTTAACCATTTAACCACCTCGCTTTCGCTGAAACCCAGCCGCCAGGTGACACTGCGCTTCCTGATCCACTGCTGTTGCATGGTCGAGCGTATCGTAATTAACCGGAAACCGTTACAGATGTCGCTGGAGAGCCAGCCCGCGCTGGACGTCCGCGCGTTTAGTGTCATTAAATCCGCCTTCCAGCCGATCGAAGAGGCTTATGCCATTCGTTTATCCGACGCGGAATATTTTTATATCTACGAACTGTTGTATCGCTGATCCCTTAACTGGCGTGGCTTTACGCCGCGCCTGCCCCTCTTCGCCCCCCATGTGACACAAATTCTGGCACAGCCTTTGCTCTTATTACGTATATCAACGTAATAGCGCCAGGAGGCCATTTTGATTACCACTGAACCTTTGTCCCAGATCCTGCTGCTGACCCATGGCGGCTGGGGGCAACAGCTCTGCAACAGCCTGTGCATGGTGACGGGCGAAATTAAAGGCGTAACGGAAATCGCCCTGATGCCCGTCGATACCTTGGGCGAGTTTTATCAGCGCGTAGAAGCCGTCGTGAAAACCCTGCCCGAAGGCTCGCTTATTCTGACCGATTTTATTGGCGGGACCACCTCTAACGTGGCCGCGCGGCTAAGCGCCGATTATCCGGTGGCGGTGATTTCCGGACTGAATGCCTCGCTGCTGCTGGAGGCCCTGGACAAGCGGGAACAGGGGCCGCTATCCGCCTGCGTAGCTGAATTAGTGGAAGCCGCGCGCAGCAGCTGTCTGGACGTTGTCGCCCACGTTCGGCAATTACAACAATCACAATAAGGAAAAAATATCATGGCTAACATCGTGTTATGTCGCATCGACAGCCGCCTCATTCATGGACAAGTGGTGACGAAGTGGGTCGGACAATCCCAGGCCAACCGGATTGCGGTAGTGAGTGATGAGCTGGACGCCGATCCGTTTATGAAAAATATCTATCTGATGGCGGCACCGCCAAACATCAAAGTGGATTGCTACAGCAATCAGAGCTTTGCCGCATCATGGAAAGAAAACCAGCTTGGCGACGGCAGCGTGCTGGTGCTGTTCCCCTCTCTCGCGGCGATTCAGGAAGCCGTACAGCTCGGGTTTGATGTTTCCGCCATTCAGGTTGGTGGCTTAGGCGGCGGGCCGAACCGCAAGGTCGTTTTCCAGAACATCACGTTGGATGAAAAAGACGTTGGCATTCTTCACGACCTGAAAAGTCGAGGGATTAAGGCGGTCTTCCAGACTATCCCGGAAGATAAGCCTCAGTCGCTGGACGATATCCTGAAAAAATTCTAACCATTTAACATACACAAAATCATTCTGGATGCATCGAGGCGGCAACTGAGTGAATCCCCTGGAGCTTACTTAAGTAAGTGACTGGGGTGAGCGAAGGCAGCCAACAAAGAGGCAGCCTGAAAGATGAAGTGTACAGGAAAAAACTATGGATACTTTAGTCTTCGCAAGCCTGATGGGGTTGTATTACTGGTTTGCCCGCTTACGTCTTGGCTACACCTTCTCCGCCATGCTGTTACAACCTGTTGTAATCGCCGTTTTTGTCGGCCTGCTGTTGGGCAATATGGAAACGGCGATGATTATTGGCGCAGGTATGCAGCTGGTTTACCTCGGCGTGACCTCAACGCCCGGGGGTAACGTGCCGTCAGATCCGGCGCTGGCCGCCTGTATCTCGATTCCTATCGCCGTAAAAGCCGGAATGGATCCGAACCTGGCCATCGCGCTGGCCATCCCGTTTGGCGTGATCGGCGTATTCCTTGACCAGCTCAGACGCACGCTGAACGCCGCGTGGGTGCATATGGCGGATAAACACGCGGAAACGGCCAACATGGGCGGTATTATGCGCTGCGCGTTCCTCTACCCGGCGTTGCTCGGCCTGGTGCTGCGTTTCCCGGTGGTGTTTGCTGCCAACTATTTTGGCCAGGACGTGGTAGAGAGCTTCCTCAAGCTGATGCCGCACTGGTTGACCCACTCCTTTGAAATTATGGGCGGAATTCTGCCGGCGCTGGGCTTTGCCATCACCATCATGGTGATCGGTAAGAAGAGCCTGCTGCCGTGGTTTATCGGCGGATTCTTTGCGGTGCTGTACCTGAAGGTGGACATTATGGCGATGGCAATCTTTGGTACCTGCGTGGCCTTCCTGATTAAGGGCCTGGCGAAAAATGAAGGAGCAGCATGATGAGCAGCGATGTAATGCAGCATGAACTGGTGGAGCGCGCGCGGGAGAACGGCACGCTGACCAAAGCGGACATCACCAAAGCCTGGTTTATTTACTGGCTGGGCGCGGAAGTTTCCAGCTCCTATGAGCGTTTACAAAGCCTGATTTTCTGCGCCTCAATGACGCCGATTATCAAAAAACTCTACCCGCAAAAAGAAGAGCAGGTGGAGGCGCTAAAACGCCATCTGAACTTCTTCAACTCTGAGCAGACCTTTGGCGCGGTGATTCAGGGGATCTCGATTGCGATGGAGGAGCAGAAAACCCGCGGTGAACCGATTAGCGACGCGTCTATCACCGGGATTAAAACCGGGCTGATGGGGCCGCTGGCCGGAATGGGGGACTCCATCATCTGGGCGGCCGTCATGCCGTTGCTGATTGCGATTTTCATCCCGTTCGCCGCCAGCGGCAGCGCGATGGGCGGCATTGTGCCCTTAATTCTCTATCCGGCCATTACGCTGGCGATCAGCTACGGCATGGTGCACAAAGGCTACACGCTGGGACGCGACTCAATCATCGGTCTGCTCCAGGGTGGGCGAATTAAGGAGCTTATCTACGGCGCGAACGTGCTGGGCCTGATAATGATGGGCGCGCTCTCCGCAAGCTACGTCAAAATAACGACCCCCTTAAAGCTCAGCGCGCTGAAGGGCTCGGAGGTGGTGGTCCAGCAAATCCTCGACTCTATCGCGCCCGGCCTGTTGCCGCTGGCGGCGGTGTTTGCCATCTACTTCTATCTGGTGAAGAAAGGGCCGCGCTACACCACCATTCTGCTGTCAATTGTCGCGCTCAGCGTGGTCTGTTCGCTGCTGGGAGTGCTGTAAACCATGACGCAGAATATCTATCAACAGCTGGGGTTAAAACAGGTGATTAACGCCTGCGGCAAAATGACGATTCTGGGCGTTTCCAGCGTGGCGCCGGAGGTGATGCAGGCAACGGCGCGGGCGGCATCGGCCTTTGTGGAAATCGACAGGCTGGTAGACCGAACCGGCGAGCGGGTCTCCCGCTTTACCGGCGCGGAGGACAGCTATATCACCTCCTGCGCCTCGGCGGGAATCGCCATCGCCGTGGCCGCCGCGATTACCCATGGCGACCAGGCGCGAGTGATGCAGATGCCGGACAGTCGCGGTATGGCCAACGAAGTCGTCATGCTCCGCGGGCATAACGTCGATTACGGCGCGCCCATCACCAGCGCGATTCGCTTAGGCGGTGGGCGCGTTGTGGAGGTCGGTTCAAGCAATCTGGCGGCGCGCTGGCAGCTGGAGAGCGCGATCTCTACCAGCACCGCCGCCCTGCTGTATGTGAAATCACACCACTGCGTGCAAAAAGGGATGTTGAGTATCGAGGATTTCGTGCAGGTCGCACAGACTCACAACCTGCCGCTGATTGTCGATGCCGCCGCCGAGGAGGATTTACGCGTCTGGGCGGCGAGCGGAGCGGACATGGTTATCTATAGCGGGGCAAAAGCGTTTAACGCGCCCACCTCCGGATTTATCACCGGGAAAAAACAGTGGATAGCGGCGTGTAAGGCGCAGCATCACGGTATTGCCCGGGCGATGAAAATCGGCAAGGAGAATATGGTCGGTCTGGTTTATGCGCTGGAACACTATCATCAGGGGCAGAAGGGGGTCACAGCCGAGGAACTCCTGCCCGTCGCGAAAGCGATCTCAGCGATAAACGGCTTACAAGCCGATATTGAGCAGGATGAAGCCGGACGCGCTATCTGGCGTATCCGCATTCAGGTGAATGCCCAGGCGCTGGGCCTGGATGCCCGCGAAGTCGAAGCACAGCTGCGCAACGGCGATATCGCCATTTACGCCCGGCGCTATAACCTCCATCAGGGGGTTTTTAGCCTGGACCCACGAACGGTAGCCGAGGGTGAAATGAGCCTGATCGTGGCGCGCCTAAAGGAGATTGCAGACCATGCAGCAAATTAATTTTTACCGTCAACGCGTCGCGATTAACGTACTGGCGAAAGATATCGCCAACGCCCGGGACATTTATGATGCCGCCGAAGGCCATGCGGCGATTGGCGTCCTCTCGGCACAGTTTGCCTCCATGGAAGAAGGTGTTCAGGAGGTAAAACGCTGGATGGCGGAGATACCCTCCATCTCCGTAGGCCTGGGCGCCGGCGATCCTGCGCAGTATTACAAAGCGGCGATGATCGCGTCAGCGCTTCACCCGGCGCACGTTAATCAGACCTTTACCGGCAGCGGGTTTGCCGCAGGGGCGCTGGCGGCTACGGGGGGGCAGCAGACCTGCATTAACGCGCTGGTCAGCCCGACGGGAACCCCTGGCGAGGTTCTTATCTCCACCGGCGTCAGCAGCTGTCAGGGCACGCCGGCCCGCGTCTCCTGCGATGCGGCGGTACGCATGATGCAGGACATGGGGGCCCATGCGGCGAAGTTTTTCCCCATGGGCGGCGAAAAGTCGTTACCGGAGCTGTATATGCTGGCGACCACGGCAGCCCGTAACGGGATGACGTTAATCGAACCAACCGGCGGAATCGATCTCGATAACTTTGGCATTATTTTGCAAAGCTGTCTGGAGGCAGGCGTACCTCGCGTGATGCCTCATGTTTACAGCTCGATAATCGACCCGCAAACCGGCAATACCCGGCCAGAAGATATCCGCAGATTAATGGATATCGTGAAAACCGTGGTCTGAATAAAAAGCACCAGGCCGTAGCCCAGGCAGGCAAGCCATCACCAACGGAGAATGTCCCGGAGGCGGCGCTGGCGCGCCATGTCCGGGCTACCAGCCCTCAGACGACGGTGAAGCTGTAGCCCGGCTAAGCGTAGCGCGAGCCGGGAGATTTCGCGAAATTTAAACCTGCCCGACGTACAAATAAATGGCCAGGAAGTGGCACACGCTGCCGCCCAGGACAAAACCGTGCCAGATAGCGTGGTTGTACGGAATACGTTTGCAGACGTAGAAAATAACCCCCAGCGAATAGACCACGCCACCCACGGCAAGCAGCGTCACGCCGCCCACCGCCAGCTTAATCGCCAGCTGATAAACGACGATCAGCGACAGCCAGCCCATGGTCAGGTAGGTCACTAAAGAGAGGATCTTAAAACGATGCGCAATGGTCAGCTTAAACAGGATCCCCAGCAGCGCCAGGCTCCAGATAACGATCATCAGCCCGCGCGATAGCGGCGAATTTAGCCCCACCAGCAGAAACGGCGTGTAGGTCCCGGCAATCAGCAAATAGATGGCGCAGTGGTCGAATTTTTTCAGCCACAGCTTAGCCCGCTGATGCGGAATCGCGTGATAGAGGGTCGAGGCGAGGAACAGCAAAATCATGCTACCGCCGTACAGGCTGTAGCTGGTAATGGCCGTGGCGCCGGCGTTGCTGTCCACCGCCTGCACCAGCAGCAGCACCAGACCGACGATACCGAACACCAGCCCAATCCCGTGACTGACGCTGTTGGCAATTTCCTCTGCCAGAGAATATCCCTGTGTGATTAACGATTTGCGAACCATATTTGACTCCGAAAACAAGTACGCTTTCAATGCACACTTAGGTTAACTGAGAATGATTCCAGTGAACACCTGTTCGCTAAAATAAAAAGATGAATATTTATGAACAGTATAAAATCAATAGGTTACATAAATATTTCAACTAACAGACGTTCACTGTTTATTTAAAGCTTTTCGAATTCAATAACATAAAACTGCTTTTCTTCAGGATAGATCTCCGCAATCACCTCACGCAGCTGCGCCAGGGTCATATTCTCCTGCTGCGCGTGCAGTTCACTCAGCGTATCCAGCGTCACCGTTGAGGTGGCCACCACGCGAATGGTGCAAAAATAGCCGTCATCTTCATAGCGGCCAACGCGCAGCACATCGCCCGTTTTAAAGTGTGATTCAGCCGCATCGCGGATGGTAATGGTTTTGCGTCCGGCGAGGATGTCGTCCTGAAAGCGCTGAAAAAAGGTTATGTCATTTGGCTGCATGATATCATTCCGTCCTGGTCATTATGAATTGTGAGTTTGCCACTGTGAGTATCTTCTCCCACGCCGCTATCGCCAGTCTCAATAATCTTGAGATGATGGTCTATCACTACGTCATTAAAAATCGCGACAAAGTGATGTACATGACCATCCGCGAGCTGGCGGAAGCGGCCGGAGTCTCCACGACTACCGTTTTGCGCTTCTGCCGCAAGCTGCAGTGCGAAGGCTACTCGGAGTTTCGCGTACGCTTTAAATTATATCTGGAGCAGAATGAGCCTCAACAGGCAAATATCGGCGCCAGCGAAATAATGAGCTTTTTTAAAAGCGTTAATAACGATGAATTTGACCAGCTGCTCGAGCAGGCGGTCGATATTATTCTGTCTTCAGAACGTATTATTTTTGTTGGTGCCGGCACCTCCGGCGCGCTGGCAAAATATGGCGCGCGTTTCTTTTCTAACGTCGGGAAATTCAGTAACCATATCGACGACCCTTATTTCCCGGTGACCAATGATATGGCGCGTAATGCGCTGGCCATCGTGCTGTCGGTCTCCGGCGAAACCGAAGAGATCCTGCGCTTCGCCAGCCAGTTCAGCCTGCATCGCTGTAAAGTGATGTCTATCACCAGCCACGAGCACTCGCGGCTGGCAAAGCTTGCCGACTTTAATCTCTCCTGGCACGTTCCGCAAACGCGCATCGGCGGCGTCTATGACATTACCACCCAGATCCCGGTCATTTATATTCTGGAAACGCTTGGGCGTAAATTAGCGCGCAAACTCGCCTGAAAATAACAGGGTGTTTTTTCGATGTAACAAATTCCATTCCGGGAAAATTGTTATATCGTGACATTTATATTCCCTTTGTTAGACTCGCAGCCAACAAGTCATTAAGACGAGATGAGCAAAGATGAAGAAAATTCCTTTACCAAAAGACTTTTTATGGGGTGGCGCCGTCGCCGCGCACCAGGTTGAAGGCGGCTGGAATAAAGACGGCAAAGGCCCGAGCATCTGCGACGTGCTTACCGGCGGCGCGCACGGCGTGCCGCGCGAGATAACCCAGCAGGTAGAGCCGGGCAAGTACTATCCGAACCACGAAGCCATCGATTTCCACGGCCGCTACAAAGAAGACATCAAGCTGTTCGCCGAAATGGGCTTCAAGTGCTTCCGCACCTCTATCGCCTGGACGCGCATCTTCCCGCTGGGCGACGAAAGCCAGCCGAATGAAGAAGGGCTGAAATTCTACGATGACATGTTCGATGAACTGCTGAAGTACAACATCGAACCGGTTATTACCCTCTCCCACTTTGAGATGCCGCTGCATCTGGTTCAGCAGTACGGCGGCTGGACCAACCGCAAAGTGGTCGATTTCTTTGTGCGCTTCGCCGAAGTGGTCTTCGAGCGCTATAAGCACAAAGTGAAATACTGGATGACCTTTAACGAGATCAACAACCAGCGTAACTGGCGCGCGCCGCTGTTTGGCTACTGCTGCTCCGGCGTGGTCTATACCGAGCATGAAAACCCGGAAGAGACCATGTACCAGGTGCTGCACCATCAGTTTGTCGCCAGCGCGCTGGCGGTGAAGGCAGCGCGTCAAATCAATCCGGAGATGCAGGTGGGCTGCATGCTGGCAATGGTCGCCCTCTATCCGTTCTCCTGCAAGCCGGAAGACGTGATGTTTGCCCAGGAATCAATGCGTGAACGCTACGTCTTTACCGACGTCCAGCTGCGCGGCTACTACCCGAGCTACGTCCTGAACGAATGGGAACGCCGCGGCTTCAATATCAACATGGAGGACGGCGATGCGCAAATCCTGCGCGAAGGCACCTGCGCGTATCTCGGCTTCAGCTACTACATGACCAACGCGGTGAAAGCGGAAGGCGGCACCGGCGACGCGATCTCCGGCTTTGAAGGCAGCGTGCCCAACCCGCACGTCAAAGCCTCCGACTGGGGCTGGCAGATTGACCCGGTCGGCCTGCGCTATGCGCTGTGTGAACTGTATGAGCGCTACCAGAAGCCGCTGTTTATCGTCGAAAACGGCTTCGGCGCGTACGATAAAGTCGAGGAAGACGGCAGCATCAACGACGACTATCGCATCGACTATCTGCGCGCTCACGTCGAAGAGATGATCAAAGCGGTGACTTACGACGGCGTTGAGCTAATGGGCTATACCCCGTGGGGCTGCATCGACTGCGTCTCCTTCACGACCGGTCAGTACAGCAAGCGCTACGGCTTTATCTACGTCAACAAACATGACGATGGTACCGGCGATATGTCCCGCTCGCGCAAGAAGAGCTTTAACTGGTACAAAGAGGTTATCGCCAGCAACGGCGAGAAACTGTAATCATCTTGCCCCTTTCCAGCCGGAAGGGGGCAAAACTTCCCACAAAACAGACACTTCTTTACAGCTTTAGCATTACTAACCCACGCTCAGCCGCTAAGATAAACCACATAAATGTTGAGTCGCTGATGCTGACTTCGTGAATCAGCGCCGCACGCTGCCGGCCTTTCCGGCGCATCACAATGTAGAAAAATGATGCTAAACGTCTTCAGACAGATCCTGATATGGCTGCTGATTGTCGCCGCCGTCAGCCTGGCGGTGGATTACCTGCGCAGGCCCGCGCTGCCGCAGAATTTCTCCAGCATGCCGCTGCAAACGCTTGATGGCCGAACGGTCGATCTGGCGGCAATGAGCCACGAGCGCCCTTTGCTGCTGTACGTCTGGGCCACCTGGTGCGGCGTTTGCCGCTATACCACCCCGTCGGTGGCCGCTTTAGCCAACGATGGCGGCAATGTGATGACGGTAGCGCTACGCTCCGGCGACAACGCCGCTCTGGCGCGATGGCTGGCGCATAAAAAAATGGCTCTGCCGACGATCAATGACGCCAGCGGTCAGCTATCCCAACTGTGGGAGGTGCAGGTCACGCCGACCCTTATCGTTATCTCGCGAGGCGAGGTGAAGTCAGTCACCACCGGCTGGACCAGCGGCTGGGGGATGCGCCTGCGGCTGTGGCTGGCGTCGTAGCGCATTTCCCTGCTTGCGCTGCGCTTAGCAGGGCCAGGGATGGGGTGAGGTAAACAGATGTTGTATCCCGGGCAAGGCGTTAGCCGCCCCCCGGAAAACGAGTTGCCGATTATCTCCCGCCCGCCAGCTCCAGAAAGCTGCCGGTCACGTAGGAAGCCTTCTCACTCAGCAGCCAGACGATGGCCTGAGCCACCTCCTCCGGCTGCCCGCCGCGCCGCATGGGCAACATCGACTTCACGCGATCCACGCGCCCCGGTTCACCGCCGCTGGCGTGCATGTCGGTATAAATTAAGCCGGGGCGCACGCCGTTAACCCGAATCCCCTGCGCCGCTACCTCCAGCGACAGACCGGTGGTCAGAGTATCAACCGCGCCCTTTGACGCGGCATAATCCACATACTCCCCCGGCGCCCCGAGGCGCGATGCTGCGGATGAAACATTCACAATCGCCCCGCCTTTACCGCCGTGCTTGTGCGACATCCGCTTTACCGCTTCCCGGCAGCAGAGGAAGTAGCCGGTCACGTTGGTGGCCAGCACCCGGTTAATCCGCTCCGCGCATAGGCTTTCAATCGTCCCCTGGGTAAATAAAATGCCGGCGTTATTGACCAGCGCGGCGAGCGGTTCGCCGAGGCGATCGATAGCGGCAAACATCGCCATCACCTGCGCTTCATCGCTGACGTCCGCTCGTAGCGCAACGGCTTTGCCGCCGCTGGCGATAATTTCGTTCACCACGCCGGTCGCGGCAGCGCTATTTTGATGGTAATTCACCGCCACGGTATAGCCTTCCTGCGCCAGCAGCAGCGCCGTCGCTTTACCTATTCCCCGGCTGCCGCCCGTCACCAAAGCTATCGTCATGCCATTCTCCCAAAAAATAAAGGCGCCGCAGCGCCTTTAAAAGATAGTCTAATCAGCAGATTACTGGTATTCGCTCATCGGCACGCAGGAGCAGAACAGATTACGGTCGCCGTAAACATCGTCCAGACGCTTAACGGTCGGCCAGTACTTATTGTTCAGCCCCGCCGGGAAGACCGCCAGTTCACGGGTGTACGGATGGTTCCACTCGCTCACCAGTTCACCCTGAGTATGCGGCGCGTTCACCAGCGGGTTATCCTCCAGCGGCCATTCACCGCCTTTCACGCGGTCGATCTCGCCGCGAATCGCCAGCATCGCATCGATAAAGCGGTCCAGCTCCACTTTGCTTTCCGATTCGGTCGGTTCCACCATCAGCGTGCCGGCAACCGGGAAGGACATGGTCGGAGCGTGGAAACCAAAATCAATCAGTCGCTTGGCAATATCCAGCTCGCTGATGCCGGTCTCTTCTTTCAGCGGACGAATATCCAGAATACATTCGTGCGCCACGCGACCGTCGCGGCCGGTATACAGCACCGGGAACGCGTCTTTCAGCCGGGTAGCGATGTAGTTGGCGTTCAGAATCGCCATCTGGCTCGCCTGTTTCAGCCCCTCTGCGCCCATCATACGGATATACATCCAGCTGATCGGCAGAATGGAGGCGCTGCCGAACGGCGCGGCGGAAACCGCGCCCTGGCGGGTCAGCATGCCTTCAATTTGCACCACGCTGTGGCCCGGCACAAACGGCGCCAGATGCGATTTCATGCCGATCGGCCCCATACCCGGGCCGCCGCCGCCGTGCGGAATGCAGAAGGTTTTATGCAGGTTGAGGTGCGAGACGTCCGCGCCGATAAATCCTGGAGAGGTAATGCCGACCTGGGCGTTCATGTTCGCGCCGTCAAGGTAAACCTGGCCGCCAAACTGATGCACCACTTCGCACACTTCGCGAATAGTCTCTTCATAAACGCCGTGGGTGGACGGATAGGTGACCATGATGCAGGAGAGGTTCGCCGCATGCTGCTCGGCTTTCGCCCGCAGATCCGCCAGATCGATGTTGCCATTTTTATCGCAGGCGACCACCACCACCTGCATTCCCGCCATCTGCGCGGAAGCCGGATTGGTGCCGTGCGCAGAGCTTGGGATCAGGCAGATATCGCGATGCCCTTCGTTGCGGCTCTCGTGGTAATGGCGAATCGCCAGCAGGCCCGCGTATTCGCCCTGCGCGCCGGAGTTCGGCTGCATGCAGACCGCATCATAGCCGGTCAGCTTAACCAGCCAGTCGGAGAGCTGGGCAATCATCTGATGATAGCCTTCAGCCTGATCAACCGGGCAGAACGGATGCAGTTCGGCGAATTCCGGCCAGGTGATCGGGATCATCTCCGCGGCGGCATTCAGCTTCATGGTGCAGGAGCCCAGCGGGATCATCGCCTGATTCAGCGCCAGATCCTTACGCTCCAGCGCGTGCATATAGCGCATCATCTCGGTTTCGCTGTGATAGCGGTTGAACACCGGATGAGTGAGGATCGCATCGTCACGCAGCATGCTGGCCGGGATCGAACGGCTGTCCAGGGCCACGTCTTTATCCAGCGTGTCGATATCCAGGCCGTGATCGTCGCCCACGATGGCGCGGAACAGGTTCAGGACGTCTTCGCGCGTGGTGGCTTCATCGAGCGTGATCCCGACGGCGTGATGAATATCGCTGCGCAGGTTGATCTGCAGCGCTTCCGCCCGCGCCAGCACAGCGGCTTTATCGGCGACGTCCACGCACAGGGTATCGAAGTAGTGCGCATGGCGGAGCTTAAGGCCTTTTTTCTGCAGGCCATCGGCGAGAATATCGGTCAGGCGATGAATACGGCTGGCGATACGCTTCAGCCCAGCCGGGCCGTGGAACACGGCGTACAGGCTGGCAATATTGGCCAGCAGCACCTGGGAGGTACAGATATTAGAGTTCGCTTTCTCGCGGCGAATATGCTGCTCGCGCGTCTGCATCGCCATACGCAGCGCGGTATTACCCGCCGCATCTTTCGATACGCCGATAATACGGCCCGGCATGGAGCGTTTGAATTCATCTTTTGCGGCAAAAAACGCCGCGTGCGGGCCGCCGTAGCCCATAGGTACGCCGAAGCGCTGGGCGGAGCCAAACACAATGTCCGCGCCCTGCTTGCCCGGGGCAGTCAGCAGAACCAGGGCCATAAAATCGGCTGCGACGCTGACAATCACTTTGCGCGCTTTCAGATCAGCAATCAGTTTGCTGTAATCATGAACCTCGCCGGTCGTCCCTACCTGCTGCAGCAGCACGCCGAAGACGTCCTGATGGTCGAGGGCTTTCTCGGCATCATCGACAATCACATCGAAACCGAAAGTTTCTGCGCGGGTACGTACCACGTCCAGAGTCTGCGGATGAACATCGGCGGCAACAAAGAAACGGTTAGCGTTTTTCAGTTTGCTCACGCGTTTGGCCATTGCCATCGCTTCCGCGGCGGCAGTGGCTTCGTCCAGCAGCGAGGCCGAAGCAATATCCAGACCGGTCAGGTCGAGCGTCACCTGCTGAAAGTTCAGCAGTGATTCCAGGCGACCCTGGGAAACCTCCGGCTGATAAGGCGTGTAGGCGGTATACCAGCCCGGGTTCTCCAGCATGTTGCGCTGAATCACCGGCGGCAGCTGCACGGCGGTGTAGCCCATGCCAATGTACGACTTGAAGCGCTTGTTACGACCGGCGATCGCCTTCAGTTCCGCCAGCGCGGCGAATTCCGTGGTTGCTTCGCCCACCTGCGGCGGCGTTGCCAGCTGGATATCCTGCGGCACAATCTGGCCAATCAGGGCGTTAAGCGAATCGGCGCCAACGGTTTTCAGCATCTCCTGCTGCTGCCGGGCATCCGGGCCGATGTGACGTTCAATAAAGGCGTCACGGTTTTCAAGCTGGCCTAAAGTCTGGGTCATGAGCGATGGTTCCTGAACGTGCGGTGAATCGTGATTGTCTGACGGGTTTGCCCGGCGAGCACTGACGCTAACCGGGCCAGAAGACGCAAATCATTCGCGTTGCAGGAAGCCAACGCCCCTGCAACGTGAAGGATGAAGCGTATTTATTCGTCTTCTAACAGAGCTTCATATGCGGTCGCATCCAGCAGCGCGGCAACCTGAGCTTCATCGCTGGCTTTGATTTTAAAGATCCAGCCGCCGGCGTACGGCTCGCTGTTGACCAGCTCAGGGGAGTCGTTCAGCTCTTCATTGACGGCAACAATTTCGCCGCTAATCGGCGCGTAGATATCGGAAGCGGCTTTGACGGATTCGGCAACCGCGCAGTCGGCGCCCGCTTCTACGGCGGCGCCCACTTCCGGCAGGTCAACGAAAACCATATCGCCAAGCAGCTCCTGCGCGTGCTCGGTGATACCGACGGTATAGGTGCCGTCCGCTTCTTTACGCAGCCATTCGTGTTCTTTGCTGTATTTCAGTTCTGCTGGTACGTTGCTCATCAATTCATCTCCAAATGGGAAATCACGCCACGGCTTTGCCGTTGCGTACAAAAACGGGTTTGGTCACTTTGACCGGCATTTCGCGATTGCGAATCTGCACCACGGCGGTTTCACCGATGCCTTCCGGTACGCGCGCTAAGGCAATACTGTAGCCCAGCGTCGGGGAGAAGGTGCCGCTGGTGATAATGCCTTCTTTCTGATTGCCATCGGCATCGCTGAAGCGCACCGGCAGGCCGCCGCGCAGAACGCCTTTCTCGGTCATCACCAGGCCGACCAGCTGTTCGGTGCCTTTTTCACGCTGGAGTTCCAGCGCTTCACGCCCGATAAAATCACGGTCAGCCGGTTCCCAGGCAATGGTCCAGCCCATGTTAGCCGCCAGCGGAGAGACGCCTTCGTCCATCTCCTGGCCATAAAGATTCATGCCCGCTTCCAGGCGCAGCGTATCGCGCGCGCCAAGGCCGCACGGCTTAACGCCCGCGTCCAGCAGGCCGCGCCAGAAATCCACCGCCTGCTCGTTCGGCAGCGCGATTTCATAACCCGCTTCACCGGTATAGCCGGTAGTCGCAATAAACAGATCGCCCGCCTGCACGCCAAAGAACGGCTTCATGCCTTCCACGGCCTGGCGCTGCGCGTCGGTAAACAGCGTCGCCGCTTTCTCTTTCGCCTTTGGACCCTGTACGGCGATCAGGGATAGATCGTCACGCACGGTTATCTCAAGACCATAGGAGTCAGACTGCTGGGTGATCCAGGCGAGGTCTTTTTCACGGGTGGCGGAGTTAACAACGAGGCGGAAATAGTCTTCAGAAAGGAAATAAACAATCAGGTCATCAATGACGCCGCCGGAGGCGGTCAGCATGCCGCTATAGAGCGCTTTGCCCGGCACGGTGAGCTTCGCCACGTCGTTAGCCAGCAGATAGCGCAGGAACTCGCGGATTCGGCTGCCGTGAAAATCGACGATGGTCATGTGCGACACATCGAACATTCCGGCATCACCGCGCACCGCATGATGCTCATCGATCTGGGATCCGTAATGCAGCGGCATCATCCAGCCATGGAAATCCACCATGCGCGCGCCGCATAGCGTGTGTTGTTCAAACAACGGAGTCTGTTGAGCCATCTTTTCCTCATCGAATAAAACGGAACCAGCCACGATTTTTGGCGTTTTTGCGCCGCGAAAAACGCCGCCAGCATCGCTAAAGGACGCCGACGCAAACGTTCTCTTTGGCCTGAACTTACCACCGATATCCGCACTAAACCATAAGCCTGGTCAGGACATCACATTAGCTTATGACCAAAATCAGCCGCAGAGCCTACAGAGTTTTTATCTGCAATAAAGCGATTCAACCCGCACAAAACCAAACCCATTAATTAAAAAAGCAGCGCATGATGATATTTTCTGCGAAATGACGGGCCTAATTTCTATAACAAAAAAAAGGTAACATTAATAAAACTAATGTGAAAAACGAGGTGAAATTAGATTATTTCAAATGAGAGGAGATAACCCGGCGCGGCGGCCGGGTGAGAGAAGTGTGACGTACTTAACGTAACCAGGCGGGCAGGTCGTTGAGCCCCATCGCTTGACGGATAAGCTGCGGCTTCACGCCGGGCAATGTATCCGCCAGCTTAAGACCGATATCGCGCAGCAGCTTCTTCGCCGGATTGTGGCCGGAGAACATGTCGCGAAAGCCCTGCATCCCCGCCAGCATCAGCGCAGCGCTATGTTTACGGCTGCGTTCATAGCGACGCAGATACAGATGCTGGCCGATATCCTTGCCCTGCGCGTGCAGGCGCTTCAGTTCGTCGATCAGCTCGGCGGCATCCATAAAGCCAAGATTAACGCCCTGCCCCGCCAGCGGATGAATGGTATGGGCGGCATCGCCGACCAGCGCCAGACGATGGGCGGCAAACTGACGCGCATAGCGGCCGGTGAGCGGGAAGACCTGGCGCTCGCTCTCCACGGCGCATAAGCCGAGGCGGTTATCGAAGGCAATATTCAGCGCCTGGTTAAAAGCGGCATCGTCCGCCTGCCGCATCCGCTCAGCCTCCTCGGGAGAGAGCGACCAGACAATTGAGCAGAGGTGCGGATCGCTCAGCGGCAGAAACGCCAGAATCCCTTCGCCGTGGAACGCCTGACGCGCCACCGCTTCGTGCGGTTCTTCGGTGCGAATAGTGGCAACCAGCGCATGATGGTGATAATCCCAGTAGGTGAGCGGGATATCGGCTTTATTGCGCAACCATGAATTGGCCCCATCGGCGCCAACCACCAGCCGGGCGGTTAACATCGTGCCGTCCTGCAGGCTAAGAAAGGCCTCGTTCTCCCCCCACGCAACCTGCTGCAGCTGCGCCGGAGCCAGCAGAGTGACGTCCGCGCAGCGCTGCGCTTTTTGCCACAGGGCGTGGTGAATCACGGCGTTTTCAATAATATGCCCAAGGTGGCTAAAGCCCATGCTCTGGTCATCAAAGCTGATGCGGCCAAAACTGTCTTTATCCCACACTTCCATACCGTGGTAGCAGCTGGCGCGCTGGGCGATAATATCCTGCCAGACGCCCAGTTTGCTCAGCAGCTTCTCGCTGGCGGCGTTAACCGCCGACACCCGCAGCGCCGGCGGCGCATCCGCGCTTAACGGCTGAGGCGCGGCCTGTTCCAGCACCGCAACGCGCAGCCCGCTGCCCTGCAAACCGCAGGCAACCGCCAGCCCCACCATTCCACCGCCAACAATAGCGACATCAACACTTTGCACGTTTCACTCCTTAACGGGGAACCCAACCGAGGGTACGCTGCGCCAGCGCATCGCGCGCCGGGGTAAATAATTCCATCGCCATCAGGCCGACGTTGCGCCCCACCACCAGCGGCGCCCAGCGATTGGCGAACAGATGCACCAGCCCATCGGTCACGCCGACGGTGGCGGCTTTATCTGCGGCGCGTCGGGTCTGATAGCGGCTCAGAAGCGGATAGCCGCCCGGATCTTCTCCTTCTGCCTGCGCCTGCGCCAGCATTTCCGCCAGGCTCATGACGTCGCGCAGACCGAGGTTAAATCCCTGCCCGGCAATAGGATGCAGCGTTTGCGCCGCGTTGCCGACCAGCGCCAGCCGATGCGCAACCGTGCGGCTGGCTCGGGTGAGCGAGAGCGGATACACGCTGCGCTTTCCGGCATGGACGATCCGGCCAAGACGCCAGCCGAATGCCTGCTGAAGCTCATGGCGGAAGCGTTCGTCCGACCAGCTCAGCACCTCTTCACGCCGCGACTGCGGATGACACCACACCAGCGAGCAGCGGCCCTGCGACATGGGCAGCATCGCCAGCGGGCCGTGTGGGGTAAAGCGTTCAAACGCGCGCCCGCTATGCGGCTGCGCGGTACTGACGTTGGCGATAATCGCCAGCTGTTCATAGGGTTCCTGCTGCCAGCTGATACCACAGCGGGCCCCCAGCGTCGAGCGCGAGCCGTCGGCGGCGACCAGCAGTTTACCGCTGAGGGTTTCGCCGTTGTCCAGAACCAGGCTTACGCTCTCTTCGCTGCGGCTGACATTTTCCACCTTTGCCGGGCAGTGCAGCGTCACGCCCGGCGCCTTGCGCAGCTGCGCAAACAGGCGCTGGCCGACATCGTGCAGCTCAACCACCTGGCCCAGCGCCGCCAGCCCATACTCCTCAGCCTCGAGCGTCACAAACCCCGCGTGGCCGCGATCGCTGACGTGAACGCGCTGAATGGCCGTGGCGCAGTCGGCTATCTCTTGCCAGATATCCACGCGAGCCAGCTGCTGGCAGGTGCCGGCAGCCAGAGCGATGGCGCGGGCGTCAAAGCCCGGATGCTGCGCGGAATCCGGCGCAGATGCTTCAACCAGATGCACCGGCAGCGTACCGCCGGTCAGGCGAGATATCGCTAGCGCCAGCGTCGCGCCGGTCATTCCTCCGCCGACGATCAGGACGCTCATAGCTGGCGCGCCGCCGCCATCAGCGCCTCGATATCGTCCGCTTTTTTCACTACGCCGGCGGTGAGGTTCTCATTACCGTCTTCGGTAATGACGATGTCGTCTTCAATACGAATGCCGATGCCGCGGTACTGGGCCGGCACGTCGGCATCCGTCGCAATATACAGCCCCGGTTCAACGGTCAGCACCATTCCCGGCTCAAGAATACGCGAGCGGTCGACGTCATAGCTGCCGACATCATGCACGTCGAGCCCCAGCCAGTGGCTCAGGCCATGCATAAAGAAAGGACGATGGGCGTTATTGGCAATCAGCTCATCAATTTCACCTTTCAGGATCCCCAGACGCACGAGGCCGGTAATCATAATCCGCACTACCTGCTGGTTAACCTCTTTAATTGAGGTACCTGGGCGATAGAGCTTCAGCGAGGTTTCCAGAGATTCAAGGACGATATCGTAAATCTCGCGCTGGGCCGGGCTAAATTTGCCGTTAACCGGGAAGGTGCGGGTGATATCGCCCGCGTAGCCGCGGTATTCGCAGCCTGCGTCAATCAGCACCAGATCGCCGTCGCGCAGCTCGCACTCATTTTCGGTGTAGTGCAGGATGCAGCCATTTTCGCCGCCGCCCACGATGGTGTTATAAGAAGGAAAGCGCGCGCCGTGACGGTTGAATTCGTGAAGGATCTCGCCTTCCAGATGATATTCGAACATCCCGGGACGGCATTTTTCCATAGCGCGGGTGTGGGCCAGCGCGGAGATCTCCCCTGCGCGGCGCATGACCTCCAGCTCTTCTGCCGATTTAAACAGGCGCATCTCATGCACCATCGGCCGCCAGTCAATGACCGAGCCTGGCGCCTGCAGATTCTGCCGTACGCCTTTGCGCAGTTTTTCCAGCGCGTTAAACACGATGTCGTCGGCGTAGGCATATTCGCCCTGCGCAAAGTAGATAGCGTCGAGGCCGTTAAGGAGCTGGAACAGCTGCTGATTGATTTCACTAAATGCCAGCGCGCGATCGACGCCCAGCTTCGCGGGGGCAGCTTCCTGCCCGAGGCGGCGGCCAAACCAGATTTCAGCGGTCAGATCGCGCACGCGGTTAAACAACACGCTGTGGTTGTGCGTCTCATCGCTTTTAATCAATACCAACAGCGCTTCTGGCTCATTAAAGCCGGTGAAGTACCAAAAATCGCTGCTCTGCCGGTAGGGATATTCTGAATCTGCGCTGCGTACCGCTTCCGGCGCGGCGAAAATGAGCGCTGCGCTGCCCGGCTGCATCTGCGCCAGTAGAGCCTGGCGACGAGAGAGAAATTCCTGCTGAGTCATGACGCCCCCTGAACGATTTAATGAATGATTAGTGTAGCGTCGGCTTTTGAACTTCCGGCGCAGTGGGTTTCTGAAGAGAGAAGGTGTCGTGGCACAGCAGCGCAGCAACGCGTACGTATTCGATAATCTCCTCCAGAGACATTTCGAGCTCTTCCTGATCCTCGTCTTCGTCATACCCGAGCTGAGCAATATTGCGCAGATCGTCGATGGCTTCACCCGTTTCGTCTTTGACTTTATCCAGCTTAGGCTGCGTCACGCCCAGCCCAAGCAGAAAATGGTTCACCCAACCCGCGAGCGCATCGGCGCGATCGAACACGCTCACCTCGTCGCCATCCGGCAGGTAGAGCTGGAATAAGAAACCGTCATCCTCCAGCGAATCGCTGGTGGCGGAATGCATGTTACGCAGCGCCTGCGCCAGCTCGTGACCAAAAGCCAGGCCTTCGTTAGTCAGATCGTGCACCAACGGCTGCCAGCTGCTGTCTTTGTTGCCGCCGCACAGGATCCCGCTAATCAAACCGTGCATTTCGGCAGGGGTTAATCCTACCCCTTGTTGGTTCAGTAACTGGTCTACAGCGTTGTAGCCAGGCATTTCGTTCTGTATAGACATGCGCATTCGTCATCGTTGGGAGGAATATTCATGATATGCTACCACTTTGGACCCTGGTGAACCAGAATAGGGCTTGTATCTTAAAACCAGGGTAGCTATAGTGTCGCCCCTTCGCAGACCCTCCCAGGGCGTGAAGGCCGCGCAGTCAATCAGCAGGAAGGTGGCATGTCTGCACAACCCGTAGATCTCCAAATTTTTGGCCGTTCACTACGAGTGAATTGCCCGCCTGAACAAAGGGATGCCTTAAACCAGGCAGCTGACGACCTGAATCAGCGGTTGCAAGATTTAAAAGAACGCACTAGAGTCACAAATACTGAGCAGCTAGTCTTCATCGCCGCGTTGAACATCAGCTATGAGTTGACTCAGGAAAAAGCGAAAACCCGCGACTACGCCGCCAGCATGGAGCAGCGTATTCGGATGCTTCAGCAGACCATCGAACAAGCATTGCTTGAGCAAGGTCGCATAAGCGAAAGACCCGGGCAGAAGTTTGAATAACACTTTGCATTTAACTGTGTTAGAGTAATCGCAAGAACAAAATTTCTCTGAGATGTTTGCAAGCGGGCCAGTCCCCTGAGCCGATATTTCATACCACAAGAATGTGGCGCTCCACGGTTGGTGAGCATGCTCGGCCCGTCCGAGAAGCCTTAAAACTGTGACGACACATTCACCTTGAACCAAGGGTTCAAGGGTTACAGCCTGCGGCGGCATCTCGGAGATTCCCTTCTTTTTCGTTTCATCCCCCCTAAGTTAATTTTCGGCTTTTGCCGTCGTGTATTAGACTACGCCTGTTGGTATCGTTTGCTCACCGATGAGACTCAGGTATGACCCTATTGTCAGATATCCCCTTTACCAGGCAGCAAATTCGTCAGCAGATCCGCCAGCGCCGACGCGCGTTAACGCCGGAGCAGCAAACCCAGTTCGCCCTCCATGCGGCGGACAGAATGATGGCGTATCCGCCGGTTCTGCTCGCGCAGACGGTCGCGGTATTTCTTTCGTTTGATGGCGAGCTGGATACGCGGCCGCTGATTGATCAGCTCTGGCGGGCAGGCAAACGGGTCTATCTCCCCGTGCTTCATCCGTTCAGCCCCGGCAATCTTCTGTTTCTGCACTACCACCCAAGCAGCGATCTGGTGGTGAATCGTCTGAACATCCGCGAACCGAAGCTCGACGTGCGCGATGTCCTCCCGCTTAGCCAGCTGGATGTACTGGTAACGCCGCTGGTCGCGTTTGATGCCGCCGGACAGCGCCTGGGTATGGGCGGCGGATTTTACGACCGGACGCTGCAAAACTGGCGGCAGCATCGCCTGCAGCCGGTCGGCTACGCGCATGATTGCCAGCAGGTTGACGCGCTGCCGACGGAGCAGTGGGATATCCCGCTGCCAGCGGTCATCACGCCGTCAAAAACCTGGCTCTGGTAAAACGCCCGAACAATTGACATTGCTGTTTTTTTCACCTAAATTCCTGGGTAAAGGGTGAGGGAGGCGAACCTCCCTCCTGCATTCTCTCTGTTAATATGCTGGCCAGGCGATGATTAACAGGATAAGCAGCATGATGAAGAGTCTCATCATCGTCCCTTTCCTTTTAGAGCCCCTGCCTCGGTAGGGGCTTTCCCGTTTCAGCCCCACGCTGAGTCTTTATCGTAAATCCCTTTCTTTCAGGCACAACGACATCCGACGGTTTTAATCGTCGTTTGCGGCAAGCCTCGCAAAGCGTTTGGGTGGCGACGGGAAATTGCAGAAGGGTCTATCAGGAGAAAAGGGGCAGGTCGATGACCTGCCCGCTGGCATAAAAGGAGTTAGAACAGCAGACGGGCGCGGATGGTGCCAGGAATAGCCTTCATCGCCTGCAGCGCGCTCTGGGCGACATCTTCTTCGGCTTCAATATCAATGACCACGTAGCCCATTTGCGGAGTGGTCTGCAGATACTGCGCCGCAATGTTAATGCCCTGCGCGGCGAAAATCTGGTTAATCGCGGTCAGAACGCCCGGACGGTTTTCATGGATATGCAGCAGACGGCGCCCGCCGTGCAGCGGCAGCGACACTTCCGGGAAGTTAACCGCCGAGAGCGTAGAACCGTTATCGGAGTATTTCGCCAGCTTGCCCGCCACTTCCAGACCGATGTTTTCCTGCGCTTCCTGAGTTGAGCCGCCAATGTGCGGGGTCAGGATAACGTTGTCGAACTCACAGAGCGGAGAGTTGAACGGATCGCTGTTGGTCGCCGGCTCGGTCGGGAAGACGTCGATCGCCGCGCCCGCCAGGTGCTTGCTCGCCAGCGCATCGCACAGCGCCGGGATATCCACCACGGTGCCGCGAGAGGCGTTGATCAGCAGCGCGCCGGGTTTCATCAGCGCCAGCTCTTCCGCGCCAATCATGTTCTTCGTGGAGGCGTTTTCCGGCACGTGCAGGCTCACCACATCGCTCATGTTCAACAAATCAGAAAGATGCTGGACCTGAGTCGCGTTACCTAACGGCAGCTTGCTTTCAATATCGTAGAAATAGACATGCATCCCCAGCGATTCGGCCAGAATACCCAGCTGCGTGCCGATATGACCATAGCCGATAATACCCAGCTTTTTGCCGCGCGCTTCAAAGCTGCCGACCGCCAGCTTGTTCCATACGCCGCGGTGCGCTTTGGCATTTGCCGCCGGTACGCCGCGGAGCATAAGCAGCAGTTCGCCGATCACCAGTTCAGCAACGGAACGGGTATTGGAGAACGGGGCGTTAAACACCGGGATACCGCGTTTCGCCGCCGCGTTTAAATCAACCTGATTGGTACCGATACAGAAGCAGCCAACCGCGACCAGCTTCTCCGCCGCCGCGAAGATCTCTTCAGTCAGATGAGTACGGGAACGCAGGCCGATGAAATGGGCATCACGGATGGACGCTTTCAGCTCTTCGCTATCCAGCGCGCCTTTATGAAATTCGATATTGGTGTAGCCCGCTGCGCGAAGGCTGTCCACCGCTTTTTGGTGCACACCTTCAACCAGCAGAAATTTAATCTTGTCTTTTTCCAGTGATACCTTAGCCATTTCCCCGTCCTGTTTTTGTCTTAACTGATGTCGTGCGGAACGAAAGTTCTTCTCAGCAACATATCAAAAAAAACTATTGCGGCAATATGAACGTTTGCGTCGGCAACCTGAAGAAATATCAATCAGCGGGAAATAGCAGGACAAAACACCAGAAAGTAAAAGAAAGGTAGATTGTTACTAAGACAAGGCGCATAAATGTGACAGAAGTCACCAAAATAGGCCTGGAGAAAAAATATTTGCGAGGGAGCGATTCGCTCCCTCGGATCAGACTATTTAGTGATAGTTTTTACACCATCAGCGGTGCCAATCAGCGCAACGTCCGCACCGCGATTCGCAAACAGGCCGACGGTCACGACGCCCGGAATACCGTTAATGGTATTTTCCAGCGCAATAGCGTCCAGAATTTCCAGACCAAATACATCGAGGATCACGTTGCCGTTATCGGTCACGACGCCCTGACGATACTCCGGACGGCCGCCCAGCTTAACCAGCTGACGCGCCACGGCGCTGCGCGCCATCGGGATCACTTCCACCGGCAGCGGGAATTTACCCAGAATATCCACCTGCTTGGAAGCATCGGCGATACAGATAAATTTGTCGGCGACCGAAGCGATAATTTTTTCACGCGTCAGGGCTGCGCCACCGCCCTTGATCATCTGCATGTGGCCGTTGATTTCATCTGCGCCGTCCACGTAAATACCAAGACGGTCAACGCTGTTCAGATCAAAAACCGTAATACCGAGGCTTTTCAGTTTTTCAGTAGAGGCATCAGAGCTGGAAACCGCCCCTTCTATTTGCCCTTTCATGGTACCCAGCGCATCGATAAAGTGCGCCGCCGTCGAGCCCGTACCGACCCCAACGATAGTGCCCGGTTGTACATACTGCAGTGCCGCCCAGCCTACCGCTTTTTTCAGTTCATCTTGCGTCATGATTATGGTCCGAGATGTGAATTCCTGAGGCGCATTATAGAACATCAGGGGGGTCATTGTCCCTGCGACGGCGATCACACAACGCGGTCGCCAATTTTTCATCTTCATCAAAAACAAATTTATGTCATAGTGCGAGTTAACGAAAAGTATTAGGGGGCACGCCAGAGCAATGAAACGACCGGACTACAGAACACTACAGGCGCTGGACGCGGTAATCAGGGAACGAGGGTTTGAGCGCGCCGCGCAGAAGCTTTGTATTACGCAGTCCGCCGTCTCTCAGCGCATCAAACAGCTGGAAAACATGTTTGGACAACCGCTGCTGGTGCGAACCGTACCGCCGCGTCCCACCGAACAGGGGCAAAAGCTGCTGGCCCTGCTGCGTCAGGTCGAACTGCTGGAAGAGGAGTGGCTGGGCGATGAACAAACCGGCTCCACGCCGCTGCTGCTATCGCTGGCGGTCAACGCCGACAGCCTGGCCACCTGGCTGCTGCCCGCGCTCTCCAGCGTGCTTTCCGACTCCCCTATTCGGCTGAACCTGCAGGTGGAAGATGAGACCCGGACCCAGGAACGCCTGCGCCGCGGCGAAGTGGTCGGCGCGGTCAGTATTCAGCCGCAGGCGCTGCCCAGCTGCCTGGTCGATCAGCTCGGCGCCCTCGACTACCTGTTCGTCGCCTCGAAGGAGTTTGCCCAGCGCTATTTCCCCAACGGGGTGACCCGCTCGGCGCTGCTGAAAGCGCCGGTGGTGGCATTCGATCATCTCGATGATATGCACCAGGCCTTTTTGCAGCAGAACTTCGATTTGCCGCCGGGCAGCGTGCCCTGCCATATCGTGAACTCCTCGGAAGCCTTTGTGCAGCTGGCCCGTCAGGGAACAACCTGCTGTATGATCCCGCATCTGCAAATTGAGAGAGAGCTGAACAGCGGCGAACTGATTAACCTCACGCCGGGCCTGTTCCAGCGCCGGATGCTCTACTGGCACCGTTTTGCCCCGGAAAGCCGCATGATGCGCCGGGTGACCGATGCGCTGATCGATTATGGCCATAAAGTGTTGAGACAAGATTAAGCCTCCCAGGCAGGCCGGTGCCTTCCGGCCTGTATGACCCACCTTCTCCTGTTCATATCTTTGAAATACATCACAAAATAAAACATTTCATGCGGCAAAAAACGACGCATCGATGGCTATTTTTTGCTGGCGACAGGGGCGATAAAAAAGCTCACCGTATTCGCAATATCCCATTTCATTGCGCATACGGAGCACAACATGTCAGAGTTACGGGAGTGGCAAACGCTCGCCAACAAAGAGCTCAGCCGGCGGGAAACAACCGTCGATGCCCTGATAAAACAGACGGCAGAGGGCATTGACGTTAAGCCGCTGTATACCGAAGCCGATCTTGATAATCTGGAAGTGACCGGCACCCTGCCCGGCCTGCCGCCTTTCGTTCGCGGCCCGCGCGCCACCATGTACACCGCACAGCCGTGGACCATCCGCCAGTACGCCGGTTTCTCTACCGCCAAAGAGTCCAACGCTTTCTATCGCCGCAACCTCGCCGCCGGGCAGAAAGGGCTTTCCGTCGCCTTCGACCTCGCGACCCATCGGGGCTATGACTCCGATAACCCGCGCGTGGCGGGCGACGTGGGGAAAGCCGGCGTGGCGATCGATACCGTCGAAGACATGAAGATTTTATTCGATCGGATCCCGCTGGATAAGATGTCCGTATCGATGACCATGAACGGCGCGGTGCTGCCGATAATGGCGTTTTATATCGTCGCGGCGGAAGAACAAGGGGTGGAGCCTGAACAGCTCACCGGCACGATCCAGAACGATATTCTGAAAGAGTACCTGTGCCGGAATACCTATATTTACCCGCCAAAGCCCTCAATGCGCATTATCGCCGACATCATCGCCTGGTGTTCGGGCAACATGCCGCGCTTTAACACCATCAGCATCAGCGGCTACCACATGGGCGAAGCCGGAGCCAACTGCGTGCAGCAGGTGGCCTTTACCCTGGCCGACGGTATCGAATACATCAAGGCCGCGCTCTCGGCCGGGCTGAAAATCGATGACTTCGCCCCGCGCCTGTCGTTTTTCTTCGGCATCGGTATGGATCTGTTTATGAACGTCGCCATGCTGCGCGCTGCACGCTACCTGTGGAGCGAAGCGGTAAGCGGCTTCGGCGCCACCAATCCGAAATCCTTAGCCCTGCGCACCCACTGCCAGACCTCCGGCTGGAGCCTCACCGAGCAGGATCCGTATAACAACGTAATCCGCACCACTATCGAAGCGCTCGGCGCCACGCTCGGCGGCACCCAGTCGCTGCACACCAACGCTTTCGACGAGGCGCTTGGCCTGCCCACCGACTTTTCCGCCCGTATCGCGCGTAATACGCAGATCATCATCCAGGAGGAGTCAGAGATCTGCCGCACCGTGGATCCGCTGGGTGGTTCGTATTACGTCGAGTCGCTGACCGATCGGATCGTTAAGCAGGCGCGGGCCATTATGCAGCAGATCGACGACGCGGGCGGAATGGCAAAGGCGATCGAGGCCGGACTGCCGAAACGGATGATCGAAGAGGCCTCCGCCCGCGAACAATCGCTGATCGACCAGGGCAAGCGCGTCATCGTCGGCGTCAATAAGTACAAACTGGAAAAAGAAGATGAAACGGCGGTACTGGAGATCGACAACGTTAAGGTGCGCAACGAACAGATCGCCTCGCTGGAAAAAATTCGCGCCAGTCGGGACGACGTGACGGTAAAAGCCGCGCTGAACGCCCTCACCCACGCCGCGCAGTATGGTGAAAACCTACTGGCCGCCGCCATCAACGCCGCCCGCGTCCGCGCCACGCTGGGCGAAATTTCCGACGCGCTGGAGGCGGCGTTTGACCGCTACCTGGTGCCCAGCCAGTGCGTCACCGGCGTAATTGCGCAAAGCTACCACCAGTCAGACAAAGCCGCCGGCGAGTTCGACGCTATTGTTGCGCAAACCGAAAAATTCCTCGCGGAACGCGGCCGCCGCCCGCGCATTCTGATCGCCAAAATGGGTCAGGACGGCCACGATCGCGGGGCCAAAGTGATCGCCAGCGCCTATTCCGATCTCGGCTTCGACGTTGACCTGAGCCCGATGTTTTCCACGCCAGAAGAGATCGCCCGCCTGGCGGTGGAAAACGACGTGCACGTGGTGGGCGCCTCATCTCTGGCGGCAGGCCACAAAACCCTGATCCCCGAGCTGATCGATGCCCTGAAAAAATGGGGGCGAGAAGATATCTGCGTCATCGCCGGCGGCGTCATCCCGCCGCAGGATTACGCCTTCCTGCAGGCGCGCGGCGTGGCCGCCATTTACGGCCCCGGTACGCCGATGCTGGAGAGCGTAAGCGACGTCCTGATGAGGATTAGCCAATATCATGATTAACCACGCCACGCTGACGGACGCCGTGCGGCGACTACGCCTGGGCGAGCGGGCCACGCTCGCCCAGGCCATGACGCTGGTGGAGAGCCAGCATCCCCGCCACCAGGCGCTAAGCGCACAGCTGCTGGATGCCATTATGCCCTTCACCGGCAACGCCCTGCGCCTCGGCGTCACCGGCACGCCGGGGGCCGGAAAAAGCACTTTTCTGGAAGCTTTCGGCATGCTGCTAATTCGCCACGGCCTGCGGGTCGCGGTGATAGCGGTCGATCCGAGCAGCCCGGTCAGCGGCGGCAGCATTCTTGGCGACAAGACGCGCATGATCGAACTGGCGCGATCGGACTCGGCCTTTATTCGCCCGGTGCCCTCCAGCGGCCATCTGGGCGGCACCAGCCTGCGCGCGCGGGAGCTGATACTGCTATGCGAAGCGGCGGGCTATGACGCGGTGATTGTCGAAACCGTCGGCGTCGGCCAGTCGGAAACGGAGGTCTCCCGGCTGGTGGACTGCTTTATCTCGCTGCAGATCGCCGGCGGCGGTGACGATCTGCAGGGCATTAAGAAGGGGATTATGGAGATGGCGGATATCGTGGTTATCAATAAAGATGATGGCGAGAACCGCGCCAGAGTGGCAATCACCCGTCATATGTATGAATCCGCCCTGCATATTCTGCGCCGCAAGCACGCCGCGTGGCAGCCGCGCGTTTTGAGCTGTAGCGCGCTGGAGCAGCGCGGTATCGAAGCCGTCTGGCTCGCAATTCTTGACTTCAAAACCACCCTCACCGACAGCGGCGATCTGGAAAAACTGCGCCAGCGCCAGGCGCTGGAGTGGCTGCAAAAGCAGGCCGAAACCGAGGCGCTGCACCTGCTGTTTGCCAGAACCGACTTTGCACGCTACTTCCAGCAAACGCTACAGGCGGTGAAAAACAAAGGCCTCTCGCCGCGCACCGGCCTGCGGCAGATTAGCGAATTCCTCCAGAACCATTACTTTGCGTAAAAGGATATTTATGTCTTATCAATATGTTAATGTCGAAATTATCCGCAAGGTTGCGGTGATTGAGTTCAACTATAGCCGCAAGCTCAACGCCTTAAGCAAGGTGTTTATCGACGATCTGATGCAGGCGCTGAGCGACCTCAACCGGCCGGAAATTCGCTGCGTCATTTTACGCGCGCCCGGGGGAGCAAAGGTTTTCTCCGCCGGCCATGACATCCACGAATTGCCCGGCGGGCGCCGCGATCCGCTCTCGTATGACGATCCGCTGCGTCAGATCACCCGTATGATCCAAAAGTATCCGAAACCGGTGATCTCCATGGTCGAAGGCAGCGTCTGGGGCGGCGCGTTTGAGATGATCATGAGCTCCGATCTGATCATCGCCGCCAGCACGTCCACGTTCTCTATGACGCCGGTGAATCTCGGCGTGCCCTACAACCTGGTCGGCATTCACAATCTGACCCGCGACGCCGGCTTTCATATCGTGAAAGAGCTGATTTTCACCGCCCTGCCGATTACCGCCCAGCGCGCGCTGGCGGTCGGTATTCTCAATCACGTGGTGGACGCCGACGAACTGGAAGATTTTACCTTGCAGATGGCGCACCACATCTCCGAGAAAGCGCCGCTGGCGATCGCGGTCATTAAGGAAGAGCTGCGCGTGCTTGGCGAAGCCCACACCATGAATTCCGATGAGTTCGAACGTATTCAGGGAATGCGTCGCGCCGTCTACGACAGCGTGGATTATCAGGAAGGCATGAGCGCGTTTATGGAAAAGCGTAAACCTGAGTTCATCGGCCATTAATCACGCCGGATTAAGGAGTATAAAATGAAACGGATGAGCGCCGATGAAGCGGCGGAGATTATCCAGCACGACCAGATGGTGGCGTTCAGCGGATTCACGCCCGCCGGTTCGCCTAAAGCGCTGCCCGCGGCCATCGCTCGCCGCGCTGATGAATTACATCGGGCGCAGAAGCCTTTTCAGATCCGCTTGCTGACCGGCGCCTCCATCAGCGCCGCCGCCGATGACGCGCTATCGGCAGCCGATGCCGTCTCGTGGCGCGCGCCGTATCAGACCGCCTCCGGACTGCGGCAAAAAATCAACCAGGGGCAGGTAAAGTTTGTCGATCTGCACCTGAGCGAAGTGGCGCAAATGGTCAACTATGGGTTCTTTGGCGAGATTGATATCGCGGTGATCGAAGCTTCGGCTATCGCGCCGGACGGACGGGTCTGGCTCACCAGCGGTATCGGCAACGCGCCAACCTGGCTGCTGCGGGCGAAGAAAGTGATCATTGAGCTGAATCACTACCACAGCCCGCGGGTTGCCGAGCTGGCCGATATCGTGATCCCCGGTGCCCCGCCGCGGCGCAACAGCATCGCCATCTTTCATGCGATGGATCGCGTGGGCAGCCGGTACGTGCAAATCGATCCGAAAAAGATTGTCGCTGTGGTGGAGACCGAGCTGCCCGACGCCGGAAACGTTCTGGATAACAATAATCCGGTTTGTCAGAAAATTGCCGATAACGTGGTCACCTTTCTGCTGGAAGAGATGGCTCGCGGACGCATCCCGCCTGAATTTCTGCCGCTGCAAAGCGGCGTGGGCAATATCAACAACGCGGTCATGGCGCGGCTGGGCGAAAATCCGGATATCCCCGCTTTTATGATGTACTCGGAAGTTTTACAGGAGTCGGTGGTTCATCTGCTGGAAACGGGGAAAATCACCGGCGTCAGCGCCTCCAGCCTGACGATATCCGCCGGTTCGTTGCGCAAGATTTACGACAATATGGATTTCTTCGCCAGCCGCATTGTCCTGCGCCCGCAGGAGATCTCCAATCATCCGGAAATTATCCGCCGTCTGGGGGTTATCGCCCTCAACGTGGGGCTGGAGTTTGATATCTACGGTCACGCCAACTCGACGCACGTAGCCGGGGTGAATCTGATGAACGGCATCGGCGGTAGCGGCGATTTTGAACGCAACGCCTGGCTCTCTATCTTTATGGCGCCGTCCATCGCCAAGGACGGGAAGATCTCCACCATCGTGCCGATGTGCAGCCATGTCGATCACAGCGAGCACAGCGTGAAGGCGATCGTTACCGAGCAGGGTATCGCCGATCTGCGCGGGCTATCGCCGCTGCAGCGCGCCCGCGCCATCATTGATAACTGCGCGCATCCGCTCTACCGGGACTATTTACATCGCTATCTGGAGAGCGCTCCCGGCGGACATATTCACCACGACCTCGCCCACGCCTTCGACCTGCATCGTAATCTGCTTGAGCACGGTTCAATGCTCGGCTAGCCCTCCGCGCCGTCGCGATCTTCAGTAATATGCTGAAGCATTGTGGCGGTATAGCGATGATTTTTCAGCGAATAGAGATACTCCTGCATATACATCGCGCTGCCGGGCGCGTCGAAGTACTTCAGCTTCGCCGGATTCACCAGACGCCAGGCGAAGTAAGGAATAACCGTCAAAAACTGCCCGCGCTCTACGGCGCTAATTTTGGCCATAAAGCTGTAGGGGCGATAGATAATCGTCGGGTTGATCCCGCTGGGGCGCATATACGCGTCCAGCATCGCCTCAAAATTGGCCCGGTTCTGGAAACGCATCTGCAGCCAGGGCAGCTCACGTAACAGATCCTGCGGCGGCTTATCTTCATAACGGCGGGAAACAAGAAACCCCAGACGCAGCGGCGCCAGTTCGCTAATGGTCAAATTTTCCAGCTCCTGCACGCGGGGCGAAACATGCTGCGGCGAGATAATAAAATCCAGCTGGCGATCGAACAGGTTATCAATCACGCCATTCTCGCTGAACTCCACGGCCTGGGTGGTTACGCCATCGTATTTATCGCCCAGGCTGATGAGCTGATCGAAAATAATCGTTGGATAGGTATTGTCGATGCCGATAACGATGTTGCGCGAGCGGTGCGCGGAATAGTGAATTTCGTTATCGATGGCCGATAAGCGCTGATAAATGGGAAACAGCTTCTGATAGAGCTCCTGCCCCGCTTTATTGAGGCTGATGCTGTTATCTTTACGGGTAAATAGCGTATAGCCGATCTGATCCTCCAGCGCAGCGATGCTTTTGCCGAAGGGAGATGCGGTCATATGAATTTTTTCCGCCGCTCTGGCGATATTATTGGTCTGCGCCAACAGAATGAAATTGCGCATCTTTTTCGAAATAAAGATATCCATGCTCACCTCATCGTAGAACAGGGATATATCCTTACCTTATTCAGGGAAAAGACTTTTGTCGCGCTCTCAATTTTACAGATAGTGACAGAAAAAACCCGGCGCGAAGGCCGGGCGACAGGATTACTGTGCGGCTTTGGGTTCTTCAGCGGGTTTCGCCGGTTCCGCAGGTGTAGGCGCAGGCTGGGTCGGCTGCAGCTCAAACACCACGTCCACCTGGTCATCAAACTGAATGGTCGCCTGCTCGTAGGTTTCCTGAGCAGAAACCGGCGCCGCATCGGCTTTCATCATCCGCACCATCGGGCTCGGCTGGTAGTTGGAGACATGATAGCGAACGCTGTAGACGGGCCCCAGTTTGCCGTGGAACCCGGTAGCCAGCTCCTGAGCCTGGTGAATGGCATCATCAATCGCCGCTTTACGCGCTTTATCTTTATAAGCGTCCGGCTGCGCCACGCCCAGTGAGACCGAACGGATCTCATTCAGACCGGCTTTAAGCGCCCCATCTAACAGACCGTTGAGCTTATCCAGCTGGCGCAGCGTCACTTCAACGCTACGCACCGCGCGGTAGCCCTTAAGAATGCTTTTACCGTTCTGATAGTCGTAATCAGGCTGGGTACGCAGGTTAGCTGAGTTAATGTCTTTCTTCGCAATGCCGCTCTTCTCCAGGAAGGAGAGATACTGGGCCACGCGCTCATCGGCCTGTTTTTTAGCGGATGCCGCGTCTTTCGCGGAGACGTTTACTTCAATCGCCAGCGTAGCGATATCAGGAACCGCAGCGACGCTGGCGGTACCTGAAGTGACGATATGTGGGCCGTTTGGCAACTCATTTGCCTGAACCGCCATTGCGCTAAATCCGAGTGCCGCCGCCAGGGCCATGACTTTTAACTTCACTGTCGTTTCTCCATCTTACATTGGTCGTCTATACGCAGACGCATGCCTGCAAGCTTAGCGCGTACGCGGAGAAAGTCCATCGGACAAGGCTTAGTTAAGCAGCGCCTGCACATGAGCGAAGCCATCCTTCGCCAGCTGGAAGGCAATGACCCACATCACCAGACCGACCAGCACGTTGATAATGCGCTGCGCCTTCGCCGTACGCAGGCGAGGGGCGAGCCAGGCGGCCAGCAGGGCCAGCCCAAAGAACCATAAGAATGAGGCGCTGATGGTACCTAAGGCAAACCAGCGCTTCGGCTCCATCGCCAGCTGCCCGCCAAGGCTGCCGAGAACCACAAACGTATCCAGATACACGTGCGGATTCAGCCAGGTGACCGCCAGCATAGTGACAATAATTTTCCAGCGCCCCTGCTTCATCACTTCCGCGCTGGCCAGTGCCAGATTGCTGCTCAAGGCCGTTTTCAGCGCGCCAAAGCCGTACCACAATAAAAAAGCGACGCCGCCCCAGGTCACCAGCGCCAGCAGCCACGGCGACTGCATCAGCAGCGCGCTGCCGCCAAAAATCCCGGCGCAGATCAGCAGCAGATCGCTGATGGCGCACAGCAGAGCAATCATCAGGTGGTACTGACGGCGAATGCCCTGATTCATCACAAAGGCGTTTTGCGGACCGAGCGGCAAAATCATGGCCGCTCCCAGGGCAAGGCCCTGAAAGTAATACGATAACATCGCAAGTGATTTCCACTGAAAGAGTCAATGCCGGGGAATATAGCGCGCGGAAATCATTAGAGGAAATTGAAAATTTTAATCATTAATAAGAACTACTAATAGTGCGCAGAAAAAAGGCCGGACAAACCGGCCTGTATAAATGAGGAGAATTACTCTGCTTTTTCCTGCGGACGAATGACGTGAACGTCCATCTGCGGATACGGGAAGCCGATGCCGTTCGCGTCAAAGTCGCGCTTAATACGCTCCAGAACGTCCCAGTATACGCTTTGCAGATCGCTGCTCTTACTCCATACGCGCACCACGTAGTTCACCGAAGAAGCGCCCAGTTCATTCAGACGCACGGTCATTTCACGATCTTTGAGGATACGTTCATCCGATTCGATGATATTGGTGAGCAGCTGCTTCACTTTATCGATATCAGCATCGTAGGCCACGCCGATGATAAACTCGTTGCGGCGCACCGGCTCGCGGGAGAAGTTGATGATATTCCCGGCAATGATTTTACCGTTCGGCACCACCACGATTTTGCCATCCGCGCTGCGCAGGGTCGTGGAGAAAATCTGCACGTTCAGCACGGTTCCCGCGATACCGCCAAGGTCAACGTATTCACCGGCGCGGAACGGGCGGAAGACCACCAGCAGGACGCCAGCGGCAAGGTTAGACAGCGAGCCCTGCAGCGCCAGACCGACGGCTAAGCCCGCGGCGCCGAGCACCGCGATCACCGAGGCGGTTTGCACGCCCACGCGGCCGAGAGCGGCGATCAGGGTAAAAGCAATAACGGCGTAGCGTACCAGCGCAGAGAGAAAATCGGCAACGGTGGCATCAATATGCCGCGCCCGCATCAGGCGATTGACGGTGTTGGAAACAATCCGCGCCACGATCAAACCGACAATAATAATCGCGATAGCCGCGACAATGTTGACGGCATAGCTCAGCAGTAACGCCTGATTGCGCACCAGCCATGAACCGGCGTTATTGATGCTATCGACAACGTTCAAATCTTCCATTTAGTAATCCTTGGGTCATATCAAAAAAAAGCAAATGAGATCATTCTCACGAAAATGACCTTTTAAAGGTAAACAAAAACCACCGAAGATGCCATTTCTCAATCTGTTCCAGATGAAAGCAACGTTGTTTCACGCTTGCGCAGGACGATCCACCATCCGCAAAAATCCGCTGACTAACACGTCTTTGTGTTTAAACTTCCGGGCGATTTCACTGACCACTTTGCCGCTACCGGCGTTTTTCCACGCAACAGAGAGCGGAGAAGGCTGGCGGCCATTAGCGACCGCGCGGGCCACCAGCGCCCCGGACTCCAGATAGGAACGACACATCCGTTCCGGTAAAAAACCCACTCCCAGGCCGCTGAGATGACAGGCCAGCTTGGTGCTGAGGTCCGGCACCTTAATCTCTTTTTGCCCATTGAGCAGCCAGGCGACGCGGCGGGTTAACGTCCGCGACGTATCCTCGATATTGATCGCTGGATAGCGACGCAGCATATCATCGGACAACACCGCGGCGGGGTGGTTGGCAAGCGGATGGTTCTGCGCCACCACAAACTGCCAGCGAATATCACCGAGCGGTAATAAGGAGATATTGTTCGACAGCGATTCCGAGCCGGTGACGCCAATCGCCAGTTGGAAATCGTCATATAACAGCGAATCCCAGACGCCCATATAAACCTGGCGGGAAATCTGAAAACGGGTAAAGGGAAACTGCTGATGCAGCCAGGTCAGCAGATCTGCGGCGGTTTGCGGTTGATACAACAGGTTATTGATAACGATATTTACCTGCCTTTCTACGCCGGCATTGATTTGCTGGAGTTCATCGGGCATCACGTCGAGCCAGTTAAGCCACTGTCGGCAGTGCTCAAGCAGATGCTGCCCGGCCAGCGTCAGGCTCACCGAACGGGTCGTACGTAAGAAGAGCTGCGTCCCCACCTGCTCTTCCAGCGTTTTGATGCGATAGCTAATCGCCGCTGGCGTTTTATGCAGCGTGCTGGCCGCGCGGGAAAAACTCCCGGTCTCAGCGACCTGAATAAACGTGCGGATGGTTTCCTGATCGAGCATGCATTCTCCTTGAGTCCACTTTCTGTAACCAATGCTGCGCGAATGCGATTCCTAGTAGCGTATCAGCGCCTGAAGTATGGCCTACCGCCAACAAACGCTGAATAGCCCGCTGCGGGTCGCTTGTCGACTGCAGCCCGCGCATCACTTTAACGACCGGCAGCGAAAACTCGCCCCGTCTGGCGCTATTCAGGTAGCTACAGCTTACCGAAGTTGTCAGCGATACAAGTTGATCCGCCGGGGGGATAAATAGTTTCAGACGGCAGGAAAGCCCCGCGCCGTGCAGCGCCGCCAGCATCCCGGCAAGCATATCATCGCCGCTGGGGGTTAATCCCGGCCCATTGCCAATAAGCCAGCGCCAGTCCGGACGCTCGCCGCGGTACCAACGCTCAAGCTCGCTGACTAACGATGAATAAAACGGCATGTCCGCCAGTGGCTGATTGAGCGCGCCGCACAGCCCGCTGAAGTGGGAATAAGCAGAAAGATCGAGAGGGAACGCATTGCCGGTGTGGAGAGGTAATTTGAGCGTCCGGCGCGGACGAATCAGCACGCCCGCCCCCCACAGTAACGCCCCTTGTTTGACCAGCCGCGTCAGATGACCCAGCCGCGCGAACTGCGCGCTGCTCAGCAGAATGCCCGTCGGACCTATTCCTTTGCCATAGCGAAATAACGTCAGTAGGGAGCCATCGGCGTGGCAAAAATTGATCGCCTGTGAAAATTGGCTATGGCGTTGCCACACGCCGTCCGCCAGACGTTCAAGGCCCGTGCAGGCAAGTGAGTTGATCGTTTTCATCGCGGTGACTCCGGGGCGGCGAGGCCGCCCCTTTTCCAATCAGGCGGTGAGATGGTGCAGTTCCGCCAGCGCTTCCAGCGCTTTTTCAAAGCACAACAGCGGCGCCCGGACGGTCCCCGCTCCGACCTGACCAATACCCGCTTCGCGATGGGCGATCCCGGTATTGATAAGCGGCGTTATGCCGGTCTCCACGACCCGACGAACATCCAGTCCCAGACAGGCGCCCTTGAAATCCCAGGAGGGGATCTGGAACAGCGGGTTGTTGGTGAGATAAATTTCAGACATCTCTTCCGAGGTCTCCAGCGCGGCGCCCATCCCGCCTGCGCCGACAAAGCGTGTGACGCCCGGGGCGGCAATCATCGCCGCCCCGCCGATCCCCAGCGTTTCGGTAATCGCGCTATCGCCAATATCCGGGTTGGCGTCGGCCTGACTGTAGCCGGTGAAGAACAACCCCTGCGGCGTATTGACCGGCGCGGTAAACCAGCGGTCGCCGGTGCCGCTAACGCGAATGCCGAACTCTCGACCGTTGCGGGTCATCGCGGTGACTACTGAACCGGCTTTGATTTCCGCCGCCGCATCCATCACCGCTTTGCTGTAGGCCATCGCCAGGTTAAGGAAGAACTGATCGGTCACGCTCAAAAACTGCAGCACTGCGACGATCTCCGCATTCGGCCGATCCAGACCGGCAATCACCGGCGACAGCGTACGCAGCAGCAGCGATGAAGCGGCGATATTACGCTGGTGGAACTCATCCCCCATGGTAATTGCCTGCGCCATCATTGCCGTCAGGTCGATGCCGTTTTCCATGCGCGACAGCGCTTCCTGCAGCACCGGCGCGAGGGTATCGCGCATCCAGCGCAGACGCGTCTGCACGTCCTCGCCGTAGGCCCCGAAGCGCATCACTTTACCGATCCCTTCGTTAAGGTTGCAGCACGATTGATTGCCATGAACCACATCGCGCACCACCAGCACCGGCATATTCGCCGAGGTGATCCCTCCCATCGGTCCTACCGCGCCCACGTGATGACAAGGGATGAATTCCACCTCGCCCCGCTCCAGCAGGCGCACGGCTTCTTCTTCGCTCGCCGCCCACCCTTCAAACAACGACGCGCCGATACAGGCTCCGCGCATCGGCCCAGTCATCTCCTGCCAGGCGATCGGCGGCCCGGCGTGCAGTAATTTACGTCCAGAAGATAATTCAGCCACCGCGTCTTTCGCAGGGCGTACGGCAACCCAATGCGGGCGCGCGGCTTTCATTCGTTCGATAATGGCTTCGTTAGCCTGTGCAATAGATGAGTACATATCCATACCTCTGAACTTAATGTAACTGCTTGAGTAAACTGGCGAGACGGGCGTTGCCGCCGGCAACAGGCGCCCACTGATAATGCACCACCGGCGTGCCGCTGCTTTGCAGATCCAGCGCGAAGCTGCGCAATCCGGCATTGATAACCTGAACGCCGTCGAGCAGCGGGTTGTGCGCTGCCGATTCGCAAGGTGGTTGATGCTGCGTCAGGCTAACCGCCAGCAGCGCCGCCTCTTCGAGGGTATCCACCACCGCAATCCCGGCCTCGCGCAAGATGGCGATCTGCCCGCTCCGTCCCTGCGGGTCGGCATCAGTACCGGTCATGGTGGCGATGACGACCAGCGGCGCGGCGCGTTTGCCGCGAACTTGCTCGACGGCTTCCACCACGGCGCCAGCAGGATCCGCACAGGCGCCGTAGCCCAACACCACATCCAGCAGCAGCACGCCGACTTCCGGCATGGCCGCCAGCTTCTCGATTTCAATGCTACGGGTGGTGGGGTCGATCATCGGATGCGGTCTGCCGAGGGTGTAGCTATCGTCGCCGAGATCGACAATGCGATGCCCGTCGGCTTCCAGCATCACGCCGTCGGCGTGGGTGTTGCTGACCGGAAGCCCCAGGTTAGCGGAGAGCAGCATCGCGGCCTCGGCAGCAAGGGTGCCGCCGGCATACAAACCATAAATCCCCTTGCCCGCAACCTGCGGCTGGCTCTGCCGCTGCTGCGCCACGCGCATCAGCAGGACCGCCAGCTGCGCGGCATCCGCCAGCGAGTTCGCCAGCCAGACATTGCCCTCGCGGCGCTGCTCGGCGCGGCTGCCAAGGAACAGCGCTACCACCGGTTTATGCTGTTTTTGCATTGCTGCAATAATGCGGGAACGAACCTGCGGCGACGGCGGTTTCGAAACAAAGGCAATAACCTGCGTCGCGCTGTCAGCCGCCAGCATCTCCAGCGCGGTCAGGGCGCTGATGCCGCCGACTTCAGCGCTGAGATCGCGCCCGCCAAGGCCGATAGCGTGGCTAATTCCCTGCTGGTGCAACGCCACCTGCGAGGTGATTTCCTGGATCCCGGTCCCTGACGCGCCAATCACGCCAATCCCGCCCTGCGGCAAAACGTTGGCGAAGGCCAGCGGGCTGCCGGCAATCATCGCCGTTCCACAGTCCGGTCCCATCACGATGAGCCCCTTCTCGCGGGCCAGCGTTTTCAGTTCCACCTCTTGCCCCAGCGAGATGTTATCGGAGAACAGCATTACGTTTTTGTTTGCCAGCAGCCCCTCTTTCGCCACTCCGGCGGCGTACTCGCCAGCCACCGACACCAACAGCAGGTTAGCGTCCGGCAGTTTCTGGCAAGCGCTCTCCCAGCGCCGCGCCTTAATCAGTTGCGTAGAGCTTCCCGACGCATTGGCGATAGCGCTCAGTTCTTTCTCTAACTGATCGCGGATTAAATCGAGGATTTCCGGCTGCGCTTCATGGGTGCGTACCGCCACGCAAATATCATTCGGCGTGGCTTCGCTGAAATCCGGGTGCCAGAAACCGGTCGATTCCAGCATCGATTTATTCGCCGGGGTTCCCATCATCACCGAAACCTGATCCACTTCCGGGCGTTCACTTAATTTGCGGGAAATAATCATCAGGCTCACGGAGTCCTGAAAGCTTCCCTTTTTAATAAAAGCGTAAATCATTACCGCTACCTCTTTATGTGCGTTTTTCTTTTAAAAACAGCATGGCGACCAGACCAACAACCAGCAGCCCGGCGGAAACATAAAAACTCGATGCCAGACTGCCGGTAATATCACGCGCTGCGCCTGCAATAATTGGCGCCAGAATCGATGAGCTCATGCCGATAAAATTAAATAAACCAAATGCGGTGCTGTAATTGGTTTCATCGACGCTATCGGCGACCAGCGCCACCAGCACCGGATCCAGCGCCAGTTTGCCGACCAGGCCATACACGCACAGCGCGGCGATGACCCCGGTCATGCTCGGCATCCAAATAATTGACAGCATGCTGGCGATCGCCACCGGCACGAGGAACAGAATTAACGGTTTACGACGGCCTAATTTATCCGACAGACCAGAGAACAGCAGCGCACCGGGAATGGAAATCCACGCGACCAGCGATGAAATAAATCCAGTTTCACTACCGGCAATGCCGCGTTCGTTTTGCAGATAATAAGGAAGCCAGGTCAGAATCACGAAGAATCCGAACAAACTGCAGAACACCATGATATAAGTCAGAATTAAATTACGGTTTTTCAGCAGATCGCTAAATTTGCCTTTTTGTACCGGCTTACCGTCAACGTCGGCGGTACGCTTTTTCTCTTTCACGAATAACCAGATGGCAATCCCGACCAGCACCGATGGTACCGCCATGGCGTAGAACGGCATCCGCCATGAATAGCCCAGATCGTAAACCAGCCAGCTCGACGTCATCAGGCCAAGGGCAATACCGAAGGCCATACCGCTATTGATGATCGCGCTACCCAGCGAACGGAATTTTTTCGGGATCTGCTCAGAAGACAAACCGTACTGCGGGCCATAATACGTTCCCTCGCCAGCGCCGGTGATCGCGCGGGCAAACAGCAGCATATACCAGCTTTTTACCCAACCGGTGACGGCAGTAAATACGCCGAACAGAATAAACCCCGGCACCAGCACTTTTTTCTTACCAATTTTGTCGCCGAGAATTCCCGCCGGGACCTGCAGCAAAGCGTAAGAAAAATAAAAAACAGAGTTGAGTATGCCTAATTGCGTGCCGCTTAAACCAAACTCTTTTTCCAGTTCCCCCATCACCGGATTTAACACCGTGCGATCGGCATACATAAATACCCAGCCCAACCAGAAAAGAAATACCGTGACCCACCAGGCCGGTATTCCTTTTCTTTTCGTCACCTCGGTGACCTCATACGTTCCTGACATAAGCTTTCTCCCGGCAATATTCTCCTCATGGCATCACAGCCGATGCGTGAGGGATTGATGATTTAACTACGCTAACCATATCGGGCTAACCACGAATTTCTTTTGAACAAAGTCACACAAAACCTATTGTTTTAAATTACTAAAAACTGCAATCTGCATTATTAAAAAAAATCTAATAATCATTTTAAAAAATATTTAAATAAAACCAGCGGATATAATATTTATTGGCGAGATATTTTTTACTCTCCATGAAGTGGCGATCTCATCACATAACCAGACCGCTAAAACGATATTTTTAGCGCACATCTTTTTATTCAATGAGGTCATCATGAAAAAGAAAATTGTCATTGCGCTGGGCGGTAATGCGTTACTGCAGCGCGGGGAAGTGCTCAGCGCGGAAAACCAGCAGCGTAGTATTCAACTCTTTGCCCGGATGGCGGCTGAATTAGCCCGTGATTATCAGTTGGTGATCGTACACGGCAATGGCCCGCAGGTTGGATTGCTGGCGCTGCAAAACGCCGCCTATAGCGAGTCCCCCGCCTGGCCGCTGGATATTCTGGTGGCGGAAAGCCAGGGGATGATTGGCTTCGCCATCGCCCAGGAGCTGATGCAATACGCTGGCGATACACCGGTTAGCACCCTGATGACCCGCGTGGAGGTAGCGGCTAATGATGACGCCTTTGCCGCCCCCGGCAAATATATCGGCCCGGTGTATCCGCCGCAGCAGCAGGCAGAGTTGGAAAAACGCTATGGTTGGCAGATGAAAGCGGACGGCGGCTATATCCGCCGGGTGGTTCCGTCGCCGAAGCCGCTGAATATTGTTGATAGCGCGGCGATCCGGACGCTGATGAATGCCGGTCATCTGGTTATTTGCTGCGGCGGCGGCGGGATCCCGGTGGTCGCCGAGACGCACGGCTACCGGGGGGTGGAAGCAGTTATCGATAAAGATCTGACGGCGGCGGCGCTTGCCAGCGCGATTAATGCCGACCATCTGCTGATTCTGACAGATGCCGATGCCGTGTATGCCGATTGGGGTACGCCGCAGGCCCGCCCGCTGCATCATGCCACTGTTGCTACGCTCGCGCCGTTTGCCGCGCCGGACGGCGCAATGGGCCCGAAAGCGGAAGCGGTGATTCAGTTTGTCGAGCATACCGGGAATCGCGCGTTTATCGGCGCGTTAAAGGATGCGCCGCAGATACTGGCTGGCAAGAAAGGCACCTGCGTGACCCGCTAAAAAAAATGGCTTCCCGTAGGAAGTAATGCCAGTCAGTTAAGCAACTGACTGGCCCTTTTTCGGGGCCGTGGGGTATCTCCATGGCCTTTCCTTTACCACTCTCGGGAAGGCCCTTTCTCTTCTTGTCGGTAATTTTACCAGTTGCCCCATGCTTTCAAGATCGCGCATCAGCTCCGGGAGACGCCCTGGTGAAGCGCCCTGAAGAGTCATCAACATTCTCATGACCATGCCACATGATTCTGAGAAGCTCAGCTGATTCGGCCAGTATCCTTTCAGATGCCCGGCCATTTTAATCATCTGATATCTCACCAGATTATAAGCCAGTAAGACGCCCCACAGTTCCTGCTCCACAAGCTCCGGCTTTTTACTTCTTAGCGTCAGCCTGCTCAGTTGCATCGTCTGTTTTATCTCCCGGTATCCCAGTTCAATTTCCCAGCGATGGCTGTACAGATCTGCCATTTCCCCACCGGGGTAACGCATGGCATCCGTCATTGACGTCAGCAGATGGCAGACTTTACCTTTGCGCGT
>NZ_CAXSXW010000022.1:0-98009 GCF_964241505.1 Klebsiella sp. Q11
TTCAGTCGGTTAGAATACCTGCCTGTCACGCAGGGGGTCGCGGGTTCGAGTCCCGTCCGTTCCGCCACTTATTAAAAAATTAAGCCTGCTGATTAAGCAGGCTTAATGATAAGAAAATTTAGGGGCGTAGCTCAGTTGGTAGAGCACCGGTCTCCAAAACCGGGTGTCGCGAGTTCGAGTCTCTCCGCCCCTGCCATATATAATCCTTTGCTCAGGCAAAGGATTTTTTTTTGCTTTAAATTTCCCGCCAATCGTCCTCCATCCCTGGAGGAGTGCGTTTATCCCAATATATTGTGCTTCAGGATCTCCCGAATCTGCGCTTGTTTATCGCTGTTCTGTAGCCAAATCGCATAGAGAGGCCTTGAAAGCGTCGCACTGTCGGTCACCGTATGCAGATTATTTTTCCCCTGTGCCCAGAGCACGGGCAGCCATGTACAGCCCTTAAGCGCGCTGAGCTGTTGGTAAGCTAACTCGGCAGAACTGGTGGTCAGCAGAGGAATATCATCATTTCCGATCAATCCCGCTTCGTTTTGTTGGAAATCGGGCCCCCATTCCAGGCGTAAATAATTCAATTCATTTGTGTATTTAGCCGGAGAGGCACAATAAAGCGCCAGGGTAAAATTACCCAGCAACTGGCTGCTTAGTTCATCCATCTTCGGCGATTCTGTCGTGATCAAGAGATCAAGCTGACGTTCGTGCAGCTGTTTGACCAGCGATTGCCGCTGCGCAATCCGCGCCTCAAACTGTAGGTTATAGGGCTCTGTATAGAGCTTTCCCAGCCATCCATTAAGCAGGCATTCCCACAGAGAAGCGCTGGCACCGATCGAAAATTCATTATGGCGGGAAGCATTCGCGACCTCCTTGCGCGCAGCTTGCCAGGTATTCATCAGGGTTTCGGCGTAGGGTAGCAGTTTCTCTCCGGCTGAGGTCAGACGGATATTATTACGATGACGGGTAAAAAGATTTACCCCCAGCTGGTTCTCCAGCTGACGAATACGAAAGCTAACTGCTGACTGCGTCAGATAAAGCGCCTCTGCGGCTCGGCCAAAGTGGCGAGTTCTGCTCACCTCAAGGAAAGTCTTGAGCAATTCCGTATCCACACTCTTCTCCGCAAAATTATTTGTCGTGATGATTTAAATGTTTTGTTTGACGCTCTGTCAAGCGTAACTAATACTCCGCGCCATAATTAGCTCGGCCAAAGAATCAGGAGCGTGTAGGATGGCGGAAAGCTTTACGACAACTAATCGTTTTTTCGACAATAAAAATTATCCGCGCGGGTTTTCCCGTCATGGAGATTTCACCATCAAAGAGGCGCAACTGCTGGAACGTCATGGTTATGCCTTTAATGAACTCGAACTAGGTAAACGCGAGCCTGTCACCGACGATGAAAAACAGTTTGTTTCGGTATGCCGTGGTGAACGTGAGCCCGCAACGGAAGCAGAACGCGTGTGGATTAAGTACATGGCGCGCATTAAGCGTCCGAAGCGTTTCCATACCCTATCCGGCGGCAAGCCGCAGGTGGAAGGTACGGAAGATTACACAGAAAGCGATGATTAAGAAAAAGGGCGTAAGCCCTTTTTTTACGCCATCATTTTTTGTAGATGGCTCAACATTCTGTCTATTGCCCGATAGCCGAGAGCCTCCTGCAAATGATGACGTTCGATGCGTTCGACTGCCTCAATATCGGCAATAGTTCGGGACACTTTAATCAGGCGCTGCCAGGCGCGGATTGAAAGCCCGAGCTGTATTAGCGTCTGCTCCAGCCAGACAGCGTCATCTTTATGAAGCCGGCAGCAGATTTTCATCTCATCATTTCCCAGATGCGCGTTAAGTTTTTTCTGCCGCGATAGCTGCCTTTCGCGTGCGGCCAGAACACGTTGGCGTACGCAGGCGCTACTTTCCTCTTCGTTTGTTCCCTGGCTGAGCACCCCCGGCGGCGGAAGCGGGATCTCCAGGGAGAGATCGAATCGGTCAAGAAACGGGCCGGATAAACGACCCAGGTAGCGTAGCGTCTGTTCCGGTGAAGCGCGATTATGCTGGCCCTGATAGTGTCCTGTCGGGCTGGGATTCATCGCTGCAATAAGCTGGAAACGGGCTGGATAATCGATTTTGGCGCGCGTGCGTGAGATATGGATAACCCCTGACTCAATGGGTTCGCGTAACGCATCCAGCACCCTGCGTTCGAATTCAGGCAGCTCATCCAGGAACAGGACTCCGTTATGGGCAAGGGAGATCTCTCCCGGTACCGGAATTGAGCCTCCGCCCACCATGGCCGCCAGGGAGGCGCTATGATGCGGGGCACGAAAGGGCCTGCGGCGCCAATTTTTCATGGCATGCCTGGAATCGACCAGGCTAAGTATTGCCGCGCTTTCCAGCGCTTCCTGATTACTCAGCGGCGGCAGTAGTCCCGGTAATCGACTGGCGAGCATCGTTTTTCCTGTGCCGGGCGGGCCTATCATCAGCAGGTTGTGACCACCTGCAGCGATGATTTCCAGCGCTCGTTTCCCCTGCCGCTGGCCAATAACATCACGCAGATCAACCGATGTTTCATCCGAATATTCCCCTTCTGGAAGGGGGTTAGCCAGGGTATGTCGACCTTCGAGAAAAGCGCAGACTTCCTGGAGATCGGTGGCGATAAGGCAGTCACTGCCGCCGATTAACCCCACCTCTGGAGAATTCTCATTAGAGATAACAATCTTCCGCCCCGCTTTTATGGCCTCCATGGCGCTGGATATGGCCCCAGGAACGCCACGCAGAGCGCCTGTAAGCGCCAGCTCGCCGACAAACTCATATTGATTTAGCCTGGGGGCCTTTAGCTGCTCTGAGGCCACCAGAAGCGCGAGAGCGATAGGTAAATCATATCTTCCCCCTTCTTTTGGTAGATCGGCCGGGGCCAGATTGATGGTGATTTTTTTCGCCGGATAAGCGTAACCGCTGTTGATAATCGCACTACGTACCCGGTCACGCGCTTCTCTAACCGTTGTTTCAGGCAGTCCTACCATTGTCAGGCCTGGGAGCCCGTTGCTGATATGAACTTCAACCGTGATAAGCGGGGCACCGATCCCGAGAGCGGCGCGGGTGTAAACAATGGCGAGTGACATAACACCTCCTGAGAACCGGGATTATGTCGGGGATTTGCTGTTGAGTAATTCGGCAATATTAAATTCTGCATGCTTGCTCCCAGCCAATTTTCCGGCAATTTCCGCTTTGCACTGGTGATGGATGCCGGCTCGTAAAATGCTGTCATCAGGCAACAAGATGAGAAAGAGCTGTGGAGTACGCCACAAATTGAAATATTTTCATTTCATATTTTTCCCATTAAAAACAATTGTTTTTTCTTAAATGGTTAGCAAGGTAAGAAATGAGGTCATAAAAAAATCTTGTGTTTAACGCGAAGTCTGTGGTACCTCTTTAGGTATTCCTTCGAACATGAAGCCAGAAAGAACATAAAATGACAGCCCTTCTACGAGTGATTAGCCTGGTCGTGATTAGCGTGGTGGTGATTATTATCCCACCGTGCGGGGCTGCACTTGGACGAGGAAAGGCTTAAAAAACAAGCCTTAACGAACTAAGACCCCCGCACCGAAAGGTCCGGGGGTTTTTTTATAACTTAAAAACAGAAAAGAGGAGCAGACGATGGCTGGTAGCATAAAATTCTGTTTCTCTCGATCTACGACGGGGAAGTAACTATGAATGGGGCGCGGTGGGTGGTACATGCTTTGCGAGCACAGGGAGTCGATACCGTTTTTGGCTATCCGGGTGGAGCAATTATGCCGGTTTACGATGCATTGTATGACGGCGGCGTGGAACACCTACTGTGCCGGCATGAACAGGGTGCGGCTATGGCGGCTATTGGCTATGCCAGGGCTACCGGCAAAACCGGGGTGTGTATCGCCACTTCGGGGCCGGGCGCAACCAACCTGATCACCGGCCTCGCCGACGCGCTGCTTGATTCCGTTCCCGTTGTTGCTATCACCGGCCAGGTTGCGGCCCCGTTCATTGGCACCGACGCATTCCAGGAAGTTGATGTCCTCGGTTTATCGCTGGCATGCACCAAGCATAGTTTCCTGGTGCAGTCGCTGGAAGAACTGCCGCGCATCATTGCCGAAGCTTTCCACGTAGCAAACTCCGGGCGTCCCGGTCCCGTGCTGGTCGATATCCCAAAAGACATCCAGCTGGCTCAGGGCGATCTCGATCCGCATTTTTCCATGGTAGCCGACGACGTTGATTTTCCATATGCGGATATCGAATACGCTTTGCAGATGCTGACCCAGTCGCAGAAGCCGATGTTATACGTTGGCGGCGGCGTGGGGATGGCGCAGGCGGTACCGGCGCTGCGCGAATTTCTTGCCGTTACGCAAATGCCCGTGACGTCCACCCTGAAAGGGCTGGGTGCGGTAGCGGCGGATTATCCCTACTATCTGGGCATGCTGGGGATGCACGGTACTAAAGCGGCCAACCTTGCAGTACAGGAATGTGACCTGCTGATCGCGGTAGGCGCCCGTTTTGACGATCGCGTCACCGGCAAGCTGAATACGTTTGCCCCGCACGCCAAAGTTATCCATATGGATATCGATCCGGCTGAACTGAACAAGCTCCGTCAGGCACATATCGGCCTGACCGGCGATTTGAATGTGATGCTGCCCGCGCTCCAGCAGCCGCTGTCTATCGACGCCTGGCGCCAACGTAATGCGCAGCTGCGCGCCGAGCATGCCTGGCGCTACGATCATCCGGGAGACGCTATCTATGCCCCGCTGCTGCTGAAGCAGCTTTCCGATCGCAAACCCGCAGACTGCGTCGTGACAACCGATGTGGGCCAGCATCAGATGTGGTCAGCGCAGCATATGAACTATACGCGCCCGGAGAATTTCATCACTTCCAGCGGATTAGGCACTATGGGTTTCGGCTTGCCCGCAGCGGTAGGCGCGCAGGTGGCCCGTCCAGACGATACGGTTATCTGTATCTCCGGTGACGGCTCCTTCATGATGAACGTGCAGGAGCTGGGCACCGTAAAACGCAAGCAGCTGCCGCTGAAGATAGTCTTACTGGACAACCAGCGTTTAGGAATGGTTCGACAATGGCAACAGCTGTTTTTTCAGGAACGTTATAGCGAAACCACCCTTACCGATAACCCCGATTTCCTTACTCTGGCCAGCGCCTTCGGCATCCCTGGTCAACACATCACCCGTAAAGACCAGGTTGAAGCGGCACTCGACACCATGCTTTCGAGCCAGGGGCCTTACCTGCTTCATGTCTCAATCGACGAACTTGAGAACGTCTGGCCGTTGGTGCCGCCCGGTGCCAGTAATGCAGAAATGCTGGAGAAATTATCATGATGCAACATCAGGTCGCCTTGCAGGCTCGCTCTAATCCAGAAACGTTAGAACGCGTGCTGCGCGTCGTGCGCCATCGCGGGTTCCAGATTTGCGCGATGAATATGGCAACCGCCGCCGATGCCCGGAATATTAATATTGAACTGACCGTTGCCAGCCAGCGGCCCGTCGAATTACTGTTTAGTCAATTAAGCAAACTGGTGGACGTCGCCTGCGTCGAGATCCAGCAACCTACATCACAACAAATTCGCGCCTGAGCGCAAAGGAAGAACAATGACGACGAAAAAAGCTGATTACATTTGGTTCAATGGTGAGATGGTTCCGTGGGGCGAGGCGAAGGTTCACGTGATGTCCCATGCGCTGCACTACGGGACTTCCGTATTTGAAGGCATCCGTTGCTACGACTCTCACAAGGGACCGGTGGTGTTCCGTCACCGTGAACATATGCAGCGTTTGCATGACTCAGCAAAAATCTATCGTTTCCCGGTTTCTCAGAGCGTTGATGAGCTGATGGAAGCCTGCCGTGAAGTCATTCGTAAAAACAGTCTGACCAGCGCCTATATCCGCCCGTTAGTCTTCGTCGGCGACGTGGGTATGGGCGTCAACCCGCCTCCGGGCTATAGCACTGACGTGATCATCGCGGCGTTCCCGTGGGGCGCCTACCTGGGTGCCGAAGCGCTGGATCAGGGGATCGATGCGATGGTTTCTTCCTGGAATCGCGCGGCGCCGAACACCATTCCGACCGCGGCTAAAGCCGGCGGTAACTATCTCTCTTCGCTGCTGGTCGGCAGCGAAGCGCGTCGCCATGGCTATCAGGAAGGTATCGCGCTGGACGTGAACGGCTACATCTCTGAAGGCGCCGGTGAAAACCTGTTTGAAGTGAAGGATGGCGTGCTGTTTACCCCGCCGTTCACCTCTTCCGCGCTGCCTGGCATCACCCGCGACGCTATCATCAAGCTGGCGAAAGATCTCGGCCTGGAAGTCCGCGAGCAGGTATTGTCCCGCGAGTCCCTGTACCTGGCCGACGAAGTGTTTATGTCCGGTACCGCCGCAGAGATCACGCCGGTACGCAGCGTTGATGGTATTCAGGTGGGTGAAGGCCGCTGCGGCCCGATCACCAAGCGCATTCAGCAAGCATTCTTTGGCCTCTTCACCGGTGAAACCGAGGATAAATGGGGCTGGTTGGATCAGGTTAATCAATAAGCATAAAAAAATGGGGCGACACGCAACGCCCCATTTCACCGAAACTGGGAGTAACTAAAGCATGCCTAAGTACCGTTCCGCCACAACCACTCACGGCCGTAATATGGCGGGTGCCCGCGCGCTGTGGCGCGCCACTGGAATGACCGACGATGATTTCGGTAAGCCGATTATCGCCGTGGTGAACTCTTTCACCCAGTTCGTGCCGGGTCACGTTCACCTGCGCGATCTCGGCAAACTGGTTGCTGAGCAAATCGAAGCCGCTGGCGGCGTCGCCAAAGAATTCAACACCATTGCGGTGGATGATGGGATCGCGATGGGCCACGGGGGTATGCTTTATTCACTGCCATCCCGCGAACTGATCGCCGACTCGGTTGAGTATATGGTTAACGCCCACTGTGCTGATGCGATGGTCTGTATCTCCAACTGCGACAAAATCACCCCGGGGATGTTAATGGCGTCTCTGCGCCTGAATATTCCGGTTATTTTTGTTTCCGGCGGTCCGATGGAAGCCGGGAAAACTAAACTGTCCGATCAAATCATTAAACTCGACCTCGTTGACGCGATGATTCAGGGCGCTGACCCGAAAGTCTCCGACGATCAGAGTCATCAGGTTGAGCGTTCCGCCTGCCCGACGTGCGGCTCTTGTTCGGGAATGTTCACCGCGAACTCCATGAACTGCCTGACCGAAGCGCTGGGCCTGTCGCAGCCGGGCAACGGCTCGCTGCTGGCGACTCACGCCGATCGTAAACAGCTGTTCCTCAATGCGGGCTCACGTATCGTTGAGCTGACTAAACGCTATTACGAGCAGGACGATGCCTCTGCGCTGCCGCGTAATATCGCCAATAAGGCGGCGTTTGAAAACGCCATGACGCTGGATATCGCCATGGGCGGTTCCACCAATACCGTACTGCATCTGCTGGCGGCGGCGCAGGAAGCGGAAATCGACTTCACCATGAGCGATATCGATAAACTTTCCCGCAAAGTGCCGCAGCTGTGTAAGGTCGCGCCAAGTACGCAGAAATATCATATGGAAGACGTGCATCGCGCGGGCGGCGTATTGGGTATTTTAGGTGAACTCGATCGTGCCGGGCTGCTGAACCGCGATGTGAAAAACGTGCTTGGTTTGTCCCTGCCGCAGACGCTGGAGCAGTACGATATCACCGTCACGCAGGATGAAGCGGTTAAGAAGATGTTCCGCGCTGGCCCTGCGGGTATCCGCACAACGCAGGCTTTCTCTCAGAACTGCCGTTGGGACACCCTGGATGACGATCGCGCAGAAGGCTGTATCCGCTCGCTGGAACATGCTTACAGCAAGGACGGCGGTCTGGCGGTTCTGTACGGCAACTTTGCCGAGAACGGCTGTATCGTGAAAACCGCCGGCGTTGACGACAGTATCCTCAAGTTTACCGGCCCGGCGAAGGTATACGAAAGCCAGGACGCGGCTGTGGATGCGATCCTCGGCGGCAAGGTGGTCGCCGGTGACGTAGTCGTCATCCGCTATGAAGGGCCGAAAGGCGGGCCGGGGATGCAGGAGATGCTCTACCCGACGACCTTCCTGAAATCAATGGGCCTGGGTAAAGCCTGTGCGCTGATTACCGACGGACGCTTCTCCGGCGGTACCTCGGGTCTCTCTATTGGTCACGTTTCTCCGGAAGCGGCCAGCGGTGGCAATATCGCGATCATTGAAGATGGCGACATGATTGCTATCGATATCCCGAACCGCGGCATTCAGCTGCAGCTAAGCGATGCCGAGATTGCGGCGCGCCGCGAAGCTCAGGAAGCGCGCGGTGATAAAGCATGGACGCCGAAAGATCGCGAGCGTCAGGTTTCCTTTGCCCTTCGCGCCTATGCCAGCCTGGCAACCAGCGCCGACAAAGGCGCGGTGCGCGATAAATCGAAACTTGGGGGTTAATGATGGCCGAGTCTCAACCCCTCTCCGCCGCCCCCGAGGGGGCGGAATACCTCAGAGCGGTACTGCGCGCGCCGGTATACGAAGCCGCGCAGATCACGCCGCTGCAAAAAATGGAAAAGCTCTCGTCGCGCCTCGATAACGTTGTGCTGGTGAAGCGTGAAGATCGTCAGCCGGTGCACAGCTTTAAGCTGCGCGGAGCCTACGCGATGATGGCGGGCCTGACGGAAGAGCAAAAATCGCATGGCGTGATTACCGCTTCGGCGGGTAATCATGCGCAGGGCGTGGCTTTCTCGGCATCTCGCCTGGGCGTGAAGGCGCTCATCGTCATGCCAACCGCCACCGCGGATATCAAAGTTGATGCGGTGCGCGGCTTCGGCGGCGAAGTGCTGCTGCACGGCGCGAACTTCGATGAAGCCAAGGCCAAAGCCATCGAGCTGGCGCAGCAGCAGGGGTTCACCTGGGTTCCGCCCTTCGACCATCCGATGGTGATTGCCGGGCAGGGGACGCTGGCGCTGGAACTGCTGCAGCAGGATGCCCATATCGATCGCGTATTTGTCCCGGTCGGCGGCGGCGGTCTCGCGGCCGGCGTGGCGGTGCTGATCAAACAGCTGATGCCGCAGATCAAAGTCATTGCGGTTGAGGCCGAGGATTCTGCCTGTCTGAAAGCCGCTCTGGATGCGGGTCATCCGGTCGATTTACCCCGCGTTGGGCTTTTTGCCGAAGGCGTGGCGGTGAAACGCATCGGCGATGAGACTTTCCGTCTGTGCCAGGAGTATCTCGACGACATCGTTACCGTCGATAGCGATGCCATCTGCGCGGCGATGAAAGACCTGTTTGAAGATGTGCGTGCGGTAGCAGAACCTTCCGGGGCGCTGGCGCTGGCGGGGATGAAAAAATATATCGCTCAGCATAATATTCGCGGCGAACGCCTGGCGCACGTGCTTTCCGGCGCGAACGTCAACTTCCACGGCCTGCGCTACGTTTCCGAACGCTGCGAGCTGGGAGAACAGCGCGAAGCGCTGCTGGCGGTCACCATTCCGGAAGAGAAGGGCAGCTTCCTCAAGTTCTGCCAGCTGCTGGGCGGCCGTTCGGTGACCGAGTTCAACTACCGCTTCGCGGATGCGAAAAATGCCTGCATTTTTGTCGGCGTGCGCCTGAGCCGGGGGCTGGAAGAGCGGAAAGAGATCCTCAACCTGCTGCACGACGGTGGCTACAGCGTAGTGGATCTCTCTGACGATGAAATGGCCAAGCTTCACGTGCGCTATATGGTGGGCGGGCGTCCGTCGCAGCCGCTGCAGGAGCGTTTATTCAGCTTCGAGTTTCCGGAATCACCCGGCGCGCTGCTGAAGTTCCTGCATACGCTGGGCACCCACTGGAACATCTCTCTGTTCCACTATCGCAGTCACGGTACCGATTACGGCCGCGTGCTGGCGGCATTCGAACTGGGCGATCACGAGCCTGACTTCGAAACCCGCTTGCATGAGCTGGGCTACGATTGCCACGATGAAAGCAATAATCCAGCGTTCAGGTTCTTCCTCGCCGGTTAAGAAGCGCTGTGCTTGTCAGGCCTGCGGTCGGGCTGTAGGCCTGAGCAGGCCCGGCATTAGTGGCCAGGCAGCAAATTCCAGAACGCATTAATCAGCGGCTCATGCAGCCGCTTTTTTGGCGCGCAGACGCCAAGCTCAAACGGGGTTTTCTCGTCGCTACGCTCCAGAATCATCACGCGATTGCGCACTGGCTCAGGGCTGTTTTCCAGCACCACCTCCGGCAGCAGCGCGACGCCGCAGCCGAGCGCCACCATGGAGACCATGGCTTCATGCCCGCCCACCGTGGCGTAAATTGACGGATTACTGATTTTATGGCGGCGAAACCATAGCTCAATGCGGCGACGCACGGGGCCCTGGTCGGCCATAATAAAGGGTACCGTTGCCCAGTCAGGCTTCTCCACTGAGACCTGGTTACGAACCGGACAAGGCAGCGCCGGGGCGATCAGCACCACCGCCAGATTCTCCAGCATGGAAAAAGCCACCGCGCCGGGCAGCGTTTCCGGTTTCCCGGCAATCGCCAGATCGGCCTCACCCGTCACCACTTTTTCCATCGCATCAGCGGCATCGCCGGTGGTGAGCTTTATTTCCACCGAGGGATGCTCGGCGCGGAACCGATCGAGAATCGGCGGCAGATGGCTATAAGCGGCCGTCACCGAACAGAAGATATGCAGTTCGCCCGACAGCGACGGACCTTGCTGATCGATAGTGTGGCGCAGCTGCTGATACTGCAACAGCGTCTGCTGGGCAAACGTTCGTAGCTCTTCTCCCGCTTCGGTAAGCGTTACCGTGCGGTTATCACGGACAAACAGCGGCTGCCCGAGGTCTTCTTCCAGGCGCTGAATTTGTCGGGAAAGCGTGGAGGGGCTGACGTGCATCGCCCGCGCGCTGCGGCCAAAATGGCGGCTTTCAGCCAGATGCAGGAAGGTTTTCAGATCGCGTAAATCCACCGGCGGCACTCCACGATTTTACATTGCAGAAATTGCAACGTGACGTTGTGAATATATCAATTTCCGCAATAAATTTCCTGTTGTAATGTGGGTACATTCTCGCTGAAAGGCGAACCGAACAAAATAAGACACACAACATCACGAGGTATCACCATGGCTAACTACTTTAATACACTGAACCTGCGCCAGCAGCTGGCGCAGCTGGGCAAATGTCGCTTTATGGGTCGCGACGAATTCGCCGATGGCGCAAGCTACCTTCAGGGTAAAAAAGTGGTCATCGTCGGCTGTGGCGCTCAGGGCCTGAACCAGGGTCTGAACATGCGCGACTCCGGTCTGGATATCTCCTACGCGCTGCGTAAAGAAGCGATTGCCGAAAAGCGCGCATCATGGCGCAAAGCAACCGAAAACGGCTTCAAGGTGGGTACCTACGAAGAGCTGATCCCGCAGGCCGATCTGGTGGTTAACCTGACGCCGGACAAACAGCACTCTGACGTTGTACGTTCCGTTCAGCCGCTGATGAAAGACGGCGCGGCGCTGGGCTACTCTCACGGCTTCAACATCGTGGAAGTTGGCGAGCAGATCCGTAAAGATATCACCGTCGTGATGGTGGCGCCGAAGTGCCCGGGTACCGAAGTACGTGAAGAGTACAAACGCGGTTTCGGCGTTCCGACCCTGATCGCGGTTCACCCGGAAAACGATCCGAAAGACGAAGGTATGGCCATTGCTAAAGCCTGGGCTGCGGCGACCGGCGGTCACCGTGCGGGCGTGCTGGAATCGTCCTTCGTTGCCGAAGTGAAATCCGACCTGATGGGCGAGCAGACCATCCTCTGCGGTATGCTGCAGGCCGGTTCTCTGCTGTGCTTCGATAAGCTGGTGGAAGAGGGTACCGACCCGGCATACGCCGAAAAACTGATTCAGTTCGGCTGGGAAACCATCACCGAAGCGCTGAAGCAGGGCGGTATCACCCTGATGATGGATCGTCTGTCTAACCCGGCTAAGCTGCGTGCTTACGCGCTGTCCGAACAGCTGAAAGAGATTATGGCGCCGCTGTTCCAGAAGCATATGGATGACATCATCTCCGGTGAATTCTCCTCCGGCATGATGGCTGACTGGGCCAACGACGATAAAAAACTGCTGACCTGGCGTGAAGAGACCGGCAAAACCGCGTTCGAAACCGCACCGCAGTTTGAAGGTAAAATTGGCGAGCAGGAGTACTTCGATAAAGGAGTTCTGATGATCGCAATGGTGAAAGCGGGCGTTGAGCTGGCGTTTGAAACCATGGTGGATTCCGGCATCATCGAAGAGTCCGCTTACTACGAATCACTGCACGAGCTGCCGCTGATCGCCAACACCATCGCTCGTAAGCGTCTGTACGAAATGAACGTGGTTATCTCCGATACCGCTGAATACGGTAACTACCTGTTCTCTTACGCTTGCGTACCGCTGCTGAAAGAGTTCATGACCACCCTGCAGACCGGCGACCTGGGCAAAGCGATTGCCGAAGGCGCGGTAGACAACGCTCAGCTGCGCGACGTGAACGAAGCCATTCGCAGCCACGCTATCGAGCAGGTTGGTAAGAAACTGCGTGGCTATATGACCGATATGAAGCGTATTGCGGTAGCGGGCTAATTCCCCGTCGTCTTTCAACTTGCAGATGCGTTGGCTGCGTTCGTACACCCCAGTCACATAGTTATCTATGCTCCTGGGGCTGTACTCACTTGCCGCCTTCCTGCAAGCTGAAATCCTTAGGGGAAAGCTGTGAGATAAAAAACCGGTGCAATTCAAAGACACCGGTTTTTTTAATTGCGGTACAGCACCTTGATGATGTGATAACCAAACTGGGTGTGTAGCGGGCCGGTCGGCTCCAGCACCGGGCAGGAGAAGACGACTTTATCAAACGCCGGCACCATCTGGCCCTGGCGGAATTCACCTAAATCGCCGCCGCGTTTGCCTGACGGGCAGATCGAGTGCTTCTTCGCCAGTTTACCGAAATCGGCGCCGTTTTTAATTTGCTCCAGAAGATCCAGTGCCAGCTGCTCTTCTTTAACCAGGATATGCAGTGCTGCTGCCGTTTTTGCCATGATCGTACCTTGATGGAATAGGAGATGAATCAGGGCGCAATAGTAGCATGGGCTAGCGGCGATACAGCACCTTAATGATGTGGTAGCCGAATTTGGTTTTGACCGGTCCGTAAGGCTTGAGCAGCGGGCAGCTGAAGACCGCCTTATCGAACGGCCCGACCATAACGCCTTGATTAAACTCCCCGAGATCGCCGCCGTTGCGTCCGGATGGGCACTTTGAATAGCGCTTTGCCAGATGATCGAAGCTCACGCCACGTTCCAGTTTGGCGAGGATCTCTTGCGCCAGCTTCTCTTCTTTTACCAGGATATGCAGGGCTGCTGCGCTCTTTGCCATTATTTTGCTCTCATGTCTCAAAGATATCCCGTTACTTTACCATCCGCTTTGGTCGCGGACCTATACTCTTCGCCATCGCGGGACAGGTGTCTCGCCTGATAGACGGAAGCGGGAGATGGGCAACACTTTTCTTCGGCGTTTTCCTTCTGGCCGGGGACAGCCGTCCTGTCCTTATCGTCGTGGAGCGAGATAACATGGATACAATGAAAAAACCTGAATTTTCAGTCGGCTGGCTTTCCGGGCTGAGCGAGATTGTGCGCGATCCGCTGCTCTATGAATTACTGAAATATTGTCCTCTGGAGATCATGCGGCGCTGGCGCTTCGAAGACATTCCGCGCGGTGATTTTATCTGCCGACAGGGGGAAGTGTGCCAGCGTTTTTCGCTGATTATCGCCGGTGAGGTAGACGTTTTCTATGAGGCTGAAGACGGGCGCCGCTACCGTCAGGCCCGCTACCGTAAAGGCGACATGGTGGGCGAACTCGAGATCTTTGAGTCGCGTCATTACATCTGCTCGGTGGTGGCGGTGGACCATGTGCAGCTCCTGAGCCTGTCGCAGGAACATTTCTGCCGCTGGCTGGCGCTGGATAACCACTTTAACCAGCGGATGCTGCGCTTCTTTAGCCAGCAATATTATCAGCTGTCGAAAAAGGCCAGCAGCGACAATCTCTACTCGCTGCATCAGCGGGTGTGTCAGGCGCTATGGCTGCGTTATCAACAGGATGGCGCGAATGAAATCTTGCTGGATAAGCAGAATCTCAGTCAGGAGTTCGCGGCGACGACCCGCAGCATTAACCGTATTTTGCATGACCTGAAAGCGCTACAGATTATTGATACCGATGGTGAACGCATTGTGTTGTTAGCTCCTGAAAAACTGAAGCAGGAGGCTGATATCGGATAACCGCAAGAGTAAGGAGGCGGGAGAATGTCGCTGCAACCCCATATCCAGTTAAGCAAAGAGATGACCGGCGCGCGGTACGCGCTGCTGCCGGGCGACCCGCAGCGGGTCGACCGCATCGTCAAGTTTCTTGATAATCCACAGCTGCTCGGTCAGAACCGGGAGTTTCGCGCCGCGCGCGGTTGGTATCAGGGCATCGAGATTTTGGTGCTCTCCACCGGAATCGGCGGACCCTCCACGGCGATCGCCATTGAAGAGCTGCGCCAGATTGGCGTAACAACCCTGATTCGTATCGGCAGCTGCGGCGCATTGCAGGATAATCTTGCGCTCGGCGATGTGATTATCGCTCACGCTGCGGTGATGGATGATGGTACCAGCCGAACCTATGCGCCGGCGGGCTATCCGGCCTGCGCCGACCCGCTGCTGACCTGGGAACTGGTGGCGCAGGCGCGGCAAATGAACATCCCCGCCGCGTGCGGGCTGGTGCGCAGCCACGACAGTTTCTATACCGATCGTGAGGCGCAACTGGATGCGCAGTGGTCGGCGCGAGGCGTTCTGGGCGCGGATATGGAGAGCGCCGCCCTGATGACTATCGGCGCTCTGCGCGGCCTACGTACGGCATCATTACTCAATGTGGTTGTTGCCCACAACGGTTGCCTGGATAGCAGCATCAATGATTATGTCCAGCAGGAGGCGCTGTGCCAGCAGGGCGAAGAACGGCAAATTACCCTGGCGCTGCGCGCCATTTATTCCGCTAGCCAGCAAGGAGGTCTGTGATGGACTTTTTTAGCATTAACAATGTGATGGTCAACATTCCTCTCGGCGAAGGCGGCTATGCGCTATCGTGGATTGAGGCTATCGGTACCGTATTCGGCCTGCTGTGCATCTGGTGCGCCAGCCGGGAAAAAATCATCAACTATCTGTTTGGCCTGATTAACGTCACGCTGTTTGCGGCGATCTTTTTCCAGATCCAGCTCTATGCCAGCCTGCTGCTGCAGGTATTTTTCTTCGCCGCTAACATTTACGGCTGGTATGCGTGGAGCCGGCAAAACGAGGCGCAGGAGGCCGCGCTCAAGGTACGCTGGCTTTCCCGTCAGCAAACGCTGGCGCTGGGCGGCGTCTGCGCGGTGGCGATTGTGCTGATGACGCTGTTTATCGATCCGGTGTTCGCGACGCTCACTCGTATCATGATTGCTCTGCTGCAAACGTTCGGTATGCAGGTCGCGATGCCCGACCTCCAGCCCGACGCCTTCCCGTTCTGGGATTCCACCATGCTGGTGTTGTCGATTGCCGCCATGGTGCTGATGACGCGTAAATTCGTCGAAAACTGGCTGCTGTGGGTGGTTATCGACGTGATTAGCGTGGTTATCTACGCGGTACAGGGCGTTTACGCCATGTCGCTTGAGTATGTCCTGCTGACGGCGATCGCGGTAATGGGTTCATACAGCTGGATCAAGAGCGCACAGCGTAACGGCTATACGCCGCTTGCCGCGGACGCATCCTGATTGACCGATTTCCAGGCTGCCTGAATGGGCAGCCTGTTGCTCTCTGTGCCCCTCTTTCTGCTACAATCCCCACCCCGTTCGAAGATTGAGCAAAAGACTCCCATGCGTTTAAATCCTGGCCAACAACAAGCCGTCGAATTCGTTACCGGACCGTGCCTGGTGCTGGCGGGTGCCGGTTCCGGTAAGACCCGCGTGATTACCAATAAAATCGCCCACCTGATCCGCGGCTGCGGCTATCAGGCGCGTCATATCGCGGCGGTCACCTTTACCAACAAGGCGGCGCGCGAAATGAAAGAGCGCGTCGGGCAAACGCTGGGACGCAAAGAGGCGCGCGGTCTGATGATTTCCACCTTCCACACGCTGGGGCTGGATATCATCAAACGCGAATACGCCGCGTTAGGGATGAAATCAAACTTCTCGCTGTTCGACGATACCGACCAGGTGGCGCTGTTAAAAGAGCTCACCGAAGGGCTGATCGAAGACGATAAAGTGGTGCTTCAGCAGCTGATCTCGACGATCTCCAACTGGAAAAACGATCTGCAAACCCCTGCCCAGGCCGCCGCTGGGGCGAAAGGGGAGCGGGATCGGATCTTTGCTCACTGCTACGGGCTGTACGACGCGCACATGAAAGCCTGCAACGTACTCGACTTTGACGATCTGATCCTGCTGCCAACGCTGCTGCTGCAGCGCAACGAAGAGGTGCGGGAGCGCTGGCAGAATAAGATTCGCTATCTGCTGGTGGATGAATACCAGGATACCAACACCAGCCAGTACGAGCTGGTGAAACTGCTGGTGGGACAGCGGGCGCGCTTTACCGTGGTCGGCGATGACGATCAGTCGATCTACTCCTGGCGCGGCGCGCGGCCGCAGAACCTGGTCCTGCTAAGCCAGGATTTCCCGGCGCTGCAGGTGATCAAGCTGGAGCAAAACTACCGTTCTTCCGGGCGCATCCTGAAGGCGGCTAACATCCTGATTGCCAATAACCCACACGTTTTCGAGAAGCGTCTGTTTTCCGAACTGGGCTATGGCGTAGAGCTGAAGGTGCTCTCTGCTAATAACGAAGACCATGAGGCGGAGCGCGTTGCCGGTGAACTGATCGCGCATCACTTTATTAATAAAACCGCCTATAAGGACTACGCGATTCTGTATCGCGGCAACCATCAGTCGCGGGTTTTTGAAAAGATGCTGATGCAGAACCGCATCCCGTACAAAATTTCCGGCGGCACGTCGTTCTTTTCCCGCCCGGAAATTAAAGACCTGCTGGCCTATCTGCGCGTGCTGACTAATCCCGATGATGACAGCGCTTTCATGCGCATCGTTAATACGCCAAAGCGTGAAATCGGTTCGGCGACGCTGAAAAAGCTGGGTGAATGGGCGATGGGGCGCAATAAAAGCATGTTTACCGCCAGCTTCGATATGGGCCTGACCCAGACGCTGAACGGACGCGGCTATGAGTCTTTGACCCGCTTTACCCACTGGCTGCGGGAGATCCAGCAGCTTTCAGAGCGTGAACCGATTGCCGCCGTCCGCGATCTGATCCGCGGCGTGGATTATGAATCCTGGCTCTATGAGACCTCGCCCAGCCCGAAAGCCGCTGAAATGCGGATGAAAAACGTCAATACGCTGTTCACGTGGATGACCGAAATGCTCGAAGGCAGCGAGATCGATGAACCGATGACGCTCACTCAGGTCGTTACCCGCTTTACCCTGCGCGATATGATGGAGCGCGGCGAGTCGGATGAGGAGACGGATCAGGTGCAGCTGATGACGCTTCACGCGTCAAAGGGGCTGGAGTTCCCCTACGTCTACCTGGTTGGTATGGAAGAGGGGCTGCTGCCGCACCAGAGCAGCATTGATGAAGACAACGTCGATGAAGAGCGCCGTCTTGCCTACGTAGGTATCACCCGCGCGCAGAAAGAGCTGACTTTTACCCTGTGCAAAGAGCGCCGTCAGTACGGCGAGCTGGTGCGACCGGAGCCGAGCCGTTTTCTGCTGGAACTGCCGCAGGACGACCTGATTTGGGAACAGGAGCGCAAAGTGATTTCGCCGGAAGAGCGCATGCATAAAGGCCAGGCGAACGTCGCCAACATCCGGGCGATGCTGGCGAAAGCGCGTAAATAGCGGCTAGCGGCTGTTTTGCTGTTGAATCTGGAACTGACGTAGCGCTTTGCGACCGGGTGCGCCGTCTGAACCGGGTTGACTGACGACAATGGCCGCCACTTCATTGCCCAGCCGCGTTGCCTGCTGCAAATCCATTCCACAGGCCAGCCCGGCGATCGTACCGGCACAGTGGCTGTCTCCTGCGGCAATCGTGTCGTGGACCTTCACGCGGCAGGCCGGAATATGCTGCGGTGCTGCGTCAGGTTCAACCACCCATGCGCCATCCTTATCAAACCGACAGATCGCCCGAATATGCCAGTCGCTGGCGAGCCGTGAGGCGGCATCAAGGGTCGCGCTATCCAAATCGTATAAACGCGCGCACAGCACGCTGAGTTCATCGCGATTCAGGGTGAGCAGGGGGCGTTTGCGCAGCAGCGCCTGGATAAAGTGAATATCCAGGTCGCACAGACGCGGGCCAAAATCGACGAACAGCGTTTTATCTTCCGTCTGGGCAAGGATCCACTGGCGCAGCGCTTCGCTGGCCAGTTCGTATCCCGAGACGTAAATAATCGCCTCCTTCGGCAGCGGTATTTGCGCTAATAGTTCATCAGTCCAGTGCTGTTCGCAGCCCTCAATGGTGATAAACGTCCGCTCTTTGCTGGCTTCGACAAGAGCCAGACACCAGCCGTTATCGTGGGTGGGATGGCGCAAGAGGACGGGCAAGTTTTCCAGCGCCATTTTTTGCGCAACGGCCTGCCCCCAATCGCCATTGCCTACCGGTATGGCGTTAATGGGAAACAGTTCGAGGCGCGAGAGCGCGCGGGCGACGTTGAACGCGCAGCCGCCAATCTGCCGTCCGCCGTCGCGGGCGGAGACATCGCTACCGCTTTGCGGCAGCGCATCGAGATGGAGAATAATGTCGCCAAAAGCGGCGCCGATAACCACGATTGGCCGCTGAGGCGATAGCAGGTCAGCGCTGATTGTCACGGCAGGCCCCCTTTCTCGTTCCGAAGGCGAGATACAGCGCCAGGCTCAGAATAAAAGAGACGAATAACCCGAGGCTGGAGTCCGCGAAAATACCGACCGCGAAAGGTCCGTCGATAAAACCGGTTTTAGAGACCATCAATCCTGCCAGCGCACCGACAATCCAGCAGCCCAGCGCGGTACGGTTTGCGCCGCTCTCCCTGAATAAATCAGCTTCAGGATATCCGGCACGGCGGCGCAGCCGATAAAAATCGACCATAAAGATGGCGGCCCAGGCGGCCAGAAATACACCGCAGAAAATCAAAAACGCGATAAACGGCCCGAGAAAATCTTTCGAGACAAACAGCACATAGAGGGCAATCCCCAGCACCAGCACGGCGTCGAGGGCCACGGCGGAACGCTGCTGTAGCTTAATCCCCATGCTTAACAGGTTAAGGCTGGCGGAATAGAGGCTCAACACGGCGATGGTCACGACCCCGGCGGTAGCCGCGGCCAGATAGGGGATTGCCATCCACGAAGGCAGCAGTTTACCGATCGCTGAAATGGGATTCTCGCTGGAGGCCAGATCGGGGATCTGCGCGGTAAGCAGTATTCCGGTGAGCATCAGCAACAGCAGGGGGAGGGCGGCGCCGCTGACCACGGCGAGAAAAATAGGCTTTTCCCCGGAGTCAGGGCGCTGATCGCGACTATAGTCGGCGCCGGCGATAGCCCAACTGATGCCGGTGCCCGCGGCAATAATAGACACGGCCGGCAGAAAGCCGGTCAGCCAGCTGCCTGAAGGCAGCGCAAGGATGGCCTGCCAGTCCGCGGTGAAGAGTAAATAGATCACCACCAGCAGCGTCATGGCGCCAAAGATCCGGGTGATCCATTTTTGCATCATCAGCACGGCGTTTTGCCCGAGCACGCTGACCAGTACGGTCAGCCCGCCAAACAAGAAAAGCGACAGCGCGGTGGTGGTCAGACTCTCTTCAAAACCCATGGCGGCAAACAGCGCGACGAGGGTGAGCGTGCCGGTAATGATATTGACCGCTTCCCAGCCCATCAGATTCACCCAACAGAAGCTGGTGGGGGCGATATTACCGCGTTTGCCAAAAATGACGCGGGAGAGGGTTAGCGTCGTCGTACGACCAATTTTCCCGGCGATGCTGGTGATGCCGACCAGCGCAAAGGAGGCGACGCCCGCCACGGCGGCAAGAATCGCCTGCCAGAATGAGAGGCCGAACGACACAATCACCGCGCCGTAAACGACGCCAAGAATGCCAATATTCGCGGCGCACCAGACGAAAAACAGCTGGACCGGTTTCTGGGTCTGGTGGACCGGGGGGACCAGACCGATCCCTAATTCTGCCATTCCGGGATCTGCCGCCTGGATATTTCCATCGTATGAAGCTTTGCTGTCCATAGTGATACCCTCTGTGAATTATGCGAAGCGGTAGCCTGCAAGCCGCTGTGCGTAAGGCGCGAAGTCGATGCTGTTGGCCTGCTTAATCCGTTGTATATGTTCTTCAGGAAAAGCCTCTATGCCATGAAGCGCGCCGCAGATGGCGGTGGCCATCGCGCCAATGGTGTCGGTGTCGCCGCCTAAATTGGCTGCCAGCATAGCGCATTTCATAGGCTGCGTTTTTGCCAGCTCAACCAGAGCAATCGCTGCGGGGACGGACTCGATAATATCCATACCGGCGCCGATGTCCTCATAAATCCGTTCAATACCCGTCAGATGGTCAGTCTCCCCGGCGATCGTTTCCAGCGCCAGGTGGATACGGTTTCCCAGCAGTGGACTAAAAGTGGACTCATAATGGCGCTGCGTCTCATTGGCGAGCGACGCCAGCTCCGTTTTGATTAACGGCCATTCGGCCCCTTCAATGGCGCGGCCGATCGCCCATGCAATGACCACCGCGCCGGCGATAGCGATGTCTGATTTATGCGTCGGCAGGCAGGATAGCCGCACTTGCTCAATGAAAAACGTTCTATCCCCGGTGGGCAGTAGACAGCCCATCGGCGCCACGCGCATTGCCGCGCCGTTGGTTACGCCGTTGGCCGCGATCTCCTCCAGCGGCTGCCCCTGTTCAAGCGCGATCAGGGAAGCCTTCGAGGTCGGGCCAAGAATATTTTTTTCAAAGGCCTGACAGCGTCTGGCCCACAGCAGAATATGCCTGGCGATGACCAGTGGATCGGTCACGCCGTTGGTTTCATTCAGGGCATCCATGAGTGCGATGCACTGATGGGTATCATCGGTGAACTCAGCGGCGCGAAATTCGCAGGCCGCAATATTCTCTTTCGGTCCGGGGAGGAAGCGCTCAATCCAGCCAAAATGGTTGATAATTCGGCGCTTAGGCCACAGTTCGGAAGGCATACCCATCGCATCACCGATGGCTTGCCCATAAAGGCAGCCGAGGATGCGGTTTTCGGTGGTATAGGTAGGGTGAATAGCAAACATCATCGGCTCCCTGGAAGAAATGAATAAAAGTTATACTAAAAGTAGATCCAGATTAAGTCCAGTTAAAGTCCTTTGTGGCCACGCTGTGATCGAAGACGCATTCTGAAAGAAAAGTGAGAAGCTAAAAAAGGGTGGGGAGACGTTATGAGGGGGCTATTGATTCCAGTATGGATCCACTATGATAAATCCACTGCCACTGAATTCCGGAAGACTACGACATTATGCCGCAATCGCTGCTTGAGTATATAAAAGGGCGTCTGAATGCAGAGGCTCCCGCGCCGCTTTATATTCAACTTAAACAAGCTATTGAAGCGGCAATGACCGAGCGGTTGCTGACGCACGGCAGCATCCTGCCTTCCGAACGCAAAATGTCGCAGACGCTTGAGCTATCGCGCGTGACGGTCGTGAAGGCGCTTGATGCGCTGCTGGAGGCCGGGCTGGTTATTAAACGCCACGGAAAAGGGACCGAGGTGAATCTGCCGGTAAGCTATAACCTTGCCAGCGGCGGATTTTCTGCCCAGCTACAAAATTCAGGCACGGTGTCCAACCGATGGCTGGTGAGGGAAAAGCTGGCGGCGGATGATTTTCTGGCCCGTGAGCTGGAGATCGCGGTCGGCGATCGGGTGGCGAAAATCAAACGCGTCCGTCTGGTCGATGCCCTCCCGGTGTCTCTCGAAACCATGTTTATCCCCGAGCGTTTCTTACCCCGCCCGGATCTACTTGAAGGTTCGCTGTACGCGCACTGGGCGGAAAATGATATTTATCCCGATCTTCAGGATTACTCACTGACGGTGCATATTCCTTCGGCGGAAGAGCTGAATTTGCTCGACCTGCCGCAAGGCGTGCCATTGATGAAAATTACGCTGAAAAGCCGCAATGCTCAGGGAGAGGTGCTTGAGTACGGAACCGCATTCTGCCTGAGCAATTACTTTAATTTTGATTTCAGAGTGAAGCTGCAATAAGCGCTTTGGCATGGCCGGTGTATAAAACCCGCCATCGCTTTATGCGAGAGCGGATCGTAGCCGACTACTGCTCGTTAAGCCGCAGCGGCCAGTGAACGTAGCTCTGCCACTGGCACTCCTGTTCGACCATTTCCCGGCCCAGCGGATGATTCTCCAGCCAGCCCTGCGGCAGCGTTAACGTCAAATTTTCATCTTCGGCAGCCAGCGTAAGCATCGGCAGCAGATCGTCGCGTCGGCGGCTGGCAAACAGAATCGCCAGACGCAGCAGACGGCACATATGCTCCGCGACTCTCGGAGGCACCGCGTTTTGTTGATGAATGGATGAAAGGTCGACGGCGTTGGTTTGGTTTAACAGCAGCGTCGCCAGCAGCTTCTTTTGTGCGGGGGTAAAGCCGGGCAGGTCAAGATTGCGCACCAGCCAGGCGGCGTGCAGGGGGGCCTGCTTGTACTCCACGCTCAGACCAATTTCATGCAGCTGGCAGGCACTTTGCAGCAAATCGAAGCATAGCGGCTCAATTTCCCAGCTGTTTTCCACCTGATGAACGAAATGGGCGGCCAGTTGGGCAACGCGCTGTGCCTGTTCAGTATCAACCAGAAACCGGCGCTGAATATTGCGTAAGGTACGACTGCGAATATCCTGATCGATCGACAGGTGCAGCATGCCGTAGACCAGACCTTCACGCAGCGCGCCGCCGGCGAGCGTCATACACTGAATATTCAGCTCGCTGAAGATGGCCATAAGAATCGCCAGCCCGCTGGGAAAGACGAGCGCCCGTTCAAGCGTCAGGCCTTCGATCTCCAGCTCTTCCAGACGACCGCACTGAATGGCGCGCTGTTTGAGCTGCTGTAGCTTGGCTAAGGTGATGCGTTCATCCATCCCCTGCGCCATCATGATTTCCTGTAACGCCTGAACCGTACCGGACGCCCCGACGCACACTTTCCAGCCGTGATAGCGCAGCACATCGGCGACGGGACGCAAAACTTCACGCGCGGCGGTTTCGGCCTGGTCAAAGTTCTCTTTGGTCAGGCTGCGATCGGCAAAGTAGCGTTCCAGCCAGGTCACGCAGCCCATGGACAGGCTGAAAAGCGAGGTGGTTTGCGCGCCGGTACCGGTAACCAGTTCGGTGCTGGCGCCGCCAATATCCACGACCAGACGCTGATCTGCGCCGCCTGTTGTATGCGCAACGCCCTGATAAATCAGGCGCGCTTCCTCTTCACCGCTGATAACCTGAACCGCGCAGCCGAGGATTTCCCGCGCTTTCTCCAGAAACTCACCGGCGTTAACCGCCAGGCGCAGCGTCGCTGTGGCGACCACGCGGATTTGCGTCGGGGGGATATCCTGCAAACGCTCGGCAAACAGGCGTAAACATTGCCAGCCGCGCTCCATGGCTTCTGCCGAGAGCGTATTGTCGCCGCTGAGTCCAGCGGCCAGACGGACTTTGCGTTTGATACGACTCAGGGTCTGGATGCTTCCGGCAACCTCGCGTACAACCAACATATGAAAGCTATTGGAGCCAAGATCGATAGCGGCATAGAGCGAGGTGGAGCTCATACACTTCATCCTTCAAGTTGCCTCTGTGTTGGCTGCGTTCTCTTACCCGAATCACTTACCAGCGTCAGCTCGCCGCGATTCGCTTTCCTGCGGCCTTGATGCAACTTGAATGATTTTGTGTATGGCATAGTGCTTTAACCTGAACGACGACGATTACGTGGCGGACCGTTACGACGCGGGCCGTTGCCCGGGCGCGGGCGCGTAAGACGTAGCGGTCTGGGCAGTTCAGTCATCAGCGCGTCCGAATTGTATTTGCTGACCGGAATTGAATGGCCGATATAGGTTTCAATTGCCGGCAGATTCAGCGCGTACTCTTCACAGGCCAGGCTGATGGAGTGACCGCTGGCGCCAGCGCGGCCGGTACGGCCAATACGGTGAACGTAGTCTTCGCAATCGTCCGGCAGGTCGTAGTTAAAGACGTGCGTAACGGCCGGAATATGCAGACCGCGGGCGGCAACGTCGGTTGCGACCAGAATGTCGATATCGCCGCGGGTAAATTCATCGAGAATGCGCAGACGTTTTTTCTGCGCGACGTCGCCGGTTAACAGACCAACGCGATGGCCGTCCGCCGCCAGGTGACCCCAGATATCTTCACAACGATGTTTGGTGTTGGCGAAAATAATCGCGCGATCCGGCCACTCTTCTTCCAGCAGCGTCTGCAGCAGGCGCATTTTTTCTTCGTTGGAAGGATAGAACAGCTCTTCTTTAATACGGTGGCCCGTTTTCTGCTCAGGCTCAACTTCGACGTACTCGGCGTTGTTCATTTGTTCGAACGCCAGTTCACGGACGCGATAAGAAAGGGTGGCAGAGAACAGCATGTTCAGGCGCTGATTCGCTGGCGGCATACGGCGGAACAGCCAACGGATATCTTTAATAAAGCCGAGATCGTACATGCGATCGGCTTCGTCAAGCACGACAACCTGAATGGCGCCGAGGTTAATATGGTTCTGTTTGGCGTAGTCGATAAGGCGACCGGTGGTACCGATCAGAATATCCACGCCGCTTTCCAGCACTTTCAGCTGCTTATCGTAGCCGTCGCCGCCGTAAGCCAAGCCGAGTTTCAGACCGGTAGCCTGCGCCAGCGGTTCGGCGTCAGCGTGGATCTGAACCGCCAGTTCACGCGTCGGCGCCATGATCAGCGCGCGCGGCTGGTTGACCTGGCGGTCAGCGATCGCCGGGTGAGTGAGAAGATAATGAAACGTTGACGTCAGAAACGCCATCGTTTTACCGGTACCGGTTTGCGCCTGCCCGGCGACATCGCGACCTTCCAGCGTAAGCGGGAGGGCGAGTGCCTGAATGGGTGTACAATTATGAAACCCTTTCTTTTCAAGGGCTTCAATCACTGCCGGGTGCAGGGCGAAGTCGGAAAACTTCTGTTCTGTTAAATGTGTTTTGCTCATAGTGTGGTAGAATATCAGCTAACTATTGCATTAAGAAAGCGTATCCGGTGAAATAACGTCAACCTTTCGTTGGCTATGTATGAAATTATTCAAGGTGCGTCTGCGGCAACTGAACGAATCTTCGAAAGCTTAGACTACTAAGCGAGGCGAGGGTGACAAATCTGCGATAAGCCGGTTTGAACGCTGGTTGCTTTATCTTTTGCGGGGCAAAGTTCATGATGGGCATTGTGATGCAGAGAGATAAAAGAGGCATTCTGAAGAACAGCGTGCATAACGTAGCATCGACACGTCGTTGATGGCCGCGACACCAACACACCAGGCTTATTCCTGTGGAGTTAAATATGAGCGATAAAATTATTCACCTGACTGACGACAGTTTTGACACGGACGTACTCAAGGCTGACGGGCTAACCCTCGTCGATTTCTGGGCAGAGTGGTGTGGTCCGTGCAAAATGATCGCCCCGATTCTGGATGAGATCGCTGAAGAGTATCAGGGCAAACTGACCATTGCGAAACTGAACATCGATCAGAACCCGGGTACTGCGCCGAAATACGGCATTCGCGGCATCCCGACCCTGCTGCTGTTCAAAAATGGCGAAGTGGCAGCGACCAAAGTTGGCGCGCTGTCCAAAGGCCAGCTGAAAGAGTTCCTCGACGCCAACCTGGCGTAAGCGGCTTGTTCTCCCGGCGTCCAGCGTCCAATTTTTTGCGGATCTCTGGACGCCCGGCGAGAGTCGTGCTAAGTTAATCTCAGACTTCGTTTTAAACATACCTTTGTTTGAATCTTGTTTTACCCAAAGCGTCCCGCAAAAATGCGCGTGAGGCTTATAATCCGGGCTTATCACTCATTCCGTTTAGTCGTTTCAGTTCTGCGTTCTTTCCTGTGACCAGGCAACGTACAGACACGAGATGAAGGCCGTTAACAGGCATGGATGTTCCTGCCATACCATTCACAACATTAAGTTCGAGAATTACCCCGAGTTTAAGAACCCACACCATTATGAATCTTACCGAATTAAAGAATACGCCGGTTTCTGAGCTGATTACTCTCGGCGAAAATATGGGGCTGGAAAACCTGGCCCGTATGCGTAAGCAGGATATTATTTTTGCCATCCTCAAGCAGCATTCGAAGAGTGGCGAGGATATCTTTGGCGATGGCGTACTGGAGATACTGCAGGATGGATTTGGTTTCCTCCGTTCAGCAGACAGCTCCTACCTCGCCGGTCCCGACGACATCTACGTATCCCCCAGCCAAATCCGCCGCTTCAACCTCCGCACTGGTGACACCATTTCCGGTAAGATTCGTCCTCCTAAAGAGGGTGAGCGTTACTTTGCGTTGTTGAAAGTTAACGAAGTTAACTACGATAAGCCGGAAAACGCGCGTAACAAGATTCTGTTCGAGAACTTAACCCCTCTGCACGCAAATTCACGTCTGCGTATGGAGCGTGGTAACGGCTCAACGGAAGACTTAACCGCTCGCGTCCTGGATCTGGCATCGCCGATCGGCCGTGGCCAGCGTGGTCTGATTGTTGCGCCGCCGAAGGCCGGTAAAACCATGCTGCTGCAGAACATCGCGCAGAGCATTGCGTACAACCATCCTGATTGCGTTCTGATGGTACTGCTGATCGACGAACGTCCGGAAGAAGTGACCGAGATGCAGCGTCTGGTTAAAGGCGAAGTTGTCGCTTCTACCTTTGACGAGCCGGCATCTCGCCACGTTCAGGTTGCCGAGATGGTTATCGAGAAAGCGAAGCGTCTGGTTGAGCATAAGAAAGACGTTATCATTCTGCTCGACTCCATTACCCGTCTGGCGCGTGCCTACAACACCGTCGTCCCGGCTTCCGGTAAAGTGTTGACCGGTGGTGTGGACGCCAACGCCCTGCATCGTCCGAAGCGTTTCTTCGGTGCCGCGCGTAACGTGGAAGAGGGCGGCAGCCTGACGATTATCGCTACGGCGCTGATCGATACCGGTTCTAAAATGGACGAAGTTATCTACGAAGAGTTTAAAGGCACCGGTAACATGGAGCTTCACCTCTCTCGTAAGATCGCAGAAAAACGCGTCTTCCCGGCTATCGACTACAACCGTTCCGGTACCCGTAAAGAAGAGCTGCTCACCACTCAGGAAGAGCTGCAGAAGATGTGGATCCTGCGTAAAATCATTCACCCGATGGGTGAGATTGACGCGATGGAATTCCTCATCAATAAACTGGCGATGACCAAAACTAACGATGACTTCTTCGACATGATGAAGCGCTCGTAAGCTAAAAACGCCAGAGAACGCCACGCTATTGCGTGGCGTTTTGTTTTCCGGGTTTGTATGATCCAGGAAGGGAAAACAAAATGGGTCTTAACGTATGATATGCGCAGGATGATGGCAGGCAGAGACGGCTTTAACAGTCTAAAATTTCTACAATAAATTTGTAATGTTCTGCTTTGCCCCTTCTGGAGTTGAGGCATCATCGTTATACTTCCCGGATTAACTATGCTGAGAGCACATGCGTTGTGAATTTACTCACTGCTATTACTGAATTAATCAGTATTTTCTTATTCACCACCCTGTTTATATTTATCGCTCGCAAGGCGGCAAAAAGAGTTGGGCTGGTGGATAAACCTAACTATCGCAAACGGCATCAGGGTTTGATTCCGTTAGTCGGTGGTATTTCAGTTTTCGCAGGTATTTGTTTTACGTTTGCTATCGCCGATTATTACATTCCCCACGCTCGGTTATACCTGGGATGTGCCGGGGTACTCGTGCTGGTCGGTGCGCTGGACGATCGCTTTGATATCAGCGTAAAAATTCGCGCGGTTATTCAAGCCGCTATCGCCGTCATTATGATGATGGTGGGTAATCTTCATCTTAGTAGCCTCGGTTTTATATTCGGCTCATGGGAGCTGGTGCTCGGCCCTTTTGGCTTCTTCCTCACGCTGTTCGCCGTCTGGGCGGCGATCAACGCCTTCAATATGGTTGATGGTATCGATGGGCTGCTTGGCGGTCTATCGTCAGTCTCTTTCGCGGCAACGGGCATTATCCTGTGGTTTGATGGCCAGTACAGCCTGGCGATGTGGTGTTTTGCGATGATCGCCGCCATTTTGCCCTATATTTTACTTAACCTCGGTGCGCTTGGTCGTCGCTATAAGGTCTTTATGGGTGATGCCGGCAGCACCATGATTGGCTTCACTATCATCTGGATCCTGCTGGAGACCACGCAGGGAAAAACGCATCCTATCAGCCCGGTCACGGCGCTGTGGATTATCGCTATTCCGTTGATGGATATGGTGGCGATTATGTACCGTCGCCTGCGCAAAGGGATGAGCCCATTCTCCCCGGACCGTCAGCATATTCATCATTTAATCATGCGCGCCGGGTTTACTTCCCGTCAGGCGTTTGTGCTGATCACCCTGGCCGCCGCGCTGCTGGCCCTGGTTGGCGTGGTGGCGGAATACACCCGCATTGTTCCTGAATGGGTGATGTTAATACTCTTTTTGTTAGCCTTCTTTCTTTATGGCTACTGCATTAAACGCGCCTGGAAAGTGGCGCGCATGGTTAAGCGCATTAGACGCAGAATACGGCGACACAGCGGCAATAATCCAAATTAACCAAGTCAATCTGGGGACGTGATGACTCAACCATTACCGGGAGCACAAACAGTGAACGTTGAGAACGAGCTGGATATTCGCGGGCTGTTTCGCGCCTTATGGGCCGGAAAAAGCTGGATAGCAGGTATCGCAGTGCTCTTTGCACTGATTGTTCTGGTTTATACCTTTTTTGCTCGTCAGGAGTGGAGCGCGACGGCGATTACCGACCGACCGACGGTGAACATGCTGGGGGGATACTATTCACAACAGCAGTTCTTACGCAATCTCGATATCAAGGCCAATCTCGTCTCTGTCGATCAGCCTTCGGTCATGGACGAAGCATATAAAGAGTTCATCATGCAGCAGGCGTCGTGGGATACCCGCCGCGACTTCTGGTTGCAAACGGACTACTACAAGCAGCGCCAGTCGGGTAACGCTCGCGCCGATGCCGCGCTGTTGGATGACCTGATTAACGATATCCAGTTCATGCCCGGCGATGCGCTAAAAAGCATCAACGATAGCGTGAAGCTGACGGCAGAAACCGCGCCTGATGCCAACAATCTGCTGCGCCAGTATGTGGCTTTCGCCAGCCAGCGTGCGGCAGGGCATCTGAATGATGAGCTCAAAGGCGCCTGGGCCGCGCGTACCGTACAGATGAAAGCGCAGGTGAAGCGCCAGGAAGAGGTGGCGCGAGAGATTTTCAATCGCCGCATGCACAGCGTGGAACAGGCGCTGAAAGTCGCGCAGCAGCACAACATCTCCCGCAGCGAAACCGATATTCCACCAGACCAGCTGCCGGATTCCGAGCTGTTTTTACTGGGGCGTCCAATGCTGCAGGCCCGGCTGGAAAATCTGCAGGCGGTGGGGCCGCAGTACGATCTTGATTATGACCAAAGCCGTGCCATGTTAACGACGTTGAACGTGGGGCCGACCCTGGACCCGCGTTTTCAGACTTACAGGTATTTGCGAACGCCTGAAGAACCGGTAAAACGCGATAGCCCGCGCCGCGTGTTTCTGATGGTGATGTGGGGGATTGTGGGCGCGCTCATCGGCGCAGGCGTTGCGTTATCGCGTCGCCGTGTCCAGTGAATGCGGCCTGTGGTGAAGGATATGTCGCCTTCATCGCCTAATCGAAGAGAATCGATGTGAAAGTACTAACGGTATTTGGCACGAGACCAGAAGCTATCAAGATGGCGCCTCTGGTTCATGCGCTGGCAAAGGATCCTCATTTTGAGGCGAAAGTTTGCGTGACCGCGCAGCATCGGGAGATGCTCGATCAGGTGTTGAAACTTTTTTCTATTGTTCCGGAATACGACCTTAACATTATGCAGCCGGGTCAGGGATTGACGGAGATTACCTGTCGCATCCTTGAAGGTTTAAAGCCGGTGCTGGAGTCGTTTAAGCCAGACGTGGTGCTGGTGCATGGCGATACCACCACGACGATGGCGGCAAGTCTGGCCGCTTTCTATCAGCGGATCCCGGTAGGACACGTGGAAGCCGGGCTGCGCACGGGCGATCTGAGCTCGCCGTGGCCGGAAGAGGGGAACCGTACGTTGACCGGGCATCTGGCGACGTACCACTTTGCGCCGACCGAAACCTCAAGGCAGAACCTGCTGCGGGAAAACATCGCCGACAATCGGATCACGGTAACCGGTAATACGGTTATTGACGCGCTATTCTGGGTGCGCGACCGGGTGTTGAGCGATGAAGCCCTGCACAACGAGCTGACTCAGCGTTATCCCTTCCTCGCCAACGGCAAGAAGATGATTCTGGTCACTGGACACCGTCGGGAAAGCTTTGGCCGCGGTTTCGAGCAAATCTGCCATGCGCTGGCGGAGATCGCCGCGAACAATCCGGACGTACAAATCGTCTATCCGGTGCATTTGAATCCGAACGTCAGCGAACCGGTGAAGCGCATTCTCGGCCACGTTGAGAACGTCATACTTATTGAGCCGCAGGATTATTTGCCGTTTGTCTGGCTGATGAACCGCGCGTGGTTGATCCTGACCGATTCCGGCGGTATCCAGGAAGAGGCGCCCTCGCTCGGGAAACCGGTGCTGGTGATGCGTGAAATGACCGAGCGCCCGGAGGCGGTCAGCGCGGGCACCGTGTGCCTGGTGGGTACCGATAGCCAGCGCATCGTCAATGAAGTCACGCGCCTGCTGCAAGATGAGTCCGCGTATCAGGCCATGAGCCGGGCGCATAACCCGTATGGCGATGGACATGCGTGTCATCGTATTTTGTCTGCACTTAAAAATAATCAGGTAACGCTATGAATTTTTCTACCATTTCAGTGATTGGCCTTGGATATATTGGCCTGCCAACCGCTGCCGCGTTCGCCTCCCGGCAAAAGCGGGTGGTCGGCGTTGATATCAATCAACACGCCGTGGAGACCATTAACCGTGGTGAAATTCATATCGTGGAGCCGGATCTGGCGAGCGTCGTCAAAACGGCGGTCGAGCAGGGCTACCTGAGCGCCACTACCGCGCCGGTAGAAGCCGACGCTTACCTGATTGCGGTGCCGACGCCGTTTAAAGACCTGCACGAACCGGATATGGTTTTCGTCGAGTCGGCGGCGAAATCTATCGCACCGACGCTGAAGAAAGGGTCGCTGGTTATCCTTGAGTCCACCTCGCCGGTGGGTTCAACCGAGCAGATGGCGGGCTGGCTGGCGGAAATGCGCCCCGATCTGAGCTTCCCGCAGCAGGTTGGCGAAGCGGCGGACGTCAATATCGCCTACTGTCCGGAGCGCGTGTTGCCGGGGCAGGTGATGGTTGAGCTGATTAAAAACGATCGCGTGATTGGCGGCATGTCGCCGGTTTGCTCAGCCCGCGCCAGCGAGCTGTATAAAATATTCCTCGAAGGCGAATGTGTGGTGACCAACTCGCGCACCGCCGAGATGTGCAAGCTGACTGAAAACAGCTTTCGCGACGTTAATATCGCTTTTGCCAATGAACTTTCGCTAATTTGCGCCGATCAGGGGATCAACGTCTGGGAACTGATTCGTCTGGCGAATCGTCATCCGCGCGTCAATATCCTCCAGCCGGGGCCGGGCGTTGGCGGCCACTGCATCGCGGTCGACCCGTGGTTTATCGTGGCGCAAAACCCGCAGCAGGCGCGGCTTATCCGGACCGCGCGTGAAGTCAACGACCACAAACCAGAATGGGTGATCGATCAGGTCAAAGCGCGGGTCGCCGACTGCCTCGCCGCCAGCAACAAACGCGCCAGCGAGCTAAAAATCGCCTGTTTTGGCCTCGCGTTTAAGCCGAATATTGATGACCTGCGCGAAAGCCCGGCCATGGCCATTGCCGCGCAGATCGCCCGCTGGCACGGCGGCGAAACCCTGGTCGTTGAGCCAAATATTCATCAGCTGCCGAAAAAGCTCGACGGACTGTGCGCTCTGGCGTCGCTGGACGAGGCGCTGGCGAGCGCCGAGGTGCTGGTGATGCTGGTCGATCATAAAGAATTTAAAGCGGTTGGCGGGGAGAGCGTTAGCCAGCAGTTTATCGTCGATACCAAAGGGGTGTGGCGGTGAGCACGATTCTGGTCACCGGCGGCGCCGGATTCATCGGTTCGGCGGTGGTGCGCGAAATCATTACCGCAACCAGCGATAACGTGGTGATTATTGATAAGCTGACCTACGCCGGGAATCTGATGTCGCTGGCGCCTGTAGCTGGGGATCCGCGTTTTGCTTTTGAACGGGTGGATATCTGCAATCGCGCCGAACTGGATCGGGTATTTCGCCACTATCAGCCCGATACGGTGATGCATCTGGCTGCCGAAAGCCACGTCGACCGCTCTATTGATGGCCCGGCGGCGTTTATCGAAACCAACATTGTCGGGACCTATACGCTGCTGGAAGCTGCTCGGGCCTGGTGGAATACGCTGGCGAGAGATAAAAAATCCGCCTTTCGTTTCCACCACATCTCAACGGATGAGGTCTATGGCGATCTACACGACAGCGGCGCGTTTTTTACCGAAACAACGGCCTATGCGCCCAGCAGTCCCTATTCGGCCTCGAAAGCCAGCAGCGACCATCTGGTTCGCGCCTGGCAGAGGACCTACGGCTTGCCAGCGCTGGTCACTAACTGCTCGAATAACTATGGGCCGTATCATTTCCCGGAAAAACTGATCCCGCTGACCATCCTGAATGCGCTGGCGGGCAAACCGCTGCCGGTTTATGGCAACGGGCAGCAGATCCGCGACTGGCTGTTCGTTGAAGATCACGCCAGGGCGCTCTATCAGGTAGCAACGCGCGGTGAGCCGGGCGAAACTTACAATATTGGCGGCCATAATGAACGGAAGAATATCGAGGTGGTAGAAACCATTTGCGATCTGCTGGAAGAGCTGGCGCCGCACAAGCCGGATGGCCTGGCGTGCTATCGCGATCTCATCACTTTTGTTGCCGATCGTCCCGGCCATGACCTGCGCTATGCCATTGACGCGACGAAAATAGAGCGTGAGCTGGGCTGGACGCCGGATGAAACGTTTACCAGCGGGATGCGCAAAACCGTTGCGTGGTATCTGGCCAATGAATCCTGGTGGCGGCAGGTGCTGGACGGCAGCTATCAGGGCGAACGCCTGGGGCTGCATGCCTGAGCGCTTGAGGGGGAAAAATGAAAGGTATTATTCTGGCTGGCGGATCGGGTACTCGCCTGCATCCGATCACGCGCGGCGTCTCAAAACAGCTGCTACCTATCTACGACAAGCCGATGATCTACTATCCGCTCTCGGTGCTGATGCTGGCCGGGATTCGCGAAGTGTTGATCATTACCACTCCGGATGACCAGCGTGATTTCCAACGACTGCTTGGTGATGGTTCGGAGTTCGGCATGCAGCTAAGCTACGCCGCGCAGCCAAGCCCGGACGGGCTGGCGCAGGCTTTTATCATTGGAGAGGCTTTTCTCAACGGTGAGCCCTCATGTCTGGTGCTGGGCGATAACATCTTTTTCGGCCAGGGTTTTAGCCCGAAGCTGCGTAGCGTCGCGGCCCGCATGACCGGGGCGACGGTGTTCGGCTATCAGGTGATGGACCCGGAACGCTTTGGCGTGGTGGAGTTTGATGACGAATTCCGCGCCATTTCTCTGGAAGAGAAGCCCAGGCAGCCCAAGTCTAACTGGGCGGTAACCGGCCTCTATTTTTACGATGGTAAAGCGGCAGAGTACGCGAAGCGGGTTAAACCCTCAGAGCGCGGTGAGCTGGAGATCACTTCCATCAATCAAATGTACCTCGATGATGGTGCACTGACGGTGGAGCTGCTGGGACGTGGTTTTGCCTGGTTGGACACCGGCACGCACGATAGCCTGATCGAGGCCAGCATGTTTGTGCAGACGGTGGAGAAGCGTCAGGGCTTTAAAATTGCTTGCCTGGAAGAAATCGCCTGGCGCAATGGCTGGCTGGATGACGACGGCGTGAAGCGAGCGGCGAAACGGCTGGAAAAAACCGGCTACGGCCAATACTTACTGGATTTACTCCGTGCCCGCCCGCGCCAGTATTGAGCCCCTTGAGTGGGAAAACCGCTTCTTCGGCGTCAATAGCGCCATTCTCCGCTTTGGCGACGATGCGCCGCCGCTGACGGTGGACGCGCTGGCGAACTGGTCACGGGTGCAGGCGAAAGTCGCGGCGGATGATGCCGCGCGCCTGGATTCGCTGCAGGCATTAGGCTTCCGGCTGGTGGAGGGCGAGGTCGATCTTGCGCTTTCGCCCGCGGCTTCTGATGATATCGGCGCCGAGCCGGCGACCGAGGTGGATATCCCCCGGCTGCGCGAACTGGCGGCGCTGGCCTTTGCGCAGAGCCGTTTTCGCGCCCCCTGGTACGCCGACGATGCCAGCGGTCGTTTCTACGCCCAGTGGATTGAAAATGCGGTGCGCGGAACCTTCGATCACCAGTGTCTGGTGCTTCGCGCCCCTGACGGCGATATCCGCGCGTTTGTCTCCCTGCGCCAGCTCAGCGAGCGCGAGGCGAGGATTGGCCTGCTGGCCGGACGCGGCGCCGGAGCGGAATTAATGCAGGCGGCGCAGCGCTGGGCCGCGCTGCGCGAGCTGACGACACTGCGGGTGGCGACCCAGATGGGCAACACCGCCGCGCTTAAACGTTACATTCTTAGCGGTGCCAATGTCGAAAGCACCGCGTACTGGTTATACAGGTGACATGATGATTCCATTTAACGCGCCGCCGGTGGTGGGCACCGAGCTTGATTATATGCAGTCCGCGATGGGGAGCGGCAAGCTGTGCGGCGATGGCGGTTTTACCCGCCGCTGCCAGCAGTGGATGGAGCAGCGTTTTGGCACCGCGAAAGCGCTGCTGACGCCGTCCTGCACCGCTTCGCTGGAAATGGCGGCGCTGCTGCTGGATATTCAGCCGGGCGATGAAGTGATTATGCCGAGCTATACCTTCGTCTCCACCGCCAACGCCTTTGTGCTGCGCGGCGCGAAAATCGTCTTCGTTGATATTCGTCGCGATACCATGAATATCGATGAAACGCTGATTGAAGCGGCCATCACCGAGAAAACCCGCGCGATTGTACCGGTCCACTACGCCGGCGTGGCCTGCGAGATGGACACCATTATGGCTATCGCCAGCAAGCATAATCTGTTTGTGGTGGAGGATGCCGCTCAGGGCGTGATGTCGACCTATAAAGGACGGGCGCTCGGCACTATCGGCCATATTGGCTGCTTCAGCTTCCATGAAACCAAAAACTACACCGCGGGCGGTGAAGGCGGCGCAACGCTGATTAACGATCGCATGCTGATAGAACGCGCGGAGATCATTCGTGAAAAAGGCACCAACCGCAGCCAATTTTTCCGTGGCCTGGTGGACAAATATACCTGGCGCGATATCGGCTCCAGCTACCTGATGTCCGATTTACAGGCGGCCTATCTGTGGGCGCAGCTGGAAGCGGCGGAGCGGATTAACCAGCAGCGTCTGGCGCTGTGGCAGAACTACTACGACGCCCTGCTGCCGCTGGCGCGCGCCGGGCGTATCGATCTGCCCATCGTGCCTGCCGACTGCGGGCAAAATGCGCATATGTTCTATATCAAGCTGCGCGATATTGACGATCGCAGCAAGCTGATCGCCTGGCTGAAAGAGGCGGAAATTCTGGCGGTATTCCACTATATCCCGCTGCACAGCTGCCCGGCCGGGGAGAACTTCGGCGAGTTCCACGGGACGGATCGCTACACGACCCAGGAGAGCGAACGCCTGCTGCGCCTGCCGTTATTCTACAATTTGTCGAACGTTAACCAGCGCACGGTGATTAACTCGCTGCTGAGCTATTTCTCCTGATATGTCGCTGGCAAAAGCGTCTCTGTGGACCGCGGCGTCCACGCTGGTCAAAATCGGCGCCGGTCTGCTGGTGGTAAAACTGCTGGCCGTGTCGTTCGGCCCGGCTGGCGTGGGGCAGGCGGGTAACTTCCGCCAGCTGGTGACCGTGCTTGGCGTGCTGGCGGGGGCCGGGATATTTAACGGCGTCACGAAGCTGGTGGCCCAGCATCATGACGATCGCCGGCAGTTGAACAACGTCGTTGGCACCGCTTCAGCGATGGTACTCGGTTTCTCCACCCTGCTGGCGCTGATCTTCCTGCTGGCGGCCGCGCCAATAAGCCAGGGGCTATTCGGTCATCAACATTACCAGAATCTGGTACGGCTGGTGGCGCTGGTGCAGATGGGGATTGCCTGGGCGAATTTCCTGTTAGCGCTGATGAAAGGCTTTCGCGATGCGGCGGGTAATGCGCTGTCGCTTATCGCCGGGAGCCTGATTGGCGTGGCGGCGTACTATGCCTGCTACCGTTTTGGCGGCTATCAGGGCGCATTGCTGGGGCTGGCGCTGGTGCCGGCGCTGGTGGTGGTGCCGGCGGCTATCGTACTGTGGCATCGCGGCAATATTCCGCTAAGCGCGCTGCGCCCGCGCTGGGACAACGGCCTGGCGGGGCAGCTGTCGAAATTTACCCTGATGGCGCTGATTACCTCGGTGACGCTGCCGGTCGCCTACGTGATGATGCGTAACCTGCTGGCGGCCCACTATGGCTGGGAAGCGGTGGGGATCTGGCAAGGGGTGAGCAGCATCTCCGACGCCTATTTGCAGTTTATTACCGCGTCATTTAGCGTTTATCTTTTACCGACGCTGTCCCGTCTGACGGCGAAAGCGGATATCACCCGCGAGATTGGCAAATCGTTAAAATTTGTCCTCCCGGCGGTGGCGGCAGCGAGCTTAACGGTGTGGCTACTGCGTGATTTCGCTATCTGGCTACTTTTTTCCGACCGCTTTACGGCGATGCGCGATCTGTTTGCCTGGCAGCTGGTGGGCGATGTGTTAAAGGTCGGGGCTTATGTTTATGGTTATCTGGTGATCGCCAAAGCCTCGCTGCGTTTTTATATTCTGACGGAAATCAGCCAGTTCACGCTGTTGACCGCATTCTCGCACTGGCTTATCCCGGCGCACGGCGCAATCGGCGCGGCGCAGGCGTATATGGCTACCTATATTGTTTATTTCGCCCTCTGCAGCGGCGTGTTTTTACTTTGGCGTAAACGGGCATGACAGCACTGATACATGTACTGGGATCGGATATCCCGCACCACAACCAGACCGTGCTGCGGTTCTTTAATGATGAGCTGGCCGTGGATGACGAACAGGCTCGCCTGTTTATGGTCGTCGGTGATGCGACAGAAATTTGCGCCGTTTATCCCGCACTCTCCATTCGCTGCTATCCGGGGAAAAAGTCGCTGGCAAAGGCGGTTATCGCGCTGGCAAAGGCGAACCGGCAGCAGCGCTTTTTCTTTCACGGCCAGTTTAATACCGGCCTGTGGCTGGCGTTGCTCAGCGGCGGGATCCGCCCGGCGCAGTTTAACTGGCATATCTGGGGAGCGGATCTGTACGAGAACTCCGCCAGCCTGAAGTTTCGCCTGTTTTATCCCCTGCGGCGCCTGGCGCAGGGCCGGGTAGGCCGCGTGTTTGCGACCCGGGGCGATTTGAGCTGGTTCGCCGCCCGCCATTCTGGCGTAGCGGGAGAGCTGCTCTACTTTCCGACCCGCATGGATCCGGCGCTGAATTCGCTCGCCGTTAGCGCGCCGCGCGGCAACACGCTCACTATCCTGGTGGGTAATTCCGGCGACCGTAGCAACGAGCATATCGCGGCGCTGCGTGCGATTCGCCAGCAGTTTGGCGATACGGTTAACGTTGTCGTGCCGATGGGTTATCCGGCAAATAATGGCGACTACATCAACGAAGTCCGCGCGGCCGGCGCGGCGCTGTTCAGCCCGCAGCATTTCCAGGTATTGAGCGACAAGCTGGCGTTTGATGACTACCTTGCCCTGCTCCGCCGCTGCGATCTTGGCTACTTCCTGTTTGCCCGCCAGCAGGGTATCGGCACGCTGTGCCTGCTGATTCAGGCGGGGATCCCCTGCGTGCTGAACCGGGAGAACCCCTTCTGGCAGGATATGTCGGAGCAGCATATTCCGGTACTCTTTACCAGCGATGCGCTGGACGTGAGCGTTGTGCGTGAAGCGCAGCGCCAGCTGGCCGGAGTGGATAAAAATCAAATCGCCTTCTTCCGGCCGAATTACCTGACGGGCTGGCGACGAGCGTTGCGAATTGCTGCGGGGGTGGACGCATGACATTAATGCAATTTAGCGGGCTGCTGCTGGTCTGGCTGCTGTCGACGCTATTTATCGCCACCGCCACGTACTTTGAATTTCGTCGCGTACGCTTCAACTTCAACGTCTTTTTCTCGCTGCTGTATCTGCTGACGTTTTTCTTTGGCTTCCCGCTGACCAGTATTCTGGTGTTCCGCTTTGACGTCGCGGTCGCCCCGCCGGAAATTCTGCTGCAAACCCTGCTGGTTTCCGTCTGCTTTTATGCGGTTTACTACGTGACTTATAAAACGCGGCTACGGTCGGCGACGCACGGTCATCCGCATCGTCCGCTGTTTACGATGAATCGCGTGGAGACCCACCTCACCTGGGGCATTTTGCTGGGGCTGGCGCTGCTTTGCGTCGGCATCTTCTTTGCGCATAACGGCTTCCTGTTATTCAAGCTCAACTCCTATAGCCAGATCTTCTCCAGCGAAGTCTCCGGCGTGGCGCTAAAGCGCTTCTTCTACTTTTTCATCCCGGCAATGCTGGTGGTCTATTTTCTGCGTCAGGATTATAAAGCGTGGATATTCTTCCTTGTCAGCACCGTCGCCTTTGGCCTGCTGACCTACGCCATCGTTGGCGGCACCCGGGCGAATATCATCATCGCGTTTGCCATCTTCCTGTTTATCGGCATCATTCGCGGCTGGATCAGCCTGTGGATGCTGGCGGCTGCGGGCGTGCTGGGCATCGTTGGTATGTTCTGGCTGGCCCTGAAGCGCTATGGCATGAACGTCAGCGGCGATGAGGCGTTTTATACTTTCCTCTATCTGACCCGCGACACCTTCTCGCCGTGGGAGAATCTGGCCCTGCTGCTGCAAAATTACGACAAGATTGAGTTCCAGGGGCTGGCGCCAATCATCCGGGATTTTTACGTCTTTATCCCCAGCTGGTTGTGGCACGGTCGTCCGACAATGGTGCTCAATACCGCGAACTATTTCACCTGGGAAGTATTGAATAATCATTCTGGTCTGGCGATTTCGCCGACCCTGATTGGCTCGCTGGTGGTGATGGGCGGCGTCTGGTTCGTCCCGCTGGGCGCGGTGGCGGTTGGGCTGATTATTAAATGGTTTGACTGGCTGTACGAGCTTGGCAACCGGGAAACGAACCGCTATAAAGCGGCGATTCTGCACAGTTTCTGTTTTGGCGCTATCTTCAACATGATCGTGCTGGCGCGTGAAGGGCTGGATTCATTTGGCTCTCGCGTGGTTTTTTTCCTCGTTATCTTTGGGATCTGCCTGCTGGCGGCAAAACTGCTGTACTGGTTCCTTGATAGCGTGGGGCTGATTCACCGGCGGGCCAAACCGCTGACGCAACCTCAAGTCTGATAAGGGTGTACATGACTGAGACCACATCCGCGCCGTTGTACCTGCTGAGAGGGCTACAACTCATTGGTTGGCGCGATATGCAACACGCTCTGGATTATCTGTACGCCGATGGTGAGATCCGCACGGGAACGCTGGTGGCGATTAATGCAGAGAAGATGCTGGCGGTAGAAGACAGCCCCGAAGTCCGGGCGCTGATTGAAGCGGCAGAATTCAAATACGCTGATGGCATCAGCGTAGTACGTTCATTACGTAAAAAATACCCTCAGGCTCAGGTGTCGCGCGTCGCCGGCGCCGATTTATGGGAAGCCCTGATGGCGCGCGCAGGCGCTCAGGGAACGCCGGTATTTCTGATCGGCGGCAAGCCCGAGGTGCTGGCGCAGACGGAGCAGCAGCTTCGCCAGCGCTGGAACGTGAATATCGTTGGAAGCCAGGATGGCTATTTTGCCGCTGACCAGCGTCAGGCGCTATTTGAGCGTATCCGCGATAGCGGGGCGAAGATCGTCACGGTGGCGATGGGCTCGCCGCGTCAGGAGATCCTGATGCGCGACTGTCGGGACGTTTATCCTCAGGCGCTGTATATGGGCGTGGGCGGCACCTACGATGTTTTTACCGGCCACGTTCAGCGGGCGCCGAAGTTCTGGCAGGACCTGGGTCTGGAGTGGTTCTATCGCCTGGTTTCGCAGCCGAGCCGCATAAAAAGGCAGGCGCGCCTGCTGCGCTATTTACGCTGGCATTACACCGATAAGCTGTGACATTCCACTGCAAGCGGGCGGGTTTACCTGGGTATTCTGTGTAATGTCTTCACTCGCCTGATACTTTATTTGCCATTTCCCTCAAATTCATTAACCATTCGCATGCTTAAAACGCGACGGTCAGTTTACCGTCGCGCAGGCAGGGCTATTCATTCAATAAAAATAACCGGCATAGACACATCCCTGTTGGGATGCGCTTAAACCCGGAGCAGGGCAAACACAAGAGGCTATATGACTGAGAAAAAAGCGGAACTTCAGCGGGGACTGGAGGCGCGGCACATTGAGCTAATCGCTCTTGGTGGGACAATTGGCGTCGGGTTATTTATGGGCGCGGCCAGTACGCTGAAGTGGGCCGGACCTTCGGTTCTGCTGGCGTATATTATCGCCGGGCTCTTTGTCTTCTTCATCATGCGTTCGATGGGCGAAATGCTGTTCCTCGAACCGGTAACCGGATCGTTCGCCGTTTACGCACACCGCTATATGAGCCCGTTTTTCGGCTATCTCACCGCCTGGTCCTACTGGTTTATGTGGATGGCGGTCGGGATATCGGAGATTACGGCTATCGGGGTTTATGTGCAGTTCTGGTTCCCGGATATGGCGCAGTGGATACCGGCGCTGATTGCCGTCGGGCTGGTGGCGCTGGCGAACCTCGCGGCGGTACGGCTGTACGGCGAAATTGAATTCTGGTTTGCCATGATTAAGGTCACCACCATTATTGTGATGATCGTGGTGGGGCTGGGCGTTATTTTCTTTGGCTTTGGCAACGGCGGGCACGCCATTGGCTTTGGCAATCTGACCGAGCACGGTGGCTTCTTCGCCGGCGGCTGGAAGGGCTTTCTGACGGCGCTGTGCATCGTGGTCGCGTCTTATCAGGGCGTCGAGCTTATCGGGATTACCGCCGGTGAAGCGAAGAACCCGCAGGTTACGCTGCGTAGCGCGGTTGGCAAGGTGCTGTGGCGAATCCTGATTTTCTATGTAGGGGCGATTTTTGTGATCGTCACTATTTTCCCGTGGGATCAAATTGGCTCCAACGGCAGTCCGTTCGTACTGACCTTTGCCAAAATCGGCATCACCGCGGCGGCGGGCATTATCAACTTTGTGGTGCTCACGGCGGCGCTTTCCGGCTGTAACAGCGGCATGTACAGCTGCGGACGCATGCTCTACGCGCTGGCAAAAAACCGTCAGCTGCCCGCGGCCATCGCCAAAGTCTCGCGCAACGGCGTGCCGTCAGCGGGCGTGGCGCTGTCGATCCTGATTCTGCTGGTCGGCTCGTGCCTGAACTACATTATCCCTAATCCACAGCGCGTTTTCGTCTACGTCTACAGCGCCAGCGTGCTGCCGGGGATGGTGCCGTGGTTTGTGATTCTGATTAGCCAGCTGCGTTTTCGTCTCGTGCATAAAGAAGCGATGGCCAGCCATCCGTTTCGCTCGCTGCTGTTCCCGTGGGCGAACTATTTGACCATGGCGTTCCTGATTTGCGTGCTGATAGGGATGGGATTTAACGACGATACGCGTATGTCGCTCTTTGTCGGAATGATTTTCCTCGCCGCCGTGACGCTTATTTATAAGGTATTTGGCCTTGGCCGACGCGGAAATGTTGATAATGTGGCGCAATAAGCAACAAAACGCACAAAGCATGAGCAAACAATAATTTTCTTTAAAAAGGCACTAGACAGCGGGGTAGGAAGTCCGTATTATCCGACCCCGCAACGGCGCTAAGCGCCCGTAGCTCAGCTGGATAGAGCGCTGCCCTCCGGAGGCAGAGGTCTCAGGTTCGAATCCTGTCGGGCGCACCATTTACCCGGTGCTGGAGCTGCGGTGGTTTCAATACCGCGTAAAAGATTTGCAGTGGTGGCTATAGCTCAGTTGGTAGAGCCCTGGATTGTGATTCCAGTTGTCGTGGGTTCGAATCCCATTAGCCACCCCATTATTTAGAAAGTTGTGATATTGCGAAGGTGGCGGAATTGGTAGACGCGCTAGCTTCAGGTGTTAGTGTTCTTACGGACGTGGGGGTTCAAGTCCCCCCCCTCGCACCACGACTTTATAAAGAATTGAACTAAAAATTCAAAAAAGCAGTACATCGGCGAGTAGCGCAGCTTGGTAGCGCAACTGGTTTGGGACCAGTGGGTCGGAGGTTCGAATCCTCTCTCGCCGACCAATTTTGAACCCCGCTTCGGCGGGGTTTTTTGTTTTCCGCTTCGGCAAAAACGTTCCTATCTCCCTGATATCGCAAAAAATATCTCGCTAATCAGCATGCGATTTATTGTCCAGAATAGTCCCAATTCCTTGTGCGGATAGATGCATTTTCTACCGCTCCTGTGCGATAATAAACGGGTAGATGCTCATTCCATCTCTTATGTTCGCCTTAGTGCCTCATAAACTCAGGAATGATGCAGAGCCGTTTTACGGTGCTTATCGTCCACTGACAGATGTCGCATTTTATATGCTAAATCATTCATGATGTGTCGAGACGGCCAGCACGGGAATCCCCCGGAGCTTACAAAGGTAAGTGACTGAGGTGAGCGTGTGCAGCCAACGAAGAGACAGCGTGAAGGATGAAGCATATAGCCTCATCAAACACCATGGACACTACGTTGAGTGAAGCACCCAATTTGTTGTCAAACAGACCTGTTTTAACGCCTGCCCTGGTTTCAGAGCAGGCGTTTTTTTCTTTTCAGGGATAGAGAAACGTTCAGGCGGGAAGAGAAGAGATTCTCGCCCCCGATGGAGGCGAGAAGGGCATTACTGCTGCGGGTTGTTTTGCAGGGTTAACAGCAGGCCGTCGCGACGCATCGTCGCCGCTTCTTCCGGCTGATGCAGGCGGTCAAGAGTATCGGCCAGCCACGCGTAGTCAAACGCATCCGGGCGCTGCTTGAGCGCTGCGCGGAACGCGATGCTGGCTTCCTGCCACTCGCCGTGACGCATGAGCGATTGCCCCAGCGTACTCCACAGCAGCGGACGGTCGCCGACCGTTTTGATCTGCTGGCGCAGCACCTTTTCCAGCTGTTCCGGATTATTCGTTTTCAGCCGCGGGATCGGCATCACCAGACGATCGTCGTAGTGCTTTTTCAGACCTTCGATAATAATCTGCTGCGCGGTATCATGGTCGTCGCTTTCGATAAGGCGATTAGCCATTGCCACCTGTAGCGCCACTTGGCTGCGGGTTTTTCGGTTCTGGCTTTTCCACCAGTCGCGCAGACCTTCGCTGCCCCCATCGGCCAGCGTTTTATCCATCAGGCCAATCCACGCCAGCTGTTCCAGTTCGGCACGGTGCTCTTCATCGCTGACGTTGGCTTTCGCCATTGATGGAATGATATCCAGCAGCGGATTCCAGGCGCCGGTACGAATGTAGGCCTGCTCGGCGAGGCGCAGGACCTCCGGATGACGCGGCGTGATCTCCAGCAGCTTGTCGATGCCGTGGCGGGCGGCGTGGTTTTCATTACGCGCCAGCTGCAGGCGTACGCGGGTGATTTCGACAGGTATCAGGTCGTCGCCGGCGAGCTCTGTCGCGCGCTCCAGATGCTGGTTGGCGCGGGCTTCATCGCCACGCTGCTGGGCGGCTTCTGCCGCCAGCAGGTAGTTCACAACGGGCTGCTCAGCGTGATCGGCATTTTTCGCCATCAGCTTCTCAACCTGCTGATAATCGCCCTCTGCCAGCTTCAGCAGCGCCTGCTCGGTTTGCTTACGCGCGCGGCGACGCTTGCGGCCCACGAACCAGCCGCGGGTATGCGCGCCGGTGCGGAAAATGCGCCGCAGCAGCCACTCAATGGCAAAAAGCACTACCATGGTGAGGATCATGATGATCGCTAACCCGGTGACGCTGGTTTCAATGTTGTAATTATCGGTCTGGATCAGGACGTAGCCCTGATGACCCGCGATCATCGGACCGACCACGATCCCGGCAAGCAGCAGCGCGAAGAGTAAGAGAATTTTCAACATGCGTTACTCTCCTTGTGGCGCAGGCGTTGGCGCGTGGGCAGCAGGTGCCGGCGCGGGAGCCGGGGCGCTGGCCTGGGTTTCAGCCGGCTGCGCCATCAGATTACGTACCCGCGTTTGCATCAGTTTCTCAAGCAGCGCCTGGCTCTGCAGGCTCTCCGGTACGTTCATGGTGATACTTTGCTGGCTGAGCTTATCCACGTCCTCAAGGAAGGCTTTGGTGGTGGCATCTTCAGTGTCGTAGTAAGCACGAACCCACGTCGAGACGTTATCCAGCGCCTGTTTGTAGGTTTCTTCCTGATGACGCGGAACCGCCTGCGCCGCGACCAGCAGACGGGAGCGGATGTTTTCGCGCAGATAGACGTCCTGGTTTGGCGCCAGCAGCGGCACGGCGGTCTCATCGCGGCGGCGAACGGTAATAAAGCTGTCCATAAAGTTCTGCCAGCTTTTTTGCAGGTTTACCCGCCACTCGCTAATGGAGCTGGATAGCTCATCGCTATCGGAATCCATCGGGGTGTCATCGTCGTTGTTGTCCGCCAGGCGTAAATTATCAATCTGGTTGGCGAGCTGGTTCACTTTCAGAATGATGCCGTCGTAGTCGACCTGACTCACGGCGGAAAGCGAAGCAATATCGTCGGTAATGGCGCGACGGGCGGAAATCAGGCTCGGATCGTTCATATCGGCGAGGCTGGCGTCGGCGCTTTTCAGCAGCGCGGCGGCGGTCGTCACGTCCTGATCGCTCCACAGCTTACGTCCGGCCAGTTTTACGAGGAAATCAGCCTGCGCGAGCAGCCAGGTTTTTGCATCGCTGCCGGAAATGACCGCGACCTTCTCCTGCACTTCTTCCAGCTTCTTCGCCAGAGAATCCTGCTGACGCTGCGCTTCCGTCAGCTGGTCGGCCTGCTGCTTGATGATGCCTTCAAGCTCGCTTTTTTGGCTCTCCTGCGCTTTTTGCAGCGCGGCGATCTGGCTGGATAGCCCGGCGCTGGCTTCGCTCTGGCGGGTTGCCTGAGTCTTCGTCAGACCATAAAGGCCTACGCCAGCGGCGAGGGCGATAGCGATAGCTATTGCGCTCAGGGCGAGGCTGGTTTTACTGCCGCCGTTTTTCTTTTCGACATTCTTCTCTGGCTGTGGCGTCGTTTCCACGGCCTCCCTGGTCTCTTCAACCACGGCGGATTGATTCTGTTGTTCCGTCATTATGGCTTCCAATGTTGAGAGTTATTGTAATGCGCGTAGCAGCGCATCGTTGTCGGCGCTATCGGCAACCTGGATATCCTGCCAGCCCAATTCCCTGGCCTGCTCGGCCAGACGTTCACTGACAACGAAAATGCGACAGCTCAGGAGCCAACGTTCGCGATACCACTGTGGTATTAGCGTCCAGAGCTGCTGCAGCATCTCGCCGCTGGTGATGACCAGCGTCGAAACCCCGCGAGACTGCCAGCGCATTGCTTCTTCTGCGCCATCGTAGTGCCTTGCACTACGTTGATAACATTCACAAAAAGTGACATCAGCGCCGCGTTCGCGAAGCGTGTCACCGAGTAATTCCCGCCCGCCGTTGCCGCGCAGGATGAGCGCTTTTTTCCCCGCAATGTTTTGTAATTCAGGTAATTGTAGCAAGACTTCGCTGATTTCCCGATCTAACGGGTAGCGAACTTGTCGATTACTGACCTTATGCAGGGCCAGCGCGGTGGTGCGGCCAATGGCAAAATAGTCGGGCGCCGTGGGCCAGCGCAGCCCCTGCTGCTGGAGGCGAGCGTGGGCAAACTCGACGGCATGCTGAGATAGCGCGAAGAGCAAATCGCCTGCGGCGAGGCTTGCCAGCTGGCCGCCCAGCTCAGGGAGCTGACGGCCCGGGGTAAACTCAATGAGCGGAAAGCTCCAGGCCACGCGTCCCAGCGCGCGCAGGCGGCTGACTAACTCTTCGCCTTGCGGCAGCGGACGGGTAACCAGAATGCTCATTGAGGCGCTTCTCCTGCGTAGACGACGGCGAGAATGTCGCGAGCGCCGTTATCCAGAAGTTCTTCGGCAAGGGCGACGCCCAGCGTTTCGGCATCTTCCGGGCGACCGCGCCGCTCGCCGCGTACCGTGTGTGAGCCATCCGGCGCGCCAACCAGCGCGCGCAGCCATAGCTCACCGTCGATCAGTTCGGCATAGCTGCCGATAGGCACCTGACAGCCGCCTTCAAGCCGGGTGTTCATCGCCCGTTCAGCGCGGACGCGGATGGCCGTTTCCGTATGATTCAGCGGGGCCAGCAGCGTTTTGGTCCATTCGTCGTCAAGGCGACACTCAATGCCGACCGCGCCCTGGCCGACGGCGGGCAGAGATTGCTCCGGGGACAGCGGTTGACGAATACGCGCCTCAAGGTTCAGGCGCTTAAGCCCTGCGGCGGCCAGAATAATGGCGTCGTACTCGCCGCTATCAAGCTTGCCCAGACGCGTGCCAACGTTGCCGCGCAGGGAGCGGATCGTGAGATCCGGCCGCGCGGCGGCCAGCTGACACTGACGGCGTAAACTTGAGGTGCCAACGATGCTGCCGTGGGGGAGTTCATCAATGGAAGCGTAGTGATTCGAGACAAAGGCATCGCGCGGATCTTCGCGTTCACAGATGGTCACCAGCCCCAGCCCTTCGGGAAACTCCACCGGCACGTCCTTCATAGAATGGACGGCAATGTCGGCGCGACCTTCCAGCATGGCCAGCTCTAACTCTTTCACAAAGAGGCCCTTACCGCCCACTTTTGCAAGGGGCGTATCAAGGATCACGTCGCCGCGGGTGACCATAGGCACCAGCTCAACGGAAAGCCCCGGATGACAGGACTCCAGGCGCTCTTTCACATAATGTGCCTGCCATAGCGCAAGCGGGCTTTGCCGTGTGGCAATTCTCAAAACTTTGTCTAACATGCTTGTTACCGTCATAGTCGACCACTAACCATCCTAACATTGTTGTCTTAGGGATGTTAGTTTTGTGGGGTTAAGGGTCGCGGCCATTTTTTTAGCCTTTCATGCGTTTGCGGGTTGCCGCAAACGTAGTGAAGAATTTACACGTAGTAAAGGGTGCTACACTTGTATGTAGCTCATCTTTCTTTACGGTCAATCAGCAAGGTGTTAGATTGATCACGTTTTAAACCATTTGTCAGTCAGCAGTTCATCACAACCACACCGACGACGAATGGTGACGGTTTTTGTTGAAATACTGAAACTCTCCGTACTATTGTACGTCGGGTTTTTGAACATCAGGCGATATGTCTTGTACCTCTATATTGAGACACTGAAACAGAGACTGGATGCCATCAACCAATTGCGCGTGGATCGCGCCCTTGCTGCCATGGGACCCGCTTTCCAGCAGGTTTACAGTCTACTGCCGACATTACTACATTATCATCATCCGCTGATGCCGGGTTACCTTGACGGTAACGTTCCCCGTGGCATTTGCCTCTACACGCCTGATGAAACCCAACGTCACTATCTTGATGAACTCGAGCTCAACCGTGGAATGCTGGCCAAAGAGCCGCCGAAAGGCGAGCTGCCGATCACCGGCCTTTACTCTATGGGCAGTACGTCTTCCGTCGGCCAAAGCTGCTCTTCCGACCTGGATATCTGGGTATGCCACCAATCATGGCTGGATAGCGAAGAGCGCCAGCTGCTGCAGCGCAAATGTAGCCTGCTCGAGAGCTGGGCCGCGTCGCTGGGCGTTGAGGTCAGCTTCTTCCTGATCGACGAAAACCGCTTCCGCCATAACGAAAGCGGCAGCCTGGGCGGTGAAGACTGCGGCTCAACTCAACACATCCTGCTGCTGGATGAGTTTTACCGTACCGCGGTGCGCCTTGCCGGGAAACGTATTCTGTGGAATATGGTGCCGTGCGATGAAGAAGAGCATTACGACGATTACGTGATGAGCCTCTACGCGCAGGGCGTGCTGACGCCGAACGAATGGCTGGATCTCGGCGGCCTGAGCTCCCTCTCGGCAGAAGAGTACTTCGGCGCCAGCCTGTGGCAGCTGTATAAAAGTATCGACTCGCCCTATAAGGCCGTGCTGAAGACGCTGCTGCTGGAAGCGTACTCCTGGGAGTACCCCAACAACCGTCTGCTGGCGAAAGATATCAAGCAGCGCCTGCATGACGGTGAAATCGTATCGTTTGGCCTTGACCCTTACTGCATGATGCTGGAGCGCGTCACGCTCTATCTGCAGGCCATCGAAGATGAAACGCGCCTCGATCTGGTGCGTCGATGTTTCTATTTAAAAGTGTGCGAGAAGCTGAGCCGCGAGCGCGCCTGCGTCGGCTGGCGCCGTGAAGTCGTCAGCCACCTGGTGAAAGAGTGGGGCTGGGATGAAAAGCGTCTGATGATGCTCGATAACCGGGCCAACTGGAAGATTGACGAAGTCCGTAAAGCGCACAACGAACTGCTTGATGCGATGATGCAGAGCTATCGCAACCTGATTCGCTTTGCGCGCCGTAATAACCTGAGCGTTTCCGCCAGCCCGCAGGATATTGGCGTGCTGACGCGTAAGCTGTACGCCGCCTTTGAAGCGCTGCCGGGGAAAGTGACCCTGGTAAACCCGCAAATTTCGCCGGATCTGTCTGAGCCGAATCTGACTTTCATCCACGTGCCGCCGGGCCGTGCCAACCGTACCGGCTGGTATGTCTATAACCGCGCGCCGGACATGGAATCGATCATCAGCCATCAGCCGCTGGAATATAACCGTTATCTTAATAAGCTGGTGGCCTGGGCCTGGTTTAACGGCCTGCTGACGTCACGTACGCGCCTGTTTATTAAGGGCAACGGGATTGTCGACCTGGCAAAACTGCAGGAGATGGTGGCCGATGTGGCGCATCACTTCCCGCTGCGCCTGCCGTCTCCGACGCCGAAAGCGCTGTATAGCCCCTGCGAAATTCGCCACCTGGCGATTATCGTCAACCTCGAATATGACCCGACGGCGGCCTTCCGCAATCAGGTGGTGCATTTCGACTTCCGCAAGCTGGATGTTTTCAGCTTCGGCGAAGAGCAAAAGTGCCTGATTGGCAGCATCGATTTGCTGTATCGCAACTCGTGGAACGAGGTGCGCACGCTGCACTTTAATGGCGAGCAGGCGATGATCGAAGCGCTGAAAACCATTCTTGGCAAGATGCACCAGGACGCCGCGCCGCCGGATAGCGTGGAAGTTTTCTGCTATAGCCAGCATCTGCGCGGCCTGATCCGCACTCGCGTGCAGCAGCTGGTGTCTGAATGCGTTGAGCTGCGTCTTTCCAGCACCCGCCAGGATACCGGCCGTTTTAAAGCGCTACGCGTTTCCGGGCAGACCTGGGGGCTCTTCTTCGAGCGTCTTAACGTCTCGGTACAGAAGCTGGAAAACGCCATCGAATTCTACGGCGCGATTTCGCATAACAAACTGCACGGCCTGTCGGTGCAGGTGGAAACCAACCACGTCAGGCTGCCGCAGGTGGTGGATGGTTTTGCCAGCGAAGGGATTATTCAGTTCTTCTTTGAAGATGCGGATAACGATAACGGATTTAACATCTATATCCTTGATGAGAGCAACCGCGCCGAGGTGTATCACCACTGCGAAGGTAGCAAAGAAGAGCTGGTACGCGACGTCAGCCGCTTCTACTCTTCGTCGCACGACCGCTTTACCTACGGCTCCAGCTTTATCAACTTTAACCTGCCGCAGTTTTATCAAATCGTCGACGTCGACGGTCGCGAACAGGTGATCCCGTTCCGCAGCCAGGTGATTGCCGCGGCCACCCTTGCTGCAGGTGAGGATTCCGCGACATCATCGATGTTGCAGCACTACTCATGACCCGCCGCGTAGACCTGTCATTCGGCGCAGGTGAATTTCCCGGGGGCGCTTCGCTTGCCTGGGCTTCGGGGTGATATGGGTTTTGTCGCCCGGATACGGCGTTAGCCGCAATCCGGGGAACTCGAGTCACGCGCGTTTAGCGAAAACTCACCGCTTCACCGGCCTGCGCGGTCGCCGCCTGTTCCAGCAGATCCCAGAAGGTTTCGCCGCTGCGGTCGCATACCCACTCGTCGCCTTTCAAGTCGAAATGGTAGCCGCCTTGTTTTGTCGCCAGCCACACCTGGTGCAGCGGCTCCTGGCGGTTGATAATAATTTTGCTGCCGTTTTCAAAGCTGATAGTCAGCACGCCGCCGTTGATTTCACAGTCGATATCGCTGTCGCCATCCCAGTCGTCGAGACGCTCTTCGATGGTCATCCACAGGGTATCGGCCAGGCGATGGAATTCACTGTCGTTCATGGTTCTTTCCCGCTTTTTTGATCGTGGCGGCAGTATAGCGCAATCTACGATGACTTCGGCAGATGGCGAAGGCGGATCAGCAGTAGAGACGTCACGATCGCCATCGCCAGCAGCCCGTAACGCGCGCTCAGCATCCGGCTCTGTTGATAATGCTGAAGAAGGCCAGAGAGATCGCCGGGCGCCAGGTTTTGTGTCTGGATAAGCTGATGGAAAGTCCGATCGCTCGTCCAGGGGATAAACGTGAGATGGCCGATGGCCTGTCGGGCGGCCAGGCCCATTGCCAGGTCGTGCTGTACCTGATATTTCATCAGAAAGGTCAACACCGTGAGCATGACGGTACTGATTAACGCCATTCCTAATGCCTGCCCGATATCGCGCGAGGCGGCCTGAACGCCGCCGGACTGTTCGGCGTGCCGATTCCCTGCGCCAGTGGTGACCAGTATCGGGGCATTGGCCGCGATGGTGCCCATCCCCGCGCCGATTAAACAAAGCCCTGACGCCATCAGTACAGGGGTAAACCCCGTTACGTGCAGCGCCGCGGCGGCGACCAGAGCGCCGGCGATTCCCGCCGTCAGCCCCATCTGGCACTGGCGGCGAGGGTTTCGCTGCTGAATAAACAGCGGCAGGCCCAGCGAACAGGCGGCGAGACATATCGCAAAAGGGAGTATCAGCAGCCCTGTTTCCATCGCCGATACGCTTTTAACAATCTGCGCAAAACTCACCACGGTAAAAATAGCCGAACTGTAGGCAAAAAATATCCAACCGGTGAGATAGAGCCCGTGGCGCACCAGGCGGGTTTTCAGGAAAACCGCGGGGAGCAGAGCGTGGCCGGTGGTGGCTTCAAAATGACGTTCCCAGCGCAGCATCATCACCAGCACCATCAGGCCGCAGAGAATAACGAAAGGGGCGGGGCTCAGGCCGAGAACGCTCACTGCCGGGTCGAAGGGCATAACCAGCCCCCAGACCGGGATGCGCAGAATACCGAAAATCGTCAGGAACAGCCCCAGGGTGCCTAACAGAAAGCCCGGGGTATCGAAGGCGATAGCGGCGCGTTTGTTTTCTGATGCCGGGATGATGACGGAGCAGAGCAGGATAAGCAGCGCCAGCAGGCCAAGCGAGGCAAACGCGATGCGCCAGCCGACGTGGTCCAGCAAATATCCGCATACAATTGGACCACAGGCGAATGAAATGCCGCTGGAGGCACCCAGCGCGCCAAAGGCGGCAACCCGTCGTCGCTGCTGATACAGGGCAGAGATCAGGCCAAAAACGGCGGGGATCATCAGGCTACCGCCTATCCCGGCGGTCAGACGCGCGCCCCAGGTAAAGAGCGCGATCGATGGCGAAAAAAAGGCGCAGGCTTCGGCGAGGATAAAAATCAGGCAGCCGATGCGAAACAGCATCCGCCAACCCCAGATACACCCCAGCATTCCGCCTGCCACCATAAACGTGCCCGCAACCAACGGATACATGGTATTCGCTGTACTGACCTGCCCAAGCGTGGCGTGCAGATCGTTCATTAGCGCCTGCGTGGCGATACTTAACGTCACGTTATCGGCGGAAGCCAGAAACTGTGCGCAGCATAAGACAACCAAAGGTAACCAGTTTGTCGGTGTAGGGTTGGTGGTCACAGCGTGTTCCTTTTTGATAGAAACGACAAAACGCGCCCTTCCTCGCGGGAGGGGCGCGTTATTGTTAGTTATCTTTCGATCTTAACTCAGATTTTCGACTTCTTCGCATGCGGCTCTTCTCCTGCTGCGTCATCAGAACCTCTGGCGCGGACGGGAAGATTGCGCGTCCCGAATAAAAACAGCAGCGTCATGACCGCGGTGGCGACCATCCCCGCTCGCGTGGCTTTCAGGCGGGCGGTTTTATAGACCTGGTTGAGTTCCGTTACATCCTTCTGATTCACGCCCTGGTCCAGCATCAGCGTTGAGAAACCCGTATCGCTGAGATAAGGAATAACGGAAAGATTTGCCACCTTCTGCTGTGTATCTTGGCTTAGCGAAGCGTCGTGGCTGGCCATATCCTGTACCGTCATGGTGATCGCCGTCAGCATCACCATACCGCAAACCGCTACGCCGATTGCCTGGCCGACGTTACGCGAAGTCGCCTGCACGCCGCCGGACTGCTGCGCATCGCGCGCCGGCAGGGCGCTGGTAACAATATAGCTGGAATAGGCGGAAACGATGCCCATACTGACGCCAATCAGACACATCCCAACCGGCACGATCATGCTGAAATCGGACGGGCCGAAGCCGAAGATGCACAACACGGAACCCAGCGTGCCGATGAGCAGCGCGCTCTGGCACATCCGTTTCGGATTCGCGTTTTTCCAGACGATCGGCAGCCCCAGCGAAAAGACCACGACGCCCAGCGCAAACGGCAGAATGAGCAAGCCGGTTTCAATACCGTTCAGCCCGGCAACCACCTGTACAAAGCTCACGGTCACAAAAATACCGGAACCGTAGGCGAGGAAGATAAACGCCGTCAGATAGAGACCGTTACGCACCTGCGGCGTTGCGAGGAACGACAGCGGAATCAGCGCGCTGCCGGTGGTGGCTTCGCGATGGCGCTCCCACTTCAGCATAATCGCCAGCACGATCAGGCCAAACAGGACGAGGAACGGCGCCGGGCTAAGGCCCATAACGGTGAACGGCGCGTTAAACGGCGTAAACAGACCCCAGCTTGATACTTTCAGGAAGCCGAGGATCACGCTGAACAGGCCGATAACCGTCAGGACGACGCCCGGCAGATCGAACACCACTTTGCGTTCAGGTTTTGCCGGCGTAGGGACCAGGAAGGAGCCGCTGAAGATAACGATGCACAGGCCGGCGATAGCGGCAAACGCGGCGCGCCAGCCGAGGTGGTCAACCAGCAGGCCGCAAATCAACGGGCCGGCGGCGAAGGAGACGCCGCTTGCCGCGCCGATCGCGCCAAAGGCGATCGCCTGCTGGCGGCCTTTGTAGTTACTGGCGATAAGCCCCAGCACCGAAGGGATCATAAAGCTTCCGCCAATACCGGAAAGCAGACGGGCGCCGTAGGTGAAGACCAGCATGTTCGGTGAGAAATAAGCGGTCAGCTCGGCAAGAAACAGCAGCGCGCAGCCGATGCGGAAGGTTTTCTTCCAGCCGACGATAAGCCCGGCCATCCCGGCGGCGACCATCAGAGAGCCCGCGGCCAGCGAATACATCGCGTTGGCGATGCTGATGAGATCCATTGACGCGTGCAGGTCTTTGACCAGCGCGCCGGTAGCGATGCTCAGCGTGGCATTATCGCCGGATGTCGAAAGCTGAGCGAGGCACAGCACCAGCAGCGGCAACCATTTCATCGCCGTATCGGCGGCCGCGTTGCGCGACATGCCGGGAGAGTTAATTACTGAATTTGTCGTCATGATCGTGTTCTGTGGTTAATTTCAGGCAATCTACACATCATCCTTCAAGCTGCCTCTGTGCTGGCTGCCTGCGTTCACCCCGGTCGCTTACTGTAATAAGTGACCGAGGATTCTCTCAGGTGCCGCCTTGATGCAATGTGAATGATTTTGTGCAATAGCTATCCGCCCGACGACGACGCCGGGTGGATAATGTTCGCAACAGGATTACTGGATTTGCTGTTTCTTACCGCCCAGCACGGTGCCCCAGACCTTCACATCTTTAAGCTGAACCGGCTCGATGGCCTGCGGATCCTCTTCCAGCACGGTGAAGTCGGCATATTTACCGCATTCGATGCTGCCGATCAGATGGTCCATTTTCATGGTCCACGCCGCGCCGAGGGTCATCGCGTGCAGCGCTTGATCGACGGAGATTTTTTCCGCTTCGCCCAGTACGCGCCCGGATGCCGTCAGGCGGTTCACCGCGCACCAGCCGGTGAACAGTGGGTTGATGGGGGTGATGCCGCAATCGCTGTGGAAGGCGAAAGGAATACCGTGGCGCACCGCGCTGCTGCAGGCGTCCATACGCATTGCGCGCTCCGGGCCCATGGTTTTGCTGTAGTGCTGATCGCCCCAGTAATAGATGTGGTTGCTGAAAAAGTTCACGCCCATACCCATCTCTTTGATGCGTTTGAACTGATCTTCACGCAGCATCTGCGCGTGCTGCATCACCGCGCGGTGGTTCACTGCAGGAATACGATTCAGGGTTTTCTCGACGGCTTTAATGAACGCTTCCGAGGCCTCGTCGCCGTTACAGTGGCAGTGAACCTGGTAGCCGCGGGACATGATGTCGTAGACCTGCTGCTCCACCTCTTCCGGCGTGGCGTTCCACGCGCCGTTGTGGCCATCCAGATAATAGAAGGGCTCCAGCATCCGTCCTGACCCACCCTGGATAGAGCCGTCGAGGAAGATTTTCATCGGGCCGAAGTGCATTTTTTCGTGCCCGTGACGCATGACGTCCGGGGCGAAATCCAGCGCTTCCTGGAAGGGTTTTTTGACGAAAGGAGGACCGTAGGCCACCAGCAGACGAATCGAGAAGTCCTCTTCACGGGTCATGCGGATGTAGTTGGTCATCAGCTCGGGATTGCTGAAATCGGTCAGACCCATATCGGCTGCGCTGGTGCAGCCTGCGCGAAACGCTTCCTGGCCGAAATTGGCGATGGCGATTTCGGTGGTGAGTTCGTCCCAGAAACCATATTTATTCAGGATTGGCCCCATGGCGGCGAACTCCACCAGCTCGCCGTGCAGCGTACCGTCCTGATTTTTCACCACGCCTTCGATCTGGCAGTCGTCAAATATTCCGCAGTCGTGCAGCGCGGCGGTATTGGCGCCCATCAGGTGGATGCTCATATGGATAACCGCGACCGGACGGGTGGTTGAGACGCGGTCCAGATGTTCGCGGCCCAGCTTTTCGCTGCCGAAATAAATGGGATCAACGCCCCATGCGATCAGCGGCGCGTGCGGATCGGTCATCTCACGTTCCACCGCCTGCAGCGCGCTGACGACGTCGTCAAAAGAGCGGCAGCCTTTCCAGACTTTACCGGTATGGTCCGGGCGATCGTAGTAACCCACATAGGGGAATTGCCACATACCGCCGCCGGTGACGTGCGAGTGGGCTTCAATCAGGCCGGGCATTAACACTTTATCGGCAAAGGTCTCGTCCAGCTGGTATTCGCCAAAGCCGGTGAGTTCTTCAAGCGTGCCGGTGCCTAAAATACGGCCGCCGCGCACCGCGACATGGGTGGTCTCCGGGCGGTTCGGGCACATCGTAATGATTTTTTTGGCGGCAAAAATCGTGATTTCTGATGCTGACATAGTAGGCTCAATCATTCAGGGTTCAGAGAGCGATGAAAGGCGTCGCTTTCATCATGAGTATTAATGCGCCTATGCTAATTGTCATATTGGATGTATAACAGGACCAAAAACCCACGATATTAAGGTGCCAATTTGTCGGTTGCTCTGCCTTTTGATTTAACGGGTATAAAGCTGGATGCTGGCAGAAAGCGTAGCGAGCAGCTTTATCGCGCCCTGAGAGAGAAGATGGTGAATACGCCCGGTCTTCACGGGGCTAAACTACCCGCGACGCGTGAGCTGGCGCGGCTGCTGGGGGTTTCTCGCAATACGGTGGTCTCGGTCTACGAGCGTTTATATGCCGATGATTTAATTGAAACCCGACAGGGCGACGGCACCTATATACGTTATCGCGGGCAGGAGGTTGACGAAGGCCCCGACGTCCCTGAAATTCCTGCCTTACGCGTCGACTCGCGCCTGCCGCTGACGGCGCGGTTTAATCGCCATTTTGTGCACGATGGCCCGCCGAAGGCTTTTCGCATCGGCATGCCCGCGATTGACCATTTCCCGTTTGATACCTGGTCGCGCCTGCAAAACCGCTTCTGGCGGCGGCGACCCATTGCGCAAATGGGTTACGGCGTTCCGGCGGGCGATTTACAGCTGCGCGAGCTTATCGCCAGCTATCTGCATACCTCGCGCGGCCTGAAGTGCGATCCGGCTCAGGTGATTATTACCCTTGGCGCACAACAGGCGATAATGCTCTGTTCCGCGCTGCTGCTGCGCGCCGGGCAGGACGTCATTATGGAAAACCCCTGCCACTGGGCGGCGGCGGGCGTATTCTCCTGCCTTGGTTTGAATATTAAAGCGATTAACGTTGATGATGAGGGGCTTCAGACGGCGCAGTTGACGGATTATCCCGACGCCCGGATGGTCTACGTGAGCCCGTCATGCCAGTACCCGACGGGCGCGACGCTCTCGCTATCGCGGCGGATGACGCTGCTGGAGTGGGCCAGAAAGCATCAGGCGTGGATTATGGAGGATGATTACGACGGCGAGTATCGCTATAACGGCACGCCGCTGATGCCGCTCGCCGCGCTGGATAACCGCCATCGGGTGATTTATATCGGTTCGTTTTCCAAAGTGATGTATCCCGCGCTACGCCTGGGCTACATGGTGGTTCCGCAACAGCTGGTGGAACCGCTGAACCTGCTGCGTACGCTATCCACCCGCCAGCCGCCAATGAACGACCAGCAGGTGATGGCGAGCTTTATTTCGGAGGGGCATTTCCAGCCCCATATCCGGCGAATGCGCAGAATCAGTAAAAGCCGTCGCGATCTGCTGCTGGCCGAGTGGAATCAGCATCTGAGCCATATTGGCGTGATGCCGGAAGTGGCCTCGGGGCTACATGCGGCGATTACGCTGGATGATGCTGAAACAGAAACCCGTCTCGTTAGCCAGGCCCAGGCGGCAGGCGTGGAAATTACGCCGCTGAGCGCATTGTGGATCCCCGGTACGCCTGAAAGCCGCCATCATTACGGCGTGGTGCTGGGATTTGCCGGCGTGATGGAAGCGGATATTGTGCAGTCGATACAGGTGCTAAAAAAATGCTGGCAGTGACCCTGCTAAAATGAATACTCAGCGTATATCTACCAACGCGTTTGCGCTGTAACCCTGGTGGAAAGCCGCTTTTCAGATGTCATAAAGCTGCCCTAAACGCTTGCTTTTACGTCTTCTCCTGCGATGATAGAAAACAGAAAGAATGAATTACGGGCTACTATCCATGAAAAACGTTTTCCCAGCGCTTGCCGTTTTATTTGCGGTCCTCAGCCTCACCGGCTGCGGTCTGAAAGGGCCGCTCTATTTCCCGCCAGCGGATAAAACGGCGCCTCCGCCGACTAAACCGGTTGATAGCGGTATCCAGAGCTCTACGCCGGATCGTAACGATCGCGGTGATAGCGGTGGTCCGACCCAGGTGAATTACTGACAGTTCCGCGCTGCTGGAGTAGATGATGCAGTTCTCTAAAATGCATGGCCTTGGCAATGACTTTATGGTTGTTGACGCGGTAACTCAGAATGTTTTTTTCTCACCGGAACTGATTCGTCGTCTGGCGGATCGGCATCTTGGCGTGGGCTTCGATCAGCTGCTGGTGGTTGAGCCGCCCTACGATCCGGAGCTCGACTTCCACTATCGCATCTTCAATGCCGACGGTAGCGAGGTGGCGCAATGCGGCAACGGCGCGCGCTGTTTCGCCCGCTTTGTGCGCCTGAAAGGCCTGACCAATAAACGTGACATCCGCGTCAGTACCTCGAACGGCCGTATGGTATTAAGCGTAACGGAAGACGATCTGGTGCGCGTGAATATGGGTGAGCCAAACTTCGAACCGTCGCAGGTGCCGTTCCGCGCCAACAAAGCGGAAAAGACCTATATCATGCGCGCCGCTGAACAGACAGTATTGTGCGGCGTGGTGTCCATGGGCAACCCGCACTGCGTTATCCAGGTCGATGATGTGGAAACCGCGACGGTGGAAACGCTCGGCCCGGTGATGGAAAACCACGAGCGCTTCCCGGAGCGGGCGAACATCGGCTTTATGCAGGTGGTCAGCCGTTCCCATATTCGCCTGCGCGTGTATGAACGCGGCGCGGGTGAAACGCAGGCCTGCGGCAGCGGCGCCTGCGCGGCGGCGGCGGTCGGTATCCAGCAGGGGTTACTGGGCGAGGAGGTCCGCGTGGAATTACCCGGCGGGCGTCTTGATATCGCCTGGAAAGGTCCGGGCCAACCGCTGTATATGACTGGCCCGGCGGCACATGTCTATGACGGATTTATTCATTTATGAAACAAGTCGGGGAAGAACAGCAGGAACTCGCCAGCGAGCTGAACGATCGCGCAGTGGTGGACTATCTGTTGCAACATCCTGAATTCTTTATTCGTAATGCGGCGCTGGTGGAGCATATGTCGGTGCCGCATCCGGTACGTGGTTCGGTCTCGCTGGTGGAATGGCACATGGCGCGGGCGCGGAACCATATCAACGTGCTGGAAGAGAATATGACGCTGCTGATGGCCCAGGCGACGGCTAACGAAAGCCTGTTTCAGCGCCTGTTTGATCTCCAGACGCGGCTGGCGGCGGCCGATAGCCTTGATGAAATGCTGAACCGCTTTCATCGCTGGGCGCGCGAGCTGGGCCTGGCGGGCGCCACGGTGCGCCTGTTTCCCGACAGCTGGCGGCTCGGCGCGCCCTCCAAATTCACTCATCTGGCGATAAGCCGTCAGGCGTTTGAGCCGATTCGCATTCAGCGTCTTGGGCAACAGCGCCATTATCTTGGCCCATTAAACGGCCCGGAACTGCTGGTGGTGCTGCCGGAAGCAAAAGCCGTGGGTTCGGTGGCGATGTCGCTGCTGGGAGGAGATGAAGCGCCCGGCGTGATGCTGTTCAGCAGTCGCGACCCTCAGCACTATCAGCAAGGTCAGGGAACGCAGCTTTTGCAGGAAATTGCGTCGATGCTCCCGGGGTTGCTGGAGCGCTGGATCGAGCGCGCATGACCGACTCGCCGCTGTTTACGCCCGTAGAACGCTTTTTACGCTATCTCGGCGTGGAGCGTCAGCTGAGCCCGATAACGCTGCTGAACTACCGCCGCCAGCTTGAGACGCTTATCGCGCTGGCGGATAGCGACGGGCTGAAAAGCTGGCAGCAGTGCGATGCTGCCCAGGTCCGTAGCCTGGCGGTGCGCAGCCGTCGCCAGGGGCTGGGGCCAGCCAGCCTGGCTTTACGTCTCTCCGCCTTACGCAGCTTCTTTGACTGGCTGGTGAGCCAGGGCGAACTGGCCGCGAATCCGGCGAAGGGGATTTCGGCGCCGAAAACACCGCGCCATTTACCAAAAAATATCGACGTCGACGACGTTAACCGACTGCTGGATATCGATCTTAACGATCCGCTGGCGGTACGCGACAGGGCGATGCTGGAAGTGATGTACGGCGCGGGACTGCGTCTCTCGGAGCTGGTGAATCTCGACATTAAGCACCTCGATCTGGAATCCGGCGAGGTGTGGGTGATGGGCAAAGGCAGCAAAGAGCGCCGCCTGCCGATTGGCCGCAACGCGGTGGTGTGGATTGAGCACTGGCTCGACCTGCGCGGCCTGTTCGGCGCTGATGAAGACGCCCTGTTCTTATCAAAGCTGGGTAAGCGAATTTCCGCGCGTAACGTGCAAAAGCGCTTTGCCGAATGGGGCATTAAGCAGGGCCTCAACAGCCACGTGCATCCGCATAAGCTGCGCCACTCTTTCGCGACCCATATGCTGGAGTCGAGCGGCGATCTGCGCGGGGTGCAGGAGCTGCTGGGTCATGCGAATCTGTCCACCACTCAAATTTATACCCATCTTGATTTTCAACACCTTGCGTCGGTGTACGATGCGGCGCATCCGCGCGCCAAACGGGGGAAATAATGCGTTTTTACCGACCTCTGGGCCAGATTTCAGCACTGACATTTGACCTGGACGATACCCTTTATGACAACCGTCCGGTGATTGACCGAACGCTGCATGAGTCGCTGAGCTTTGTGCGCAGCTACCACCCGTCGCTGAGTCAATTTGACGCCAGCGAACTCAACCGGCTGCGCCAGACGCTGCTGGCGTCAGAGCCGGAAATTTACCACGATGTCACCGAGTGGCGCCGCCGCGCGCTGGAGCTGGGGATGATCAACGCCGGGCTTTCTGCGGCGCTGGCGAAAACGGGGGCCGAGGAAGCGATGGCGAACTTCGCCCACTGGCGCAGCCTGATCGATGTCCCGCAGGAAACGCACGATACGCTGGCGCAGCTGGCGGAAAAGTGGCCGCTGGTGGCCATTACCAACGGTAATGCCCAGCCGGAGCTTTTTGGCCTGAGCGACTACTTCCGCTTCGTGCTGCGCGCCGGTCCGGACGGGCGCTCTAAGCCTTTTGCCGATATGTATCATCTCGCAGCCGAGCGGCTGGCGCTGCCGCTGGGGCAGATTCTGCACGTCGGGGACGATCTGACGACCGACGTGGCGGGCTCCATTCGTTGCGGCATGCAGGCCTGTTGGATCAAACCGCAGGGCGCAGACCTGATGCGCACCGCCGACAGCCGCCTGTTACCGCACATCGAAATTTCACGGTTGGCATCTCTGACCTCGCTGATATAATCGTCAGTAGTTCTGTATAAATTAACAGTAGCCCGGTGGACTGAACGTTGCCGGGCGTCTCATTTCCGGCGGTGCCAATGGACGTTTCTTATCTGCTCGACAGCCTTAATGACAAACAGCGTGAAGCCGTTGCGGCATCACGTACGAATATGCTGGTTCTGGCAGGCGCGGGCAGCGGTAAGACGCGCGTGCTGGTACACCGCATCGCCTGGCTGCTGAGCGTTGAGCACTGTTCCCCTTACTCCATTATGGCGGTGACCTTTACCAATAAAGCGGCGGCGGAAATGCGCCATCGTATTGGCCAACTGATGGGTACCACCCAGGGCGGTATGTGGGTCGGCACTTTCCACGGACTGGCGCACCGGCTGCTGCGCGCTCATCACCTTGACGCCAACCTGCCGCAGGACTTCCAGATCCTCGACAGCGAAGACCAGCTGCGCCTGCTCAAGCGTCTGATTAAGGCGATGAATCTCGATGAGAAGCAGTGGCCGCCGCGTCAGGCGATGTGGTACATCAACGGCCAGAAAGATGAAGGGCTGCGCCCGCACCATATACAGAGCTACGGTAACCCGGTTGAGCAGACCTGGCAGAAGGTTTATCAGGCCTACCAGGAGGCCTGCGATCGGGCGGGGCTGGTGGATTTCGCCGAACTGCTGCTGCGCGCCCACGAGCTGTGGCTCAACAAGCCGCACATTCTTCAGCACTACCGCGAGCGCTTTACCAATATCCTGGTGGACGAATTTCAGGATACCAACAACATTCAGTACGCGTGGATCCGCCTGCTGGCGGGCGATACCGGCAAGGTGATGATCGTCGGCGATGACGATCAGTCCATTTACGGCTGGCGCGGCGCGCAGGTGGAGAACATCCAGCGCTTCCTCAACGATTTCCCCGGCGCGGAAACTATCCGCCTCGAGCAAAACTATCGCTCGACCAGCAATATCCTCAGCGCGGCCAACGCCCTGATTGAAAACAACAGCGGGCGCCTGGGGAAAAAGCTGTGGACCGACGGCGCCGACGGCGAGCCGATTTCGCTCTACTGCGCGTTTAACGATCTTGATGAGGCGCGCTTTGTCGTCAACCGCATCAAAACCTGGCAGGAAAACGGCGGGGCGCTGGAGCAGTGCGCGATTCTGTATCGCAGCAACGCCCAGTCGCGCGTGCTGGAAGAGGCGCTGCTGCAGGCCAGCATGCCGTATCGTATTTATGGCGGCATGCGCTTCTTCGAACGCCAGGAGATCAAAGATGCGCTCTCCTATCTGCGCCTGATCGCCAATCGTAATGACGACGCGGCCTTTGAGCGCGTGGTGAATACCCCGACGCGTGGTATCGGCGATCGCACGCTGGACGTGGTGCGCCAGACCTCGCGCGACCGTCAGCTGACGCTGTGGCAGGCCTGTCGCGAGCTGTTAAAAGATAAAGTGCTTGCCGGACGCGCCGCCAGCGCCCTGCAGCGTTTTATGGAGCTCATTGACGCCCTGGCGCAGGAAACCGCCGATATGCCGCTGCACGTGCAGACCGATCGGGTGATTAAAGACTCCGGCCTGCGCATGATGTACGAGCAGGAGAAAGGCGAGAAAGGCCAGACGCGCATTGAAAACTTAGAGGAGCTGGTAACGGCAACGCGCCAGTTCAGCTACAACGAAGAAGATGAAGATTTGATGCCGCTGCAGGCGTTCCTCTCGCATGCGGCGCTGGAAGCGGGAGAAGGGCAGGCGGATACCTGGCAGGATGCGGTACAGCTGATGACCCTGCACTCGGCGAAAGGGCTGGAGTTCCCGCAGGTCTTTATCGTCGGCGTGGAAGAGGGGATGTTCCCGAGCCAGATGGCGCTTGATGAGGGCGGTCGCCTGGAAGAAGAACGCCGTCTGGCCTACGTCGGCGTCACCCGTGCGATGCAGAAGCTCACGCTGACCTATGCGGAAACCCGCCGCCTGTATGGCAAAGAGGTTTATCACCGTCCGTCGCGCTTTATCGGCGAGCTGCCGGAGTCGTGCGTGGAAGAGGTGCGGCTGCGCGCCACGGTGAGCCGTCCGGTCAGCCATCAGCGGATGGGGACGCCGATGGCGGAAAACGACACCGGCTATAAGCTGGGCCAGCGCGTGCGCCATGCCAAGTTTGGCGAAGGCACGATCGTGAACCTCGAAGGCAGCGGCGAACACAGCCGCCTGCAGGTTGCGTTTCAGGGGCAGGGGATTAAATGGCTGGTCGCGGCGTATGCCCGGCTTGAAACAGTGTAACAGTAAGAAAAGTATCATTATTTTGTAATATTCTGCTACCTTTATACGTTAAGGAGCTTGATTTGCTCTTTAGCGTTCCGTTGCGTGTTGACGCCGTTTTTGCGCTGGCGTAACATGCGCGCACGATTACGCTAAGAGGACATTCGCCTTGGACACACCCAGTAGATGCTGGCTCAATTTCCTGCCCATCAGGAACAACTCCTAAGGCTATCCTCTTATGCTGATAGCCTTAGCGGTTGTCGGCGACCCGTTCTATTCCCGTCGCTCTGAGTCAGGCTTAATGGTCTGAAACCCAAATTGTTTCTGTGTGCCCACCGAACTGTCCGATAATTTTTTGCATTGGGAGTCCCGGTCATGCTGAGCGCATTTCAACTGGAAAACAATCGTTTAACGCGTCTGGAAGCCGACGAGATCAAGCACCTCGCCAGTTCGGTGTGGGTCGATCTGGTCGAGCCTGACGACGATGAACGAAGCCGCGTGCAAACGGAATTGGGCCAGAACCTGGCGACGCGCCCGGAGCTGGAAGACATCGAAGCGTCAGCGCGTTTCTTTGAGGATGAAGACGGTCTGCATATCCACTCATTTTTCTTTTTTGAAGATGCAGAGGATCACGCCGGTAACTCTACCGTAGCGTTTACTATCCGCGAAGGGCGTCTGTTCACCCTGCGCGAACGGGAGCTGCCCGCTTTCCGCCTGTATCGCATGCGCGCCCGCAGCCAGTCGATGGTGGACGGCAACGCTTACGAGCTGCTGCTGGACCTGTTCGAAACCAAAATCGAGCAGCTGGCGGATGAAATTGAAAACATCTATAGCGACCTGGAAAAGCTCAGCCGGGTGATCATGGAAGGTCGTCAGGGCGATGATTACGACGAGGCGCTCTCGACGCTGGCGGAGCAGGAAGATATCGGCTGGAAAGTCCGCCTGTGTCTGATGGATACCCAGCGCGCGCTGAACTTCCTCGTGCGCAAAGCCCGCCTTCCGGCCGGTCAGCTGGAGCAGGCGCGTGAGATCCTGCGCGACATCGAATCCCTGCTGCCGCACAACGAATCGCTGTTCCAGAAGGTTAACTTCCTGATGCAGGCGGCGATGGGTTTTATCAACATCGAGCAGAACCGCATCATCAAGATCTTCTCGGTGGTCTCCGTCGTCTTCCTGCCGCCGACGCTGGTGGCTTCCAGCTATGGCATGAACTTTGAGTTTATGCCCGAGCTGCACTGGAGCTTTGGCTATCCCGGCGCGATTGTCTTTATGATGCTCGCCGGCCTGGCGCCGTATCTGTACTTTAAGCGTAAAAACTGGCTGTAAAAAAAGGAGCTTCGGCTCCTTTTTTGCGTACCAGCTTGGCTTTATGCCCTGCGCGTACGGCGTATTGTGTAAACCGCATCCATCACGAAAATCGCCAGCGCCACCCAGATAAAGGCGAAGGTTACCATTTTATCCGCGCCCGGCACTTCGCCGTAGAAGGTTACCGCCAGCAGGAACATCAGCGTCGGGCCGATATACTGGAAAAATCCCAGCGTGGAGAGGCGCAGACGCGTCGCCGCGCCGGTAAAGCACAGCAGCGGGATGGTGGTGACCACGCCCGCCGCCATCAGCAGCAGGTTCAGCGACCACGGATTCTGCCCCATGTGGCTGGTCGGGCTATCGGCAATACCAAACAGATAAATCGCGGCGACCGGCAGCAGCCAGAGCGTCTCAAACAGCATCCCGGTTTGCGCATCCACGGCGATCTTTTTACGCAGCAGGCCGTAAAAAGCGAAGCTGAACGCCAGGCCCAGCGCGATAATCGGCAGCGAGCCGAAGGTCCAGAGCTGTACCAGCACGCCGCAGGCGGCCAGCAGCACCGCCAGCCACTGCATCCGGCGAAAGCGCTCCCCGAGGAAGATCATCCCCAGCAAAATATTCACCAGCGGATTGATAAAATAGCCCAGGCTGGCTTCCAGCATATGATGGTTATTCACCGCCCAGATAAACAGCAGCCAGTTGCCGCCCACCAGCACCGCAGAGAGCGCCAGCAGGAACACCTTTTTCGGCGTTTTCAGCAGCCTTTTGACCTGCGGCCACTGACGGCTGATGCTGATCAGCGCGACCATAAAGAAGAAGGACCAGATCACGCGGTGAGTCAGAATTTCATCGGCGGGAACATAGTAGATAAGCTTGAAGTACGCCGGCGCGATACCCCAGATAAAATAGGCGGCCAGGGCCAGAAGAATCCCCACCCGCGTTTGTTTAGCGTCCATCGGTACAAATCCATTGCCAAAGAGAGAGATGTTACTCGATTTAGGCCGATCAACCCACCATATACGTCGCCGTGGCGCTGGCGATATACACCTGCTCTTCGTTATGCAGCTCGACGCGGGCCACCGCCACTTTATTACCGGCGCGCAGCAGGCTGCTGGTAGCGGTAAAGCGTTCCCCGCGGCCCGGACGCAGGTAGTCGACGCGCAGATCGATAGTGCCCATCCGCGACAGGCGCTGGCGCAGCTCTTCTTCATTGATGGTGTCGTGGCGAGTCAGCGTGCTGCCGACGCATACCAGCCCCGCAGCGACGTCCAGCGCTGAGGCGATCACGCCGCCATGTAAAATGCTCTGCGCCCAGTTGCCCACCATCATCGGCTGATTGTTGAAACTCAGCTGGGCAAACTCCTTTTCATAGCGCTCCAGCTCCAGCCCTAAGGCACGATTAAACGGCATATGGTAGACGAAGATCTCTCCCACCAGCTTCAGGGCGGCGGCGGCGGTCAGTTCAGACATAACAACACTTCCATAAGTTAATGAAATGTTGATTTTATGCTTCTAAAATATTGATTTCTACTTTAAGAACGGATAACAGGTCAGATGCCGCATAAATAGGTAGAATGCTGCCTGGGTTAAACAGAAATAATAAATATCCATCCAGGAGAACAGCAATGCGTATCTCTTTGGCCTGCCTGCTGGCGCTTGTTGCGCTTCCGGCCGGCGTTCTGGCGCAGGACGCGCCGGTGAATAAACAGGTCCACGACGCTCCGGTCGTTCGCGGGAGCATTATCGCCAACCTGTTACAGGACCATGATAATCCGTTCCTGCTCTATCCCTACGAGAGCAACTATCTGCTCTATACGTGGACCAGCGATCTCAATAAAGAAGCGATTCGTAGCTACGACTGGGCCGAAAATGCGCGTAAAGATGAAGTGAAGTTCCAGCTCAGCCTGGCGTTTCCGCTGTGGCGAGGGATCCTCGGCGAGAATTCGCTGCTGGGCGCTTCTTATACGCAAAAATCCTGGTGGCAGCTCTCCAACAGCAAAGAGTCCGCGCCGTTTCGCGAAACCAACTATGAGCCGCAGCTGTTCCTCGGGTTTGCGACCGATTACTCGTTCGCCGGCTGGACGCTGCGCGACGTTGAGATGGGTTATAACCACGACTCTAACGGCCGTTCCGATCCCACCTCCCGCAGCTGGAACCGCCTCTATACCCGGCTGATGGCGCAAAACGGCAACTGGCTGGTTGAGGTGAAGCCCTGGTACGTGATTGGCAGCACCGACGATAATCCGGATATCACCAAATATATGGGGTATTACCGGCTGAAAGTGGGTTATCAGCTGGGCGACGCCATCCTCAGCGCCCAGGGGCAATATAACTGGAATACCGGCTACGGCGGCGCCGAGCTTGGGGTGAGCTATCCGATCACCAAACACGTGCGCGTCTATACTCAGGTCTATAGCGGTTATGGCGAGTCGCTCATCGATTATAACTTCAATCAGACCCGCGTCGGCGTCGGGCTGATGCTCAACGATCTGTTTTAATCGTTGCACTCTGGCTCTCAGGCGCTGAAAATAGCGCCTGTTTTCTTTTCAGGCATATGGGGTCAACGTGGCGCAGGCGGAAGTATTGAATCAGGAATCGCTGGCTAAGCAGGTTTTACAAGAGACCTTCGGCTACCAGCAGTTTCGCCCGGGCCAGGAAACTATCATTGATACGGCGTTGGCCGGGCGCGATTGCCTGGTGGTGATGCCAACCGGCGGCGGTAAGTCGCTGTGTTATCAGGTTCCGGCGCTGGTGCTGGGCGGTCTCACCGTCGTGGTGTCGCCGCTTATTTCCTTGATGAAGGACCAGGTCGATCAGCTGCTGGCTAACGGCGTGGCGGCGGCGTGCCTGAACTCAACCCAGAGCCGGGAGCAACAGCAGGAAGTGATGGCCGGCTGCCGCAGCGGGCAGATTCGCCTACTGTATATCGCCCCGGAGCGCCTGATGCTGGATAACTTCCTTGAGCATCTTACGCACTGGAATCTGTCGATGGTGGCGGTGGACGAGGCGCACTGTATTTCCCAGTGGGGGCACGATTTCCGTCCGGAATACGCCGCGTTAGGGCAGCTGCGCCAGCGGATACCGCAAATCCCGTTTATGGCGCTGACCGCCACCGCCGATGACACGACGCGTCGCGACATTGTTCGCCTGCTGGATCTAAACGACCCGCTCATTCAGGTCAGCAGCTTCGACCGACCCAACATCCGCTATATGCTGATGGAGAAGTTTAAGCCGCTGGATCAGCTGATGCGCTACGTGCAGGACCAGCGCGGTAAGTCGGGCATTATCTACTGCAATAGCCGCTCAAAAGTGGAAGACACCGCCGCTCGCCTGCAAAGTCGCGGTATCAGCGCCGCGGCCTATCACGCCGGGCTGGAAAACCATATCCGCGCCGACGTGCAGGAGAAATTCCAGCGCGACGACCTGCAAATCGTGGTGGCGACGGTAGCCTTCGGTATGGGTATCAACAAACCGAACGTCCGTTTTGTAGTGCATTTCGATATCCCCCGCAATATTGAATCCTATTACCAGGAGACCGGCCGCGCCGGGCGCGATGGGCTGCCTGCCGAGGCGATGCTGTTTTACGATCCGGCGGATATGGCGTGGCTCAGACGCTGCCTTGAGGAGAAACCCGCCGGGCCGCTGCAGGACATTGAACGCCATAAGCTCAACGCGATGGGGGCCTTTGCCGAAGCGCAAACCTGCCGCCGTCTGGTGCTGCTCAACTACTTTGGCGAGGGGCGCCAGGAGCCCTGCGGCAACTGCGATATCTGCCTCGATCCGCCGAAACAGTACGACGGTTTAATGGACGCGCGTAAGGCGCTGTCGACGATTTACCGCGTCAACCAGCGCTTTGGTATGGGCTACGTGGTGGAAGTGCTGCGCGGCGCCAATAACCAGCGTATTCGCGATATGGGGCACGACAAGCTGCCGGTCTACGGCATTGGGCGCGAACAGAGCCACGAGCATTGGGTCAGCGTTATCCGTCAGCTTATTCATTTAGGCCTGGTTACGCAGAATATAGCCCAGCACTCTGCGCTACAGCTTACCGAGGCCGCGCGTCCGGTCCTGCGCGGCGACGTGACGCTACAGCTTGCCGTGCCGCGTATTGTGGCGCTGAAACCGAAAGCGATGCAGAAATCCTTTGGCGGTAATTACGATCGCAAGCTGTTCGCCAAGCTGCGCAAACTGCGTAAGGCGATTGCCGACGAAGAGAATATCCCGCCCTACGTGGTGTTTAACGATGCGACGCTAATTGAAATGGCCGAGCAAACGCCGCTGACGGCCGGGGAGATGCTCAGCGTCAACGGCGTTGGCACGCGTAAGCTCGAGCGTTTTGGTAAAGAGTTTATGGCCCTGATCCGCGCGCACGTGGATGGCGATGATGAGTAGTCAGCCAGACGAAAAAGTGTAAATATAGTTTTCGTCCTGACTATTTCCCTGCGAGTTAATTATGTTGACGCTTTTTTTCACCGTGGCGCTGGTGCATATCATTGCGCTGATGAGTCCTGGCCCGGACTTCTTCTTTGTTTCACAAACCGCCGTTAGCCGCTCCCGCAAAGAGGCGATGATGGGCGTGCTGGGGATCACCTGCGGAGTAATGGTATGGGCGGGCGTAGCGCTGCTCGGCCTGAACCTGATTATCGAGAAGATGGCCTGGCTGCATACCATTATTATGGTCGGCGGCGGCCTGTATCTGTGCTGGATGGGTTTCCAGATGCTGCGCGGCGCGCTGAAAAAAAGCGAAGCGGCAGCGGCGGTAGAGCCTCAGGTCGAACTGGCGCGCAGCGGCCGGAGCTTCCTGAAAGGGCTGCTGACCAATCTGGCTAACCCAAAAGCGATTATCTATTTTGGCTCCGTGTTCTCGCTGTTTGTCGGCGACAGCGTCAGTTCCGGCGCGCGCTGGGGGATTTTCCTGCTGATTGTTCTGGAGACGCTGGCCTGGTTTACGGTGGTCGCCAGCCTGTTCGCCCTACCGGGCATGCGCCGCGGCTATCAGCGGATGGCGAAGTGGATCGACGGCATTGCCGGTACTCTGTTTGCCGGGTTTGGTATTCACCTGATTATTTCGCGCTAAGCGTTCTGCGGCCCGCCCAAGGGTTATGGGCGGGCCGGATATTAATGACGCAGCTGCTGCAAATCGTCGGACGTCAGACCGGTCATTTCCATAACCGCAGTAGTATCAATGCCCCGCTCGAGCATGGCCTTTGCGACGTTAAGAAGCGCAGCGCGTTTGCCCTCTTTTATGCCTTCCTTAATGCCCTTCTGCATACCTTCCTCAAGCCACTTTTCTGCCAGAGTCATCAGTACACCTCCATGTTGCGGCACCCGCTGTGCCAGCTCATATAATAGCGGCCGAACATCCTGCTCTTCTCCCGCCTGGGCCATATATTTTATCAGTACGGTAATTTGCTGTTTATCTATACATCAGGCGTGGCGCGCAGAGGCCAGCAGGGCGCCGACCAGCATAAACAGCGATCCAAAAACCTTGTTTAGCGCTTTCATCTGTTTCGGCCCCTTGATCCACGCGGCGATGCGCTGCGCCAGCGTGGCGTAGCCAATCATCACGATAATATCGACCACGATGGTGGTGACGCCGAGCACGAGGTACTGCATCACCTGGGGCTGGTGCGGCACGATAAACTGCGGGAAGAGCGCGGCGAGGAACACGATGCTTTTTGGGTTGGTCAGGTTGACGAACACCGCGCGCTTAAAGAGTTTGCCGCGGCTCTGCGCTTGCGCAAGGGTATTCAGATCGAGAGAACCCGCGGCTCGCCACTGCTGAATGCCGAGCCAGATAAGATAAGCGGCGCCCGCCCATTTCAGGATTTCAAAGGCCAACAGCGAACGGGAAAAAAGCGTACCCAGGCCAACGCCCACCAGCACGATATGAATGCCGAGCCCGGTCTGTAGCCCGGCAATAGAAGCCGCCGCGCCGCGATAACCGTGGTTGATTGAGGTGGTCATGGTATTTATCGCCCCGGATCCCGGCGACAGGCTGAGAATAAGAGATGTCAGCAGATAGGCAAACCACCACTCGAACGTCATGAGAAACTCCCTGATTGTCTGTTTTTATGCCACAATACGCTATTGTGTAAGCATTGTGTGATGCACGATAAAAAAACGATTTTCAGCGGTTATCAGGGGTGTAAGCCCGATGTTTTTGCAGCAAAAGGACTGGGAAACACGAGAAAACGCGTTTGCGGCCTTTACCATGGGGCCACTGACCGATTTCTGGCGTCAGCGGGAAGAGGCTGAATTTACGGGCGTGGATAACGTTCCGGTGCGCTTTGTTCGCTTCTGCGCCAAAAGTCATGACCGGGTCGTGGTTATTTGTCCGGGTCGCATTGAAAGCTACGTTAAGTACGCCGAACTGGCTTATGATCTTTTCCGCAGCGGTTTTGACGTGATGATTATCGATCATCGCGGCCAGGGGCGCTCCGGACGCATGCTTTCAGATACCCACCGCGGGCACGTCGTTAATTTCAGCGATTACGTCGACGATCTCGCCGCGTTCTGGCAGCAGCAGGTGGCGCCCGGACGCTGGCGGAAACGGTTTATACTGGCCCACTCCATGGGCGGCGCCATTGCGACGCTATTTTTGCAGCGCTACCACCGGCATTGCGACGCGATGGCGCTCTGTGCGCCGATGTTCGGCATCGTTATGCGCCTGCCTGACTGGATGGTGCGCCATATTCTCGATTGGGCTGAGGGCCATCAGCGCATTCGTGAAGAGTATGCCCTCGGTACCGGCCGCTGGCGGGCGCTGCCCTTTGCGGTTAACGTACTGACGCACAGCCGTCAACGCTATCGCCGCAACCTGCGCTTTTACGCCGATGAGCCGCAGCTGCGGGTCGGCGGGCCGACGTTCCACTGGGTGCGCGAGGGGATCCTCGCCGGCGAAGAGGTGCTGGCCGGTGCGGAGAAAGACGTCACGCCAACATTACTGCTCCAGGCGGAAGAAGAGCGGGTGGTCGATAACCGTATGCACGATCGTTACTGTGAACTTCGCGCCGCTGGCGGTCATCCCTGTGAAGGGGATAAGCCGTTTGTCATAGAAGGGGCATACCATGAGATCCTTTTTGAAAAGGACGCAATGCGCTCGGTCGCGCTAAACGCTATCGTCGATTTTTTTGGTCGACACACTTAATCCGGCGAAACGCTCGTCGCCCTGCTTAGAGGTTAAAATTTTTATGTACCAGGTTGTTGCGTCTGATTTAGATGGCACGCTGCTTTCTCCCGATCACTGCTTAACTCCCTACGCCAAAGAGACGCTGAAGCTGCTTACTGCACGCGGTATCAACTTCGTGTTCGCGACCGGCCGCCACTACATCGATGTTGGGCAAATTCGCGATAATCTCGGCATTAAATCCTATATGATCACCTCGAACGGCGCTCGCGTGCACGATAGCGAAGGGAAGCAGATCTTCGCCCACAACCTTGACCGCGATATCGCCGCCGACCTGTTCGAAATGATGCGTAACGATCCGGCGATTGTGACCAACGTCTATCGTGAAGATGAGTGGTATATGAATCGCCATCGTCCGGAAGAGATGCGCTTCTTCAAAGAGGCGGTGTTTAACTACAAGCTGTACGAGCCGGGCGAGCTGGATCCTGAAGGGATCAGCAAAGTCTTTTTCACCTGCGATAAGCATGAGCATCTGCTGCCGCTGGAGCAGGCGATCAACGCCCGCTGGGGCGATCGGGTGAACGTGAGCTTCTCTACCGTTACCTGCCTCGAAGTGATGGCGGGCGGCGTGTCGAAAGGGCATGCGCTGGAGGCCGTGGCGAAGATGCTCGGCTATAGCCTGAAAGAGTGTATCGCCTTCGGCGACGGTATGAACGATGCGGAAATGCTGTCAATGGCGGGCAAGGGCTGCATTATGGCCAACGCGCACCAGCGGCTGAAAGACCTGCATCCTGAGCTGGAAGTGATCGGCAGCAACGTCGATGACGCCGTTCCCCACTACCTGCGTAAACTCTATCTTGACTAAAAAAGATTGACGATTGCTTAATTAATAAGCAGTCGTCAACCTGTCACTTCGCTACAATGCGTGTTCTTTACTCTATGAGACATTCATTGTGGCGCTACTGATTATCACCACCATTCTGTGGGCCTTTTCCTTTAGCCTGTATGGCGAATACCTGGCAGGCCACGTCGACAGCTATTTTGCGGTGCTGGCGCGCGTTGGCCTGGCGGCGCTGGTGTTTTTGCCCTTCCTGCGCACCCGCGGGCAGAGCCTGTCAACCATCGGCCTGTATATGCTGGTGGGGGCGATGCAGCTCGGCATTATGTATATGCTGAGTTTCCAGGCCTATCTGTACCTGACGGTATCGGAGCTTCTGCTGTTTACCGTCCTGACGCCGCTCTATATCACGCTGATTTACGATGTGATGAGCCGCCGTCGCCTGCGCTGGGGCTACGCCTGTAGCGCGCTGCTGGCGGTAATCGGCGCGGGCATCATCCGTTATGACCAGGTGACCAACCATTTCTGGACCGGTTTGATCCTGGTTCAACTCTCCAACATCAGCTTCGCGATTGGCATGGTGGGATATAAGCGCCTGATGGAAACGCGTCCGATGCCGCAGCATAACGCCTTCGCCTGGTTCTACATCGGGGCGTTTCTGGTGGCGGCGGTTGCCTGGTCGATGCTGGGTAACGCGCAGAAAATGCCGGAAACTTCGCTACAGTGGGGCATCCTGGCCTTTCTTGGCGTGGCGGCATCCGGGATTGGTTACTTTATGTGGAACTACGGCGCCACCCAGGTGGATGCCGGTACGCTCGGCATCATGAACAATATGCACGTGCCTGCCGGGCTGCTGGTGAACCTGGCCATCTGGCAGACGCAGCCCCGCTGGCCGAGCTTTATTATTGGCGCTCTGGTGATCCTGGCCTCGCTATGGGTCCATCGACGCTGGGTCGCTCCGCACTCCGCACAAACGGTAAATGATCGCAAGCGTGGTTCCGCGCTGAGCGAATAAACGCCTCGGTAACCGGCTGGCGCTGCTCGCCGTCGCGCACCGCGGCGTACAGTCGGCTCCACAGTCCCTCGCCCAGGGTTTTGGTCACCACCAGGCCCTGGCGCTCAAAGCTTTCCACGACCCAGTGCGGCAGGGCGGCGATGCCCATTCGCGCCGCCACCATCTGAATTAACAGCAGCGTATTGTCGACGCTCTTCAGCTGCGGGCTAATCCCGGCAGGCTGCAGGAAGTGACGCCAGATATCCAGACGTGCGCGCTGGACCGGATAAATCAGCAGCATTTCGGTCGCTAAATCCTCGGGCGCGATGCGCGCCTTTGTCGCCAGCGGATGATCCGGCGCCATCACCAGGCGTACTTCGAAATCAAACATTGGCGAATAGTGCAGTCCGCTGCGCGGCAGGATATCGGAGGTCATCACCAGATCCAGCTCGCCCTGCTGCAGGCCCGGCTGTGGGTCGAAGATCACCCCGGACTGAAAGTCCACCTCCACATGCGGCCAGCGGGCGCGGAAACTCTCCAGCGCCGGCGTGAGCCACTGAATACAGCTATGGCATTCGATGGCGATACGCAGCCGGGTTTGCTGCGGCTCATTGCAATCCTGCAGGGCGCGGCTGATTTGCGGCAGGACCTGATTGGCCAGCTGCAGCAGGATCTCTCCCTGCGGCGTAAAGCGCAGCGGCTGACTTTTACGTACAAACAGACGGAAGCCGAGGCGCTGTTCCAGATCGCTGAACTGGTGGGACAAGGCGGATTGGGTCTGGTGCAGGGCCGCCGCCGCGCCTGCCAGAGAGCCGCTATTCCGCAACGCCTGGAGCGTTTTCAGGTGTTTAATTTCGATCATGAAAGTCCTTCACTTCGGCATGAATAATTTGCGCTTGAGGAATATACAGTAACTGCCAATTATGGATGTGTAAACATCTGGACGGCTAAATCCTTTATCTTTCGAATTTATGGCAGCGTTGGCTGCACTTCCTCACCCCAGTCACTTACTTCAGTAAGCTCCTGGGGATGAGCAAGTTTGCAGCCTTCCCTAAATCCGAAATCTTTCGGATTGCAATTATGAGGCTCAAAAAATGACAATTATTAACCACACCCTCGGTTTCCCTCGCGTTGGCCTGCGCCGCGAGCTGAAGAAAGCGCAAGAAAGCTACTGGGCGGGCAATACCAGCCGCGAAGAATTGCTGGCCGTTGGCCGCGAACTGCGCGCTCGCCACTGGGAACAGCAGAAGCAGGCGGGCATTGACCTGCTACCGGTGGGCGATTTCGCCTGGTACGACCATGTTCTGACCACCAGCCTGTGGCTTGGCAACGTGCCGGCTCGTCATCAGAACAAAGACGGCTCCGTTGATATCGATACCCTTTTTCGCATAGGCCGCGGCCGCGCGCCGACCGGCGAACCGGCCGCGGCGGCGGAAATGACCAAATGGTTTAACACTAACTACCACTACATAGTGCCGGAATTTGTGAAGGGCCAGCGGTTCAAACTGAGCTGGACCCAGCTGCTGGATGAGGTGGACGAAGCGCTGGCGCTGGGCCACAAGGTGAAGCCTGTTCTGCTGGGGCCGGTCACCTACCTGTGGCTCGGTAAGGTGAAAGGCGAGCCGTTCGACCGCCTGAGCCTGCTGAACGATATTCTGCCGGTTTACCAGCAGGTGCTGACTGAACTGGCAAAACGCGGCGTTGAGTGGGTGCAGATTGATGAACCGGCGCTGGTGCTCGAGCTGCCGCAGGCGTGGCTGGACGCCTTCAAACCGGCTTACGCGGCCCTTAGCGGTCAGCTTAAGCTGCTGCTGACTACCTACTTTGAAGGCATTACCGATAACCTCGACACCATCACCGCACTGCCGGTACAGGGCCTGCATGTGGATCTGGTCCACGGCCAGGATGATGTCGCCGAACTGCATAAGCGCCTGCCTGCCGACTGGCTGCTCTCCGCGGGGCTGATCAACGGCCGCAACGTCTGGCGCGCCGATCTGAGCGAGAAATACGCGCAGGTTAAAGATATCGTCGGCAAACGTGAACTGTGGGTAGCCTCTTCCTGCTCCCTGCTGCACAGCCCGATCGATCTGAACGTGGAAACGCGGCTCGATGCCGAAGTGAAGAGCTGGTTTGCCTTCGCCCTGCAAAAATGCCGGGAGCTGGCGCTGCTGCGCGATGCGCTGAACAGCGGCGACACCGCGGCGATTGCTGACTGGAGCGCGCCGATCCAGGCACGTCGCCAGTCAACCCGCGTGCACAACGCTGCGGTAGAGAAGCGTCTGGCGGCCATTACCGCTCAGGACAGCCAGCGTCAAAGCGTCTACGAAGTTCGCGCCGAAGCGCAGCGCGCCCGCTTTAAGCTGCCGGCCTGGCCAACCACCACCATCGGCTCCTTCCCCCAGACCACCGAGATCCGCGGCCTGCGTCTGGACTTCAAAAAGGGCAATCTCGACGCTAACCGCTACCGCACCGGCATCGCCGAACACATTAAGCAGGCGATCGTTGAGCAGGAGCGACTGGGGCTGGACGTGCTGGTACACGGTGAAGCCGAGCGTAACGATATGGTGGAATACTTCGGCGAACACCTGGACGGCTTTATTTTCACGCAGAACGGCTGGGTACAGAGCTACGGCTCCCGCTGCGTCAAACCGCCGGTGGTCATCGGCGATATCAGCCGCCCGGAGGCGATCACCGTCGAGTGGGCAAAATACGCTCAGTCCCTGACCGACAAACCGGTAAAAGGCATGCTGACCGGCCCGGTGACCATTCTTTGCTGGTCCTTCCCGCGTGAGGACGTCAGCCGTGAAACGATTGCGAAACAGATAGCCCTCGCGCTGCGCGATGAAGTGGCGGATCTGGAAGCCGCCGGTATCGGTATCATCCAGATCGACGAACCGGCCCTGCGGGAAGGCCTGCCGCTGAAGCGTAGCGACTGGGATGCGTATCTGGCATGGGGGGTGGAAGCTTTCCGTATCAATGCCGCGGTGGCGAAAGACGACACGCAGATCCACACCCATATGTGCTATTGCGAGTTCAACGACATCATGGATTCCATCGCCGCGCTGGATGCGGACGTGATTACCATCGAAACCTCGCGCTCTGATATGGAGCTGCTGGAGTCGTTCGAAGCGTTCGACTACCCGAATGAAATCGGGCCGGGCGTGTACGACATTCACTCCCCGAACGTGCCGAGCGTGGAGTGGATTGAAGCGCTGCTGGAAAAAGCCGCGCAGCGTATCCCGGCAGAGCGCCTGTGGGTGAACCCGGACTGCGGCCTGAAAACCCGCGGCTGGACGGAAACGCGCGCCGCGCTGGCCAACATGGTCAAGGCCGCGCAAAACCTGCGCCAGGCGTAATATAAATCACACTTGTGGGAGGCCCCGGCCTCCTTTTTTGGTTTCTTCTCTTCGCTGGCAAAACCGAATGTGAAGAACTGTTCGGCGTGAGGCGGCAGCGTCTGGACAACGTCCACCCGCTCCCGGCTGTTGCTCAGGACGGATGTCTTTGACTACAGTTAAGCGTTCCCTGAACCGAAGCTGTGATAACTCTCCTGAGGTGAAAGATGATTGAACACCACGATCAAAAAGGGTATTTGCGTTTTGCCATTAATCTGGGTAATCCGGTGCTTACGACACTGCTGCCGGATGGGTCTCCGGGGGGGATTACCGTCGAGCTGGCAAAGAAACTGGCTGCAGAGAGCCAGCGCGAAGCGCGGTTTGTGACCTGGCCGACGGCCGGGCAGGTAGTTGACGCGGCGCTGCAGGATCAATGGGATATCGCCTTTCTGGCTATCGACCCGGCGCGGGAAGATAAGCTTCGCTTTACGCCATCCTACGTCACTATCGAAAGCTCGCTGATGGTGAAAAAAGAGAGCCAGATTCAATCGGTTCAGGAGATGGACCGCGCAGGCGTGGTAATTAACGTGGGCAAAGGCGCGGCCTACGAGCTGTATCTGATTCGCACGCTGCAGCATGCGACGATGCGCCAGTACGCCACCTCACAGGAGGCTATTCAGGCGTTTATCAACGGCGAAGGCGATTGGGTGGCCGGTATTCGCCAGCCTCTGGAGAAAGCCGCGCAGGAGAATCCGCAGTTTCGCGTTCTGCCCGACAGCTTTAGCCAGATACACCAGGCGATATGCGTACCGCGCAATGCGACGCAGCACTATGAATTTATTTGCCGCCGCCTCTCTTCCTGGATAGCGGACGGTACTATTGCCGGGATGGTGAGCCGCCATATCGGCAATAGCTGATCGTTAACCGCGCTTACCGCCATACTGCGCAAACCAGGCCAGCATCCGCTGCCAGCCGTCTTTTGCCGACTCTTCATGATAGCTGGCGCGATAGTCGGCATTAAAAGCGTGGTCGGCGTGCGGGTAAACCACGATTTCCGCCGTGGCGTTGGCCGCCCGCAGCGCCTGACGCATCGTTTCCACCGTGTCCTGCGGGATGCTGTCATCTTTCGCGCCATAAAGCCCTAACACCGGCGCGTTAAGATCGACGGCAATATCGACCGGATGCTTCGGCGAATTCAGCGTTTTCTCGCCGACCAGCTTGCCGTACCATGCGACGGCGGCTTTTAACTGCGGATTATGCGCAGCGTACAGCCAGGTAATACGCCCGCCCCAGCAGAAGCCGGTAATCAGCAAGCGATGAGCATCGCCGCCGTGGCGGTAGGCCCAGCTGGCCACGTGATCGAGGTCGGCCAGCACCTGAGAATCCGGCACCTTTTTGACCAGTCCCTGGAACAGAGAAGGGATGTCGCTGTAATCATTAGGATCGCCCTGGCGGAAATAGAGCTCCGGTGCGATAGCCAGATACCCCTCCTTTGCCAGACGGCGGCAGATATCGCGGATATGTTCATGCACGCCGAAAATTTCCTGGACCACGATAACGACCGGCAGCGGACCGTCGACGCCGCGCGGGCGAGCATGGAACGCCGGCATGTTATCTCCCTGTGAAGGGATGGATGTCTCCCCGGAGACGATGTTCTCATCTGATGTGTGAACGGCAGTTGAGGCGTGCGGCGTGGCTGCAGGTGCAAAGCCGGTTTGCTTAATTGTCGTCATGGTATTCTCCGTACCCTCAATTTATTAGCGCATCAATAACTATAGCTGCTCTGGACAGGACGTTAATCAAACACAGTGCCCGAAACAGGCTATCTTTTGTTCAGGCTTCTACGATTTAGCTTGTTAATGTGATGTATATCACTCTTTTATGGAAAGTTATTGCAATGAATTTCATTCATGGTGATTGTGGTCACAAAATTGAGCCGACAGCTTCTGTAAAGTACCGTTTTGCTTCTGCTGATAATTCGACCCACAGAGGAGTTTTTTATGTCCAAGTCTGATGTTTTTCATCTCGGCCTCACCAAAAACGATTTACAAGGGGCTACGCTGGCTATCGTCCCTGGCGATCCGGAGCGTGTGGAAAAGATCGCCGCGCTGATGGATAAGCCGGTTAAGCTGGCATCTCACCGTGAATTCACCACCTGGCGCGCTGAGCTGGATGGTAAAGCAGTGATTGTCTGCTCTACCGGTATCGGCGGCCCATCGACCTCTATCGCCGTGGAAGAGCTGGCCCAGCTGGGCATCCGTACCTTCCTGCGCATCGGTACCACCGGCGCCATTCAGCCGCATATTAATGTCGGCGACGTTCTGGTGACGACCGCGTCCGTCCGTCTGGACGGCGCAAGCCTGCACTTTGCGCCAATGGAGTTCCCGGCGGTGGCTGACTTTGAATGTACTACCGCGCTGGTTGAAGCGGCGAAGTCTATCGGCGCGACCACCCATATCGGTGTCACCGCCTCTTCCGACACCTTCTATCCGGGCCAGGAACGTTACGATACCTTCTCCGGCCGCGTTGTTAGCCGCTTTAAAGGCTCGATGGAAGAGTGGCAGGCGATGGGCGTGATGAACTATGAAATGGAATCCGCCACGCTGCTGACGATGTGCGCCAGCCAGGGCCTGCGCGCCGGGATGGTTGCCGGAGTTATCGTCAACCGTACCCAGCAGGAAATTCCGAACGCTGAAACTATGAAGCAAACCGAAAGCCACGCGGTGAAAATTGTCGTGGAAGCGGCGCGCCGCCTGCTGTAGTTACCCTTTCTTCTGCCAGGGGTCGGACTCTCCGGCCCTTCTTTTTTGCGTAGCGCCTCGCAGGAAAACCCTTTCAAACTGGACGTTTGTACAGCACAATTCTATTTTGTGCCGTAAGTCGTTGCCGCAGGGGGCGTTGTGGATATCTCAATTATTATTAGTGCCGTTGTGGCGCTGGCCGTCGGGCTGATTGTCGGCTGGCTGGCGACCAAAGCGCACGCCGATCAAATTCGCGCCGATCTTATCGATGAGCGGCGCGAGCTGGATATTGAGCTGAGCGCGGCCCGCCAACGTCTGGTGCAGGAGTCACACTGGCGAGAAGAGTGTGAACTGCTCAATAACGAACTGCGCAGCCTGCGCGATATCAACGCCTCGCTGGAAGCCGATCTTCGCGAAGTGACCACCCGACTTGAATCCACTCAGCTGCATGCGGAAGACAAAATTCGCCAGATGGTTAACAGCGAGCAGCGTCTTAGCGAACAGTTTGAGAATCTGGCAAATCGCATTTTTGAGCACAGCAACCGGCGGGTGGATGAGCAGAATCGCCAGAGCCTGCACGGCCTGCTGACGCCGCTTCGCGAACAGCTGGATGGCTTTCGTCGGCAGGTGCAGGATAGCTTTGGCCAGGAAGCGCGGGAGCGCCATACTCTGGCCCATGAAATCCGCAATCTTCAGCAGCTGAATGCGCAAATGGCCCAGGAGGCGCTAAACCTGACGCGCGCGCTCAAAGGCGATAACAAAACCCAGGGCAACTGGGGCGAGGTGGTGTTGACCCGCGTGCTGGAAGCGTCCGGACTGCGGGAAGGATATGAATATCAGACCCAGGTCAGCATCGAAACGGACAACCGCGCGCGGATGCAGCCCGATGTGATTGTCCGTTTACCGCAGGGGAAAGACGTGGTGATCGATGCCAAGATGACCCTGGTGGCCTATGAGCGCTATTTCAACGCCGAAGATGATTACACCCGTGAAGCGGCGCTGCAGGAGCATATCGCTTCGGTACGCAACCATATGCGCCTGCTGGGGCGTAAAGACTACCAGCAGCTGCCGGGGCTGCGTTCGCTCGACTACGTTCTGATGTTTATCCCGGTGGAGCCCGCCTTCCTGCTGGCTATCGATCGTCAGCCGGAACTCATTAGCGAAGCGCTGAAGAACAACATCATGCTGGTGAGTCCAACCACGCTGCTGGTGGCGCTGCGGACTATCGCCAATCTCTGGCGCTATGAGCATCAGAGCCGTAACGCGCAGAAAATTGCCGAAAGAGCGGGGCGGCTGTATGACAAGATGCGCCTGTTTGTCGATGATATGTCCGCCATCGGACAGGGCCTGGATAAAGCTCAGGATAACTACCGCCAGGCGATGAAAAAGCTCGCCTCCGGACGAGGTAACCTGCTGGTACAGGCGGAATCATTCCGTGAGCTGGGCGTGGAGGTTAAGCGTGAGATTAATCCTGAGTTAGTTGAACAGGCGACGGCCCAGGATGAAGAATACCGCCTTGCGCAGGGGGGTAACCCGCCGGAAGATAACGATATTTCATCCGATCCTACGGCTACTGCCATGTTTGGGGGCGGCTCCCGGCCACGTTGAAGCGTATGGGAAGTGCGCTAAACCTGTTACACTCAACGAACATTTTCTTGATAAGCAAGCAGGCATTGAGATGGTTGAGGATTCACAAGAAACGACGCATTTTGGCTTTCAGACTGTCGCCAAAGAGCAGAAAGCTGACATGGTGGCGCATGTATTTCATTCTGTGGCCGCAAAATATGACGTAATGAACGACCTGATGTCGTTCGGTATTCATCGTTTGTGGAAGCGTTTCACCATCGACTGCAGCGGCGTCCGCCGCGGGCAAACCGTATTGGATCTGGCTGGTGGTACCGGCGATCTGACGGCGAAATTCTCTCGCCTGGTGGGTGAAACCGGCCGCGTGATGCTGGCGGACATCAACGACTCTATGCTGAAAATGGGCCGCGAAAAGCTGCGTAACATTGGTATTGTCGGCAACGTGGAATACGTCCAGGCAAACGCTGAAGCGCTGCCTTTTGCAGACAACACCTTTGATTGCATTACGATTTCTTTCGGTCTGCGTAACGTGACCGACAAAGAAAAAGCGCTGCGCTCAATGTATCGCGTATTAAAGCCGGGCGGCCGCCTGCTGGTGCTGGAATTCTCAAAACCGATTATTGAGCCGCTCAGTAAAGCCTACGACGCCTATTCCTTCCATATCCTGCCGCGCGTGGGTGAGCTGGTTGCTAAAGATGCCGAAAGCTATCGTTATCTTGCTGAATCTATTCGAATGCATCCCGATCAGGACACGCTGAAAGGCATGATGCAGGACGCAGGGTTTGAAAGCGTCGACTACTACAACCTGACGGCAGGTATCGTTGCGCTACACCGCGGATATAAGTTCTGACAGGAGGGACGCTATGCCTTTCAAACCACTGGTTACCGCCGGTCTTGAGACGGTCCTTAACACCTTCCTCTGGCGCGATCGGGCGCTGAAACCCGCGCGCCAGCGCCTGCTGGGGAAAGTGCTGCGCATCGAGCTGCAAGAGCTTTCCGATCCTGTGGTGCTGGTTTTTAGCGAACGTCAGCTGGACGTGCTGGGCGCGTGGGAAGGTGAGGCTGATTGCACCGTACGTACCCGCCTTAGCGTGCTTCCGCAATTGCGCAATCGCCAGCAGCTTACCGCGCTGATTCGCAGCGGCGATCTTGAAGTGCAGGGCGACCTGCAGGTGGTGCAAAATACCGTCACGCTGTGCGATCTGGCAGAGTTCGATCCGGCTGAACTGCTTGCCCCGTATACCGGTGATGTGGTTGCTGAAGGCTTTAGTAAAGTATTCCGCGGCGGCGCTCGCTTTCTTCTGCATGGCGCTCAACGCCAGCAGCGCTATGTCGCGGAAGCGATTACCGAAGAGTGGCGCCTGGCGCCGGGGCCGCTGGAGCTGGCCTGGTTTGCAGAGGAAACCGCTGCGGTAGAACGAACCCTGGCCGCGCTGGAAAAACGGCTGGACACGCTGGAGGGCAAATGACGCCAGGAGAATTACGGCGCCTGTATTTTATCGTCCACACCTTTTTGAGCTACGGGCTTGATGAGCTCATTCCCAAAATGCGTATCACGCTGCCGCTGCGAATCTGGCGGCGGATGCTGTTCTGGATGCCCAACCGCCATAAAGATCGTCCTCTTGGCGAGCGACTGCGCCTCGCATTACAAGAGCTGGGGCCGGTGTGGATCAAGTTTGGTCAGATGCTCTCGACCCGTCGCGACCTGTTTCCGCCGCACATTGCCGATCAGCTGGCCATGCTGCAGGATCGCGTCGCGCCCTTTGACGGTCTGCAGGCCAAAAAGCAGATTGAGCAAGCCATGGGCGGCCTGCCGGTAGAAGCCTGGTTTGATGACTTCTCTGTTGAACCGCTCGCTTCCGCTTCTATTGCCCAGGTGCATACCGCGCGTCTGAAAGAGAACGGTAAAGAGGTGGTCATTAAGGTGATCCGCCCGGATATCGTGCCGGTTATCAAAGCGGATATGAAGCTTATCTACCGTCTTGCCCGCTGGGTGCCGCGTCTGTTACCGGACGGCCGTCGCCTTCGCCCGCAGGAAGTGGTTCGCGAATATGAAAAAACGCTGCTGGATGAGCTCAACCTGCTGCGTGAATCGGCTAACGCTATCCAGCTTCGCCGCAACTTCGACGAGAGCCCAATGCTTTATGTCCCGGAAGTTTATTCGGACTACTGTAGCGAAGGCATGATGGTGATGGAGCGGATTTACGGGATCCCGGTGTCCGACGTCGCCGCGCTGGAAGCGCAGGGGACTAACATGAAGCTGCTGGCCGAGCGTGGCGTGCAGGTCTTCTTTACGCAGGTTTTCCGCGACAGCTTCTTCCATGCCGACATGCATCCGGGCAATATTTTTGTCAGTCGTCATCATCCGGAAGATCCGCAGTACATTGGTATTGACTGCGGTATTGTCGGTTCGCTGAACAAAGAGGATAAGCGCTATCTGGCGGAGAACTTCATTGCCTTCTTCAACCGCGATTATCGCAAAGTTGCGGAGCTGCACGTTGATTCCGGCTGGGTTCCCGCGGATACCAACGTCGAAGAGTTCGAGTTTGCTATTCGTACCGTCTGCGAGCCTATCTTTGAAAAACCGCTGGCGGAAATCTCGTTTGGCCACGTGTTGTTGAACCTGTTTAATACGGCGCGACGTTTCAATATGGAAGTGCAGCCGCAGCTGGTTCTGCTGCAGAAGACATTACTTTACGTAGAAGGTGTAGGTCGCCAGCTCTATCCTCAGTTAGACTTGTGGAAAACGGCGAAACCGTTCCTTGAATCGTGGATCAAAGATCAGGTGGGCATTCCGGCTCTGGTGCGGGCGTTTAAAGAAAAAGCGCCGTTCTGGATCGAAAGAATGCCGGAAATACCGGAGCTGGTTTACCAGAGCCTGCAGCAAAGCAAGCAGCTGCAGAATAGCGTCGATACCATCGTGCGCGACATCCAGGTGCGGCACGTGCGCCAGGGTCAGTCCCGCTATTTGTTCGGTATAGGCGCGGTTTTATTACTGAGTGGTACGCTGCTATTCATTCATCGTCCCGAGTGGGGCATGATGCCAGGCTGGCTGATGGCCGCTGGGGTCGTAACCTGGCTTATCGGCTGGCGAAAGACGAACTGACGGCGGCCGCCTTTATCACTGCGCATAATGTGTATAATGCGTCCTAATAATTCATCATCTGTCATAGGGGAATGTGTATGGGTGGTATCAGTATTTGGCAGTTACTCATTGTTGTCGTCATCGTGGTTCTGCTTTTTGGGACAAAAAAGCTGAGCTCGCTCGGTTCAGATTTAGGGGCGTCGATCAAAGGCTTTAAAAAGGCCATGAGCGACGAAGAGAAACCGGAAAAATCCTCCGCGCCGGATGCAGATTTCGCGGCGAAGACCCTTGCTGATAAGCCGGATGATGCAAAGAAAGACGAGACTAAACGCCACGACAAAGAGCAGGTGTAATTCGTGTTCGATATCGGTTTTAGTGAGCTGCTGCTGGTATTCGTGATTGGCCTCATCGTTCTGGGGCCACAGCGACTACCGGTAGCGGTAAAGACGGTGGTGAGCTGGATCCGCACGCTGCGGTCGCTTGCGGCTACCGTACAAAATGAAATTACCCAGGAATTAAAACTGCAGGAGTTTCAGGAAAGCCTTAAAAAGGTGGAAAAGGCCAGCCTGGACAACCTGACGCCCGAGCTAAAAGCTTCAATGGATGAACTGCGTGAAGCGGCTGAATCTATGAAGCGATCCTACTCCGCCCACGATCCTGAAAAAGCCAGCGATGAAGCCAATACCATTCACAACCCGGTCGTAAAAGGGAGTGAAGAGCAGCGCAAGGACGTGACGCCAGCGACGGCTGAACATCAGGCCAGTGCGCCAGAGCATGCGCCTGACTCCGTGTCTGAAGAACTCCCCGCTTCGCAGAGTGAAATCCCGGCAGCGAAAGTGAAAGCTGCCGTGTCGGCTTCCGATTCCTCCTCCCCTGTACCGAGTGATAAACAGTAAAAATGGGCGTAGACGATACTCAACCGCTAATTACGCATCTGATTGAGCTGCGCAAGCGCTTGATCAACAGCATTCTTGCGATTCTGGTGATTTTCCTGGCGTTAGTCTATTTCGCCAACGATATCTATCAGCTGGTTTCCGCGCCGCTGATTCGGCAGATGCCGGTCGGTGCGACCATGATCGCCACGGATGTGGCCTCGCCTTTCTTCACGCCGATCAAGCTGACCTTTATGGTATCGATAATTTTGTCGGTCCCGGTCATTTTGTATCAGGTCTGGGCCTTTGTGGCGCCAGCGCTGTATAAGCATGAACGTCGGCTGGTTATGCCGCTGCTGGTCTCCAGTACGCTGCTGTTCTATATCGGCATGGCCTTTGCCTACTTCGTCGTTTTCCCGCTGGCGTTTGGTTTTCTGACCCACGCGGCGCCGGAAGGCGTACAGGTCTCTACCGATATTCGTAGCTACCTCGACTTTGTGATGGCGCTGTTTATCGCCTTTGGCGTCTCATTCGAGGTTCCGGTGGCCATAGTCCTGCTGTGCTGGATGGGCGTCACCACGCCGGACGACCTGCGTAAGAAACGCCCCTACGTACTGGTTGGCGCATTCGTTGTCGGGATGCTGCTGACCCCGCCGGACGTGTTCTCGCAAACCCTGCTGGCGATTCCGATGTACTGTCTGTTTGAGGTCGGGGTCTTCTTCGCGCGGTTCTACACCGGTAAACGCCTGACGCGTGATGAGGATGCCGCTGCCGAAGAGGCGCAGGGCAAAGAAGAATAACGTTCAACCGCCCGCCAGGGCGGTTGCCGTATGGGAGCGATGATGTTTGATATCGGCGTAAATCTGACCAGTTCGCAGTTTTCCCGCGATCGCGACGAGGTGGTTTCCCGGGCCCGGGCGGCGGGCGTCAGCGGGATGCTATTGACGGGAACCAACCTGCATGAAAGCGCGCAGGCTCAGCAGCTGGCGCGCCGTTATTCCGGGTGCTGGTCAACGGCCGGCGTTCATCCCCACGACAGTCGCAGCTGGACGGACTCGGCGGCGGCAGCGGTCTATGCGCTGGCTCGCGAGCCGGAAGTCGTTGCGGTGGGTGAGTGCGGGCTGGATTTCAACCGCAATTTTTCGACGCCTCAGGAGCAAGAAGCGGCGTTTAGCGCTCAGCTGGCGCTGGCCGCGGAGCTGTCGATGCCGGTATTTCTGCACTGCCGCGATGCGCACGAGCGCTTCCTGGCCCTGCTGGTGCCCTGGCTTGATAAGCTCCCGGGGGCCGTTGTGCATTGTTTTACCGGTAGCCGCGAAGAGATGCGCGAATGCGTGGAGCACGGTTTATTTATTGGTATCACCGGCTGGGTATGCGATGAGCGTCGGGGGCTGGAGCTGCGAGAGCTGCTGGTCGATATTCCGGCAGAGCGCCTGCTGATTGAGACCGATGCGCCGTACCTGTTGCCGCGAGATATGCTGCCAAAACCCGCTTCTCGCCGCAATGAGCCCGCCTACCTGCCGCATATTCTGACCCGCATCGCGCAATGGCGTGGGGAGGAGGCGCAATGGCTGGAAGATGTGACTGATGCTAACGTCAGAAGACTTTTTGGCGTGGGTTTTTAAGCGCCGTCAGATTTTATAAAAGTCAGTATTTTTAACGCTCTGGAGCACCTGCTTGTTAAGCAGATTCAGCAGCAGCATCGAGCGGGCTTCGCCGTCCGGTTCGGTAAAAATAGCCTGCAGACCCTCAAAAGCGCCATCGGTAATCAGCACGCTGTCGCCTTCGTGCGGCGTTTCAGGATCGGTGATACCTTCCGGTTTGTAGATGGAAAGCTGATGAATGACGGCAGATGGCACGATAGCGGGCAGCGCGCCGAAACGCACAAAACTGTTCACACCGCGCGTGGCGCTGATGGTAGTGGTATGAATCACTTCCGGGTCGAACTCGATAAACAGATAATTTGGGAACAGGGGCTCGCTGACCGTCGTGCGTTTACCGCGGACGATTTTTTCCAGCTCGATCGTTGGCATCAGGCAATTAACGGCCTGCCGTTCAAGGTGTTCCTGGGCTCGTTCAAGCTGCCCACGTTTGCAATAAAGTAAGTACCAGGCTTGCATAATGACTCTTTCCAATGCTACTAGCTGCAAGCATAACAAAAGCCCGGTACGATCGCGAAATCATTGCGGGTGAAAACTAAATTTCAGCGTTCTTTCACGCTAATTTAACAAAAATACAGCATAGCTCCGGCGAACGCCGTATAATCACCCGCCTGTATAGAGGTCAATAACAACTCCATGAAATACCACGATCTACGCGAATTTCTGACATTACTGGAGCAGCAGGGGGAATTGAAACGGATCTCCCTGCCGGTCGATCCTCACCTGGAAATCACCGAAATTGCCGACCGCACTTTGCGAGCTGGCGGTCCGGCGCTGCTATTCGAAAATCCCAAGGGCTACGCCATGCCGGTGCTGTGTAATCTTTTCGGCACGCCGCGGCGAGTCGCGCTGGGGATGGGGCAGGAGGATGTCAGTTCTCTGCGGGAAGTGGGTAAGCTTCTGGCATTCCTGAAAGAGCCGGAACCCCCAAAAGGTTTCCGCGATCTGTTTGATAAGCTGCCGCAGTTCAAACAGGTGCTGAATATGCCGACTAAGCGTCTGCGCGGAGCTCCGTGCCAGCAAAAAATCATTCAGGGTGATGAAGTTGATTTGACCCGTATCCCGATCATGACCTGCTGGCCGGAAGATGCCGCGCCGCTGATCACCTGGGGTCTGACGGTGACCCGCGGCCCGCATAAAGAGCGGCAGAATCTGGGCATTTATCGCCAGCAGCTGATTGGCAAGAACAAGCTGATTATGCGCTGGCTATCGCATCGCGGCGGCGCGCTGGACTTCCAGGAGTGGTGCGCGGCGCGTCCTGGCGAGCGTTTCCCGGTCTCCGTCGCGCTGGGTGCCGATCCGGCAACCATTCTCGGGGCGGTGACTCCGGTTCCGGATACTCTTTCCGAATACGCTTTTGCCGGACTACTGCGCGGCACCAAAACCGAAGTCGTGAAGTGCATCTCTAACGATCTTGAGGTGCCCGCCAGCGCGGAGATCGTGCTGGAAGGGTATATTGAAGCCGGAGAAATGGCGCCGGAAGGCCCCTATGGCGACCATACTGGCTACTACAATGAAGTGGATAACTTCCCGGTCTTTACCGTTACCCACATTACTCAGCGTGAAGATGCCATCTATCACTCGACCTATACCGGGCGTCCGCCGGATGAGCCGGCGGTACTGGGCGTTGCGCTGAACGAAGTGTTCGTCCCCATTCTGCAAAAGCAGTTTCCTGAAATCGTGGATTTCTATTTGCCGCCTGAAGGCTGTTCCTATCGCCTGGCGGTCGTCACGATGAAGAAGCAGTACGCCGGTCACGCGAAACGCGTCATGATGGGCGTCTGGTCGTTCCTCCGCCAGTTCATGTATACCAAGTTCGTTATTGTCTGCGATGACGATGTCAACGCGCGCGACTGGAATGATGTGATTTGGGCGATTACTACCCGTATGGACCCGGCGCGTGATACGGTACTGGTAGAAAATACGCCAATTGATTATCTGGATTTTGCCTCACCGGTTTCCGGTTTGGGTTCAAAAATGGGGCTGGATGCCACAAATAAATGGCCTGGAGAGACCCAGCGCGAGTGGGGTCGTCCGATCAAGAAAGATCCTGAGGTGACGGCGCGCGTCGACGCCATCTGGGATGAACTGGCTATCTTCAAATAACAGTAAGCGGGGCTACGCCGCTGTTTTGCACAATAGACCCGACAGAGGGGACGCATGACAACCTTAAGCTGTAAAGTGACCTCAGTGGAGGCGATTACCGATACTGTGTATCGCGTTCGATTAGTGCCGGAAGCGGCGTTTTCCTTCCGTGCCGGTCAGTATCTGATGGTCGTGATGGACGAACGCGATAAGCGCCCATTCTCGATGGCCTCCACGCCGTCGGAACAGGAGTTTATCGAGCTGCATATCGGTGCATCTGAACTTAATCTGTATGCGATGGCAGTGATGGATCGGATCCTGAAAGAGCGTCAAATCGAGGTCGATATGCCGCATGGCGAAGCCTGGCTGCGCGATGACGAAGAACGCCCGCTGATTTTAATCGCCGGGGGAACGGGCTTCTCTTACGTGCGTTCGATTCTGCTCACCGCGCTGGCGCGCAATCCGAATCGCGATATCGCCATCTACTGGGGCGGGCGCGAAGCGAAACATCTCTATGACCTGGCCGAGCTCGAAGCGTTAAGCCTGCAGCATCCGGGCCTGCGCGTCGAACCTGTTGTTGAGCAGCCTGACGCCGAGTGGCGTGGCCGTACCGGAACCGTACTCACGGCGGTTCTGCAGGATTACGGTACGCTGGGCGAGCATGATATCTATATCGCTGGCCGCTTCGAGATGGCGAAAATTGCCCGCGACCTGTTCTGCAACGAGCGCGGCGCGCGCGAAGATCGCCTGTTTGGCGATGCCTTTGCGTTTATCTGATAGCCGCTCTGCCGGCATCCGGGCTTTTGGCCCGGATGCTGTTGTTACCGGGCATCGCTGAAGTAAACGTACAGCGGTCGCTCGTTTTCCAGCAAACAGAGCATTTTCCCTACCGGGTTCCCTTCTTTTTCCAGCGTGGCGGCTAGCTGCGTCGCGATATGCTGGCTGCCTATCTTCTCATCATAGCGTTCGGTAGTGATATCGGTGACGGTCAGATCCTTGAACCGCTCGCTTTGCGGATCCTGCGCCATTTTACCGATCCCCCATGAGAGGCAGGCCTGAGCGTTATCCTGTTCGCTGGCGAGCGCTGCGGCAGGGAACGTCGTTAGCAAAAAAATGATGGGGATTATTTTCATGACTCTTCATTATCCTTAATGAGCGTGACGTATCCGGTGATAATAACCGAATAGCGGAAATAAAAAACCCGCCCCTGACAGGCGGGAAGAACGGCAACTAAACCCTCTCTCTTCGCCATTGTCACCATAACTGCGTTGGCTGCATTCATTCACCCGAATCACTTACTATATGTAAGCTCATCGGGATTCATTCACTTGCCGCCTTGTTCTGGCACCAATGGCTTTGAGATGACTCTTTGATTAAACCCGCTCGAATACCGTCGCGATACCCTGACCTAAACCAATACACATCGTCGCCAGGCCGAACTGCGCGTCTTTGCGCTCCATCTGATTGATCAATGTGGTGCTAATGCGCGCGCCGGAACAGCCGAGCGGATGACCCAGGGCGATCGCGCCGCCGTTGAGGTTGATCTTCTCGTCGATCTGTTCCATCAGTCCCAGATCTTTAATGCACGGCAGGATCTGCGCGGCAAAAGCTTCGTTCATTTCGAACACATCGATATCGCTGGTGGAGAGCCCGGCTTTTTTCAGCGCCAGTTTTGACGCGGGAACCGGACCATAACCCATTATTGACGGGTCGCAGCCGACGACAGCCATCGAACGCACGCGAGCGCGGGGCTTCAGGCCCAGTTCGCGGGCGCGGCTTTCGCTCATTAACAGCATGGCTGCGGCGCCATCGGAGAGGGCGGATGAGGTTCCCGCCGTCACGGTTCCGGTTACCGGATCGAAAGCGGGTCTAAGCGCGGCCAGCGCTTCAACCGTTGTCTCCGGGCGAATCACTTCGTCGTAGCTGTAAGACTTCAGCACGCCGTCGGCGTCGTGACCGCCGGTCGGGACAATTTCCGCTTTGAATGCGCCGGATTGCGTCGCGGCCCAGGCGCGGGCGTGGGAGCGAGCCGCAAACTGGTCCTGCATCTCGCGGCTGATGCCGTGCAGGCGCGCCAGCATTTCTGCCGTCAGCCCCATCATTCCGGCGGCTTTGGCGACGTTACGGCTCAGGCCCGGATGGAAATCTACGCCGTGGCTCATCGGGACGTGGCCCATATGCTCTACGCCGCCAATCAGGCATACGCTGGCGTCGCCGGTCATGATCATGCGTGCCGCGTCGTGAAGCGCCTGCATGGAAGAACCGCACAGCCGATTGACCGTGGTGGCGGGTACCGAATGCGGGATTTCCGCCAGCAGCGCCGCGTTGCGGGCAATATTGAAGCCCTGTTCCAGAGTCTGCTGAACGCAGCCCCAGTAAATATCGTCAATCGTGCTGGCTTCAAGGGATGGGTTGCGAGAAAGCAGGCTACGCATCAGGTGCGCGGAGAGATCTTCTGCGCGCACGTGGCGAAAGGCGCCGCCCTTTGAACGGCCCATCGGGGTACGAACTGCATCGACAATGACAACCTGTTCCATTGTGACTCCTTAAGCCTTTTTCAGGTCGCCTGGCGCACGGGCAGGCTCAACCGGTGGATAGTACGGTTCGTTATGACGCGCTTTGCTGCGCAATCCTTCCGGCACGTCGTATAGCGGGCCGAGATGCTGATACTGCTGGGCCATATCGAGATATTTTGCGCTACCGAGCGTATCCAGCCAGCGGAACGCGCCGCCGTGGAACGGAGGGAAGCCCAGGCCATAAACCAGCGCCATATCGGCTTCTGCCGGGGTGGCGATAATGCCCTCTTCGAGACAGCGCACCACTTCGTTGACCATGGGGATCATCATGCGGGCGATAATCTCTTCATCGCTGAAATCACGCTTCGGCTGGCTGACTTCCGCCAGCAGGCTATCGACTGCGGCATCCTCTTCCTTCTTCGGCTTACCTTTACTGTCTTCTTTGTAGCGCCAGAAGCCGAGGCCATTTTTCTGGCCGAAACGGTTAGCGTCGAACAGCGCATCGATCGCATCGCGATAATCTTTCTGCATCCGCTGCGGGAAGCCCGCCGCCATGACCGCCTGCGCGTGATGCGCGGTATCAATGCCAACGACGTCCAGCAGATAGGCCGGGCCCATCGGCCAGCCAAACTGCTTCTCCATCACTTTATCGACTTTGCGGAAGTCCGCGCCGTCGCTCAGCAGCTGGCTGAAACCGGCGAAGTAGGGGAACAGCACGCGGTTAACAAAGAAACCGGGGCAGTCGTTGACCACAATCGGCGTTTTGCCCATTTTGCTGGCCCAGGCGACCACTTTCGCAATGGTTTCGTCCGAGCTTTTCTCGCCGCGAACGATCTCGACCAGCGGCATCCGGTGCACCGGGTTAAAGAAGTGCATACCGCAGAAGTTTTCCGGGCGCTTCAGTACGCTGGCCAACTCGCTGATGGGAATGGTGGAGGTATTCGAAGCCAGCACGGTATCCGGGCGGACTTTGTCTTCCGTTTCCGCCAGCACCGCTTTTTTCACTTTCGGATTCTCAACAACGGCTTCGACCACGACGTCCACGCGTTCAAAGCCGGCGTAATCCAGGGTTGGCTGAATAGTAGAAATGACGCCAGCCATCTTAAGACCGTCGATTTTGCCGCGCTCAAGCTGTTTATTCAGCAGCTTGGCCGCTTCGGTCATGCCCAGCGTCAGCGATTTGTCGTTGATATCTTTCATGACGACCGGCACGCCTTTCCAGGCTGACTGGTATGCAATGCCGCCGCCCATAATTCCCGCGCCCAGCACGGCCGCGTGTTTTGGCGTGTCGATATCTTTCGTCAGCTTCTTCGCTTTTGCTTTGACGTACTGATCGTTAAGGAAGATACCTACCAGCGCACGCGCCTCGTTGGTATGCGCCAGCGGAACGAAACTTTTATTTTCCAGATCCAGCGCTTCTTCGCGGCCAAAGCGGGCGGCGGCTTCGATGGTTTTAACGGCGGTAATCGGGGCCGGGTAGTGCTTCCCGGCGGTTTGCGCCACCATGCCTTTGGCGATGGTAAAACTCATCGCGGCTTCAATTTTACTCAGATGCAGCGGCTCCAGCTTCGGCTGGCGCTTCGCCTTCCAGTCCAGGTCGCCTTTAATAGCCTGACGCAGAATCGCGACCGCGCCATCGATCAGTTTTTCATGCTTAACCACGCCATCGACGAGGCCGATTTTTAAGGCCTGTTCGGCGCCAACGTCTTTGCCGGCGGCAATGATTTCCAGCGCGCTGTCCGCGCCAAGCATCCGCGGCATCCGCACCGAGCCGCCAAAGCCCGGCATGATGCCCAGCTTCGTTTCCGGCAGACCAATGCGCAGATCCGGCGTCGCCAGGCGATAATCGGTCGCCAGCACGCATTCGCAGCCGCCGCCCAACGCATAGCCGTTGACGGCGGAGATGGTCGGAACCGGCAAATCTTCCAGGCGATTAAATACGCTATTAGCGAAATGCAGCCACTGGCTGAGCTGTTCTTCGGGAACCAGGAACAGAGAAAGAAATTCGGTGATATCCGCGCCGACAATAAAAGCGGCTTTCTCGGAGCGTAGCAGCAGCCCTTGCAGATCTTTTTGTTTTTCGAGTACGTCCAGCGCTTCACCGAGGCTGGCTACGGTTGCGGTATCGAGCTTGTTGACCGAGCCGGGGGCATCAAATACCAGTTCGGCAATGCCGTCTTCCCGCCAGTCGAGGTACAGGGTGTCGCCTTTGTAGAGCATGTCAGTCTCCTGAATCCAGCAATATGATCTGGTCATACCAGATGAGACGGAGTGTGGATTTTATGTTAAGAAATTGCAAATAAGACTTTAAATAAATGCTGGTCGGATCACACCCGGTAGAGATCACCCCGTTTGAGGTCATTGTGCTAAGATGCGAAGCATCACGATCTCATAAAATCAAAGGATAAATGATGGAATCCCTTGCCGGTCTCTATAAAAATCATATCGTTACCTTACAAGAACGCACCCGCGATGTTCTGGCCCGCTTTAAGCTGGATGCCCTGCTGATCCACTCCGGTGAACTGGTCAACGTCTTCCTTGACGATCATCCGTATCCGTTCAAGGTCAATCCCCAGTTCAAAGCCTGGGTGCCGGTTACGCAGGTCCCTAACTGCTGGCTGCTGGTGGACGGCGTCAATAAACCCAAACTGTGGTTCTATCTGCCGGTCGACTACTGGCATAACGTGGAACCGCTGCCGACCTCATTCTGGACCGAAGAGGTGGATGTGATTGCCCTGCCGAAAGCGGATGGTATCGGTAGCCAGCTGCCTGCCGCGCGCGGCAATATTGCCTATATCGGGCCGGTGCCAGAACGTGCGTTGGGGTTAGATATCGCGGCGGATAAAATCAACCCGAAAGGGGCGATCGATTATCTGCACTACTATCGTTCTTATAAAACTGACTATGAGCTGGCCTGCATGCGCGAAGCGCAGAAGTCAGCGGTTAACGGTCATCAGGCCGCTCATGAAGCGTTCCTCTCCGGGATGAGCGAGTTTGATATCAACCAGGCCTATCTGACCGCGACCGGCCATCGCGACACCGATGTACCGTACAGCAACATTGTGGCGCTGAACGAACATGCCTCCGTGCTGCATTATACGAAGCTGGATCATCGCGCGCCGGCGGAATTGCGCAGCTTCCTGCTGGATGCGGGCGCGGAATATAACGGCTATGCGGCGGATCTGACGCGTACCTGGGCGGCGCATGGCGATAGTGACTATGCTCAACTGATTAAAGACGTTAATGAGGAACAGCTGGCGCTGATTAGCACCATGAAGGCGGGCGTGAGCTACGTGGATTATCATGTCCAGTTCCATCAGCGTATTGCCAAACTGCTGCGCAAACATCAGATAGTCAAAGATATGAGCGAAGAAGCGATGGTGGAAAACGACCTGACCGGACCGTTTATGCCACACGGCATTGGTCATCCTTTAGGTCTCCAGGTTCATGATGTCGCGGGTTTTATGCAGGATGATTCGGGTACCCATCTGGCCGCGCCGGCAAAATATCCTTACCTGCGCTGCACGCGCGTACTGCAGCCGCGGATGGTATTGACGATTGAACCGGGCATCTACTTTATTGAATCGCTGCTGGCGCCGTGGCGCGAAGGGCAGTTCAGCAAACACTTCAACTGGCAGAAAATTGAAGCGCTGAAACCGTTTGGCGGTATTCGTATTGAAGACAACGTCGTGATCCACGAAAACAGTATTGAAAACATGACGCGCGATCTGAAACTGGCGTAATGGAAAGCTGGTTGATACCGGCCGCGCCGGCCACCTTTGTGGAAGAGATCAAAAAGAGCCGCTTTATCACGCTGTTGGCGCACACCGACGGCGTAGCGGCAGCAAAGGCGTTTGTCGAGTCAGTCAGGGCGGATCACCCGGATGCCCGTCACCACTGCGTGGCGTGGGTCGCCGGGCCTCCGAATGACTCGCAGCAGCTGGGGTTTTCCGACGATGGCGAACCGGCGGGGACGGCGGGTAAACCGATGCTGGCGCAGCTGATGGGTAGCGGCGTCGGCGAGATAACCGCTGTCGTCGTGCGCTACTACGGTGGTATTCTGCTGGGCACCGGCGGCCTGGTCAAAGCGTACGGCGGCGGTGTGCACCAGGCGCTTGCGCTGCTGACAACACAGCGCAAGACGCCGCTGACCGCGTATACTTTGCAGTGTGAATACGGGCAGTTGGCCGGGATTGAAACGCTGTTGGCTCAGTTCTCAGGGAAAATTGTCGAAAGCGAATATCAAGCGTCTGTTCAGCTGCGCGTGGCGCTTCCTCAGGCTGAAGTGGCGCTATTTTCAGCAAAACTGGCTGATTTTAGTCGCGGTTCGTTGCAATTACTGAAGATTGACGAATAATCCCCACCTGATTTTTTTGCATATCAAAGGAAGCGCCAGAGATGCATTTTCGCGCGATAACCCGAATCGTTGGACTGCTGGTCATTTTGTTTTCGGGGACAATGATCCTCCCGGGATTAATAGCCCTGATATATCGCGATGGTGCGGGACGGGCGTTTACCCAGACCTTTTTTGTTGCCCTGGCGATCGGTTCGCTGCTGTGGTGGCCCAACCGTCGTGAGAAGGGTGAACTGAAATCCCGCGAAGGGTTTCTCATCGTCGTGCTGTTCTGGACGGTGCTCGGAAGCGTCGGTTCGCTGCCCTTTATCTTCTCTGAACAGCCCAACCTGAGCATTACGGATGCCTTCTTTGAATCCTTCTCGGGTCTGACAACGACCGGGGCAACCACGCTGGTTGGGTTAGATTCGTTACCCCACGCCATTCTTTTCTATCGTCAGATGCTGCAATGGTTTGGCGGGATGGGGATCATCGTGCTGGCGGTAGCGATACTGCCGATACTGGGCGTCGGGGGGATGCAGCTGTATCGGGCGGAAATGCCCGGGCCGCTGAAAGATAACAAGATGCGGCCGCGCATTGCTGAGACGGCGAAAACGCTGTGGCTTATCTATGTCTTACTGACGGTGGCCTGTGCGCTGGCGCTGTGGTTTGCCGGCATGCCGGCGTTCGACGCCATCGGGCACAGTTTCTCGACGATTGCGATTGGCGGATTCTCCACCCATGACGCCAGCGTGGGCTACTTTAATAGCCCAACGATTAACTCCATTATTGCTATTTTCTTGCTGATATCGGGCTGTAACTACGGCCTGCACTTTTCATTACTCAGCGGGCGCAGCCTGAAAGTGTACTGGCGCGATCCCGAATTCCGCATGTTCATCGGCGTGCAGCTCACGCTGGTGGTGGTATGTACCCTGGTGCTGTGGCTGCATGACGTCTACAGTTCGGCACTCATGACGGTGAATCAGGCGTTCTTTCAGGTTGTGTCGATGGCGACAACGGCGGGCTTCACGACCGACAGCATTGCGCGCTGGCCGCTATTTTTACCGGTCCTCCTCCTCTGTTCGGCTTTTATCGGCGGCTGTGCCGGGTCGACTGGCGGTGGTTTGAAGGTTATCCGTATTCTTCTGCTTTTCAAGCAGGGTAACCGTGAGCTTAAACGGCTGGTACATCCTAACGCGGTATATAGTATTAAACTGGGGAACCGCGCGCTGCCGGAACGTATCCTGGAAGCCGTCTGGGGATTCTTCTCCGCCTATGCGCTGGTGTTTATCATTAGTATGCTGGCGATTATCGCCACCGGCGTGGATGATTTCTCGGCCTTTGCTTCGGTCGTTGCGACGCTGAATAACCTTGGCCCTGGGCTGGGCGTGGTGGCGGATAACTTTGCGACGATGAACCCTGTCGCAAAATGGATCTTGATTGCTAATATGCTGTTTGGTCGTCTGGAAGTGTTCACCTTGCTGGTGCTATTTACTCCGACTTTCTGGCGCGAATAACAGGAGTGCCTGTGAAAACTTTGATTCTCTTTTCTACCCGCGACGGACAGACGCGTGAAATCGCCTCCTATCTGGCATCTGAATTAAAAGAGCAGGGGATTGATGCGGACACGATCGATCTCAACCGCACCAATGAAGTGGAGTGGCCCTTATACGATCGTGTCGTCATCGGCGCATCAATCCGCTATGGTCATTTTCATCCCGCCTTAGAACGGTTTGTAAAAACGCATCTTCAGCCGCTGCAGGCGCTACCGGGCGCCTTTTTCTCGGTCAACCTCGTCGCGCGTAAGCCAGAAAAACGAACGCCGCAGACCAACAGCTACACCCGCAAGTTTCTGCTTAACTCGCCGTGGCAGCCGCAGCACTGCGCGGTGTTTGCCGGCGCGCTCCGCTATCCACGCTATCGTTGGTACGATCGGTTTATGATTCGCCTTATTATGAAGATGACCGGCGGCGAAACGGATGTCACTAAAGAAGTGGTGTATACCGACTGGCAGCAGGTGGGCAGATTTGCGCGGGAAATTGCGCAAATGACCAGCAAATAGCGCGTTAAATCACCCTGGTGATGGAAAGTTGAGCGAACGAAAAGTTTTTTGAAATTTCCCCTTGTCACTTCGGAATTACTCCCTATAATGCGCTCCCACTGACACGGAACAACGGCTTACAGCCCGCCGGGTCAGCGGGATTCAGCGATGAATACCGGCAGAGAAAAGCGAAAATAATCGCTTGACTCTGAATGAGGAAAACGTATTATACGGGAC